>JAZNBY010000145.1:0-19124 GCA_045587325.1 Lachnospiraceae bacterium | reverse complement strand
GATCTGAATCATTTCTGTATGGGATGCTACCAATGTATCGAAGGTGACCACAATTGCCCGTTTTATGAAGAAAAAAAGAAGATTATGGATGCAGTAGAAACCGCTGATTTGCTTATATTTACTACCCCAACCTATTGTCTCAGAGCCTCTGCTCCGATGAAATCCTTTATCGACTTAACCTTTACCTACTGGATGTCCCACAGACCACGGGCTTGTATGTTTTCCAAAAAAGCCATTGTTGTATCCACGGCAGCCGGTTCCGGTGCAAAGACTGCCACCAAGGATATAAAAACCGCACTTTTTTACTGGGGTGTCCCATACATAAAGAGTCTTGGTGTTTTATTACAGGCAATGAACTGGGAAATGGTATCTGACAAAAAGAAACAGAAGTTAGAACGACGTACCGACAAATTAGCAAAGAAACTTTCAAACAAAAAACGACCTTCCGTCGGTTTGAAAACCCGTTTCTTTTTCTTTATCATGGGCAAAATGCAGTCCGCCGGAATGGGCTCCTCTCCTATGGAAAAAACCTATTGGGAAGAAAACGGATGGCTTGATAAATATCGTCCGTGGAAATAAAACATTTAGAAAAACCGGGGTTGTCAAATCGACTTCCCCGGTTTTCTTCCTAAGAATCCTACAGCGTTTCAAACTTCTTTCCGCCCCACTTGGTCATAAGTAGATACAACAAATACGTAATTACCGCAAAAATAAGATTTAACAATAGGAATGCAATTATAGCATCATTCTTTATTTTTAACAGCCAGACAAACAGGAAATACAGTGCCACATAGCCTGCCGCCACAAATATCATACCAAACATGGAAAAGAATACTGCCATGGACTGCTTGCACACGGTTGCTTCATTCGGCCAGTCCAGTCTCGGGAAACACATATTAAACACAATACCGAGTACACCGCATAACACAAACAAAATCACCGAACCGGACACCGCCATCAGAGTCTGGACAATATTACACTTGTATACGATACCAAGCACCAATGCTCCGATTGCCGCAAGAGGCACCGTAGCAATACAATGGAACCGCAACTTCGCACAAAGTACCTGCTTACCGCTAATCGGCATGGAGCGTATAATCCAGATGTACTTTCCTTCCAAAGAAACAGACGGCGCGGTAATTGGCGTCATGGATGCCATCAGACCCATTGCTCCCGCAATGATGATAGCAACAATCGGTTGCGCGTTTCCTTTAAACATCTTATCCAGTTCCGGCAAGAGCTTCCCGCTAAGAAGTACACCACCTACAATAAGCGCCGCCGTCAAAAACAATCCCATTCCAAGATTGATCAGATAGGTGGTACAGGTAAAGAACTTTCTGGATTCCTTCTTACAAATCGTCCCTTCCTGTGAACGTACTTTATAATCTCTCTTTTGCTTTGATGCTCCTTTGGTTTTCCCTCCGACCAACATAGCCTTAACAAAGGTAGCATTAATCAGCATGGTAACTGCACCGAAAAGTACAACGCAAAGCAGGGTAAACAACGCAAACTGTGCCCAGTTCCCCATGCACGCCGTACCGATTGCATAAAATGGCCACGCAAAGCTCTGGATGGCGGAGGCGATTTTTCCGCCATTTTCCACCAGAAGCACCATCAACTCCTCCAGCTTATTTATGGCAAACATATATACCACCATAACAATGGTCATAAACACGGTAGCCACAATAGCCTTGTGTTTGAACCCGGCCAGTAAAAAGTGTAACACCCAACCAAGCAGACAGGTTACTGCCTGGGTAAGCAGGCCGATCAGAATCATAATCGGAATATATGCCACAAGGAAAGTTACCGTAAAGCCCTTCTTTAAGCAGAACACCAGACCTGCCGGCAACATCACCGCAGCCACAAACGTAATCGTCAACAGATACAATGCCAACACACGGCTTCCCACAATACTGCTTGGTTTTAACGGCATGGCAAGCAACAGCTCATTGTCCTTAGCCTGATACATCTGATTCTGCGTGGTAAACACCGTACCGAAAATACCGAGGGCAAAAGCCATAAGTCCCGCCAGTGCAAAAAACAACCATGCGAACTCCGTATCCAAATAAACGGATAACATATCCCATGCGTTGTACAACATGGTTTCAAGAGCAAAAACAAGCACTGCCGCACATAGTGCAATCAGTACACCGCTTCCCTTTTTCTTCTTTGCGCCTTTTGACTTCCCTGCTCCCCGGAACATGGACTTCAGGCGAATCTTTAATAAAAGTTTCATACCTTCTCATCCTCCAATTCCAGGAACACTTCTTCTAAGGAAGAGTTACCCTTTACCTCATCCATGGTGCCGGATGCCACCAGGTTACCACCCTTAATAATCGCAACCTTATGACAAAGTTTCTCCGCCACCTCAAGCACATGGGTGGAGAAGAAAATCGCACCGCCCTCTTCACAATGCTTTTTCATCAACAGCTTTAACTGATGGGATGCGGACGGATCAAGACCTACAAACGGTTCATCCATCAAAATCAGTTTCGGTGCATGCACCAGTGCAGAAATAATGGCCACCTTTTGCTTCATACCATGGGAATACTCCGATATCGGCAGGGCCAGTGCATCCGTAATGCCGAGCATCTCGCCATATTCGTCAATCCGACGGTTTCTCTCTTCCTTCGAAACACCGTACACGTCTGCTACAAAATTCAAATATGCATAACCGGTTAAAAAGTCGTACAAGTCCGGGTTATCCGGAATATACGCCATCTCCTTCTTACAAGCAATCGGGTCATCCTTAATAGACTTGCCGTTGATTAAAATCGTTCCGTCCTTAAATCCCAACAAGCCGCAACATGCCTTTAAGGTAGTTGTCTTTCCGGCCCCGTTATGACCGATAAAACCATAGATTTCACCCGGCGCAATGGTCAGGTTCAACTTGTTTACCGCCACTTTTTCTCCGTAGTTCTTAGAAAAATTCTCGATTCGTAACATAAAAAATCCTCCTATTATAATCTGTTCTGTATTTTATCTCTCACGCATTGTAGTAACTTTGTAAAAAACAACCCGCCAAGAGTAAAAACACTTTCCCCTATAGTAGCCTATCCCCCATCTCCTGTCAATCATTTCCATACCTTCTGGGTCATATATCCTATAGAGCAAAAAAGGCCATAATACCTTTTCTGTATTATGGCCTTCTCATATCGTTGTCGTTTTATTTATCTCTGTACCCGGCCGGAACCATCTCCGCCTACCAGATTGTCTACATCCGCTCTGGATACCAGATTGAAATCTCCCGGAATGGTATGCTTCAATGCGGAAGCTGCCACACCGAACTCTAAGGCATCCTTGAAATTCTTTCCGTCAAGGAAACCACAGATCACACCGCCGGCGAAGGAATCACCGCCGCCTACGCGGTCCACAATCGGAGCGATTCTGTACTCTCTGGAATGATAAAACTCCTTCGTATCTCTGGAATAGATACATGCGGACCAGCCGTTATCCGATGCGGAATGACTGACACGCAGAGAACTGATCACATACTCAAAATTAAACTTTTCTACCATCTGCTCAAAAATACTCTTATAACCTGCAAGTTCTAACTCGCCGCTGGTAACATCCGTATTGCCCGGCTTAAATCCGAGAACCTTCTCTGCGTCCTCTTCGTTACCGATACAAACATCCACGTACTGCATGAGGTTACTCATAACCTTCTGTGCCTTTTCGGACGACCACAGCTTCTTACGGAAATTCAAATCACAGGAAACCTTTACACCGGCTTTCTTTGCCGCCTTTAAAGCTACCTCGGTAAGCTCTGCAGCCGCATCGGATACCGCAGGAGTGATTCCGGTAAAATGGAACCAGTCCACTCCGTCAAAAATCTTATCAAAATCAAAATCCTCTGCTGTTGCAGTGGAAATGGAAGAATGTGCTCTGTCGTATACTACATTGGATGCACGCATTGCCGCACCGGTCTCCAGAAAATAAATACCGAGACGTTCACCGCCGTAAGCAATGTTTGCTGTTCCTACGTTCATCTTACGAAGTGCCGCCACCGCACACTCACCAATCGGATTCTTCGGAACCTTCGTTACATAATGGGTGTCGTGTCCGTAATTTGCCAAAGAAACTGCTACATTCGCCTCTCCGCCTCCGTAACAAACATCAAACTCATCTGCCTGAATAAACTTTTCGTTTTCCGGGGTGGAAAGTCTTAACATGATTTCACCCATTGTCACAACTTTTGCCATTGTCCTAGTCTCCTTATCATTTTTTATAATACAGTTCTGTTTCCTGAACCAAGTATACCATGAACTTCCTGTCATTTCAATCCGTACTCTTACAACTTTACCGGTCAACATACCCGAAGTTATTCCAGAGGGCGAGAAAAATACCTTCGGGTATCCGGTTAAGTTTTGTAAGCGTTTACAATTTAATATTACACACTTTTTCATGTTCTGTCAATGAGTTTTCGCTTGATTTTCTTGAAAAATATTTATTAGAAATACCTTGCAGTCCTTTTTTCTTTGTTGTATAATTATCTTATATTTTGATAAAATAAAAAATTATGTGTAAGGGCTTTCAAACTATGAACATTTACGATGTATCGAAAAAAGCCGGCGTTTCCATTGCTACCGTCTCCCGTGTATTAAACGGTAACCGGAACGTCAGTGAGAAAACAAAAGAACGTGTTTTGTCCGTCATGGAGGAACTTGGCTATACTCCCAACGTATTTGCAAGAGGCTTGGGATTGAATACCATGCACACCATCGGCATTCTTTGCTCCGATTCCTCCGATACCTTTTTGGCGAATGCCGTATATTATATTGAACAGGCTCTCCGCAAAAACGGATACGAATCTTTCCTTTGTTGTACCGGATACGAACTGGAGAACAAAAAGAATTATCTGCGTTTGCTGCTTTCCAAGCGTGTGGATGCCGTGATTATGGTAGGCTCCCACTATATGGAACCGGCAAAGCAGGACAATGACTATATCATTTCTGCTGCAAAAGAAGTTCCTGTTATGTTAATTAACGGTTACATCAACCATCCGAACATCTACTGCACTCTTTGCGATGACTATCAGGCAGTCTACGACACCGTAAATCGTCTGGCCGCCCACGGCAGAAAGAATTTCGCTTTTTTATATCGTTCCGACAGCTACAGCAGTCGCATAAAGTTAAAGGGATTTCGAGACGGTCTGGCAGCCGAAGGCCTTTCCCTGTCCGAAGATTCCATTAAGCTTTGTCCGAACGACATCCTGCAAACCAAAGAAATTTTACAGTCTCTCTACGAATCCGGCACTATCTACGATGCCATTCTTACCGCAGAAGACAGTCTGGCTGTAGCCGCAGTAAAGTTTGCGGCAGATGCCGGCATACGGGTTCCGGACGACCTTGAAATCGTGGGATACAACAATTCCCTTTTGTGCATCTGTACAAACCCAGAAATTTCCACCCTGGATAACCATGTGGAGATTTTAAGCATCAATACCGTCAATAATTTAATGCGGATTTTACAAGGTGCGGACGTTCCGAACAAAACCACCATTTCCAACGATTTTATTTGCAGAGGAACTTCTTATTAACTTAACCGCTAATACACGATCCGCTTTATTTTAGAAAGGAAGGATTTTGCCATGACACCGTTTATGAACGATGATTTTTTACTTTCCAATGACACCGCAAAGGTGCTCTATCATAATTATGCAAAAAACATGCCGATAATTGATTATCACTGCCACATCAGCCCGCAGGAAATCGCAGAGGACCGGAAGTTTGAGAACATTACCCAAGTTTGGCTGGGAGGCGACCACTACAAGTGGCGTCAGATGCGCAGCAACGGCATTGAGGAAAAATACATTACAGGAGACGCTTCCGATTACGAAAAGTTTCTTGCGTGGGCAGCCACCTTGCAGAAAGCCATCGGCAACCCGCTCTACCATTGGAGCCATCTGGAATTAAAGCGCTACTTTGGCTACGAAGGTACGCTTTCCCCGGCTACCGCTAAGGAAGTATGGGATATCTGCAATAAGAAGCTGGCGGAAGCCGGGTTCAGTGCAAGAAATCTTATAAAGAAGTCAAACGTCTCCATCCTGTGCACCACCGATGACCCGATTGATTCTCTTTCCTGGCATAAGATGATTGCGGAAGACTCGTCCTTTGATGTACAGGTGCTTCCTGCCTGGCGTCCGGACCGGGCCATGAGCATGGAAAAACCAGATTACATTGATTATTTAGCAAAGCTTTCCGATGTCAGCGGTATCGCTATCGAAAGCTTTGATGACTTAAAAGCAGCGCTTTGTAAGCGTTTGGAGTTTTTCGCTTCCATGGGCTGTAAGATTTCGGATCACGGTCTCGGCTATATTATGTACGCTCCTGCTTCCGACGAAGAAGTTGCGGCTATTTTTGAAAAGCGACTTGCCGGCGACCTGCCGTCCAATGAAGAACTGGATAAATTCAAATATGCCTTTTTATTGTTTATGGGAAAAGAATACAACCGTTTGAACTGGGCAATGCAGCTTCATTACGGAGTGCGCCGTGACAATAATACACGTATTTTTAATGCCATCGGTGTAGATACCGGTTTCGATTGTATCAATTCCATCAACTGCTCCGAAGCCCTTGCCGCATTCTTAAACGCCTTGGCTATGACCGACGAATTACCGCGTACCATCCTGTATTCCCTAAATCCGATTGATAATGCTGCCATCGGTACCATCATCGGATGCTTCCAGGACTCTTCCGCTGTGGGTAAAATCCAACACGGTTCCGCCTGGTGGTTCAATGATAACAAAACCGGTATGACGGACCAGATGATTTCCCTTGCAAACTTAGGGCTTCTTTCCAACTTTATCGGTATGCTCACCGATTCCAGAAGCTTCCTTTCCTATACAAGACACGAGTATTTCCGCCGCATTCTTTGTAACCTTATCGGTACCTGGGTGGAAAACGGTGAATATCCTGCCGACATGGAATTTCTCGGGAAAACCGTACAGGATATTTCCTATAATAACAGTCTTCGTTACTTTGAATTTTAGTGCTAATTCCCACCTCTAGCCAAATGCCGCTACCAAAAGGACGCCCTTTTGATGGCGGCATTTTTTCGCTATTGGAAATTTCGCATTTAGGTCTTGTAAAAGACTATGGAATACTGTATAATAAATGAAACTATTACTTCACATTTTATTCAAATCTATGGAGGTAACCATGAAACATTTAATCAGCCCGTTAGATCTGTCGCCAAGCGAACTTTCCGATCTGCTTAACCTTGCAGAGGACATTTATTCCTCTCCTGAAAAGTATTCCCATTGCTGTGACGGCAAAAAATTAGCCACTTTATTTTATGAACCAAGCACACGTACCCGTCTTAGTTTCGAAGCTGCAATGCTTAATCTCGGCGGTAGTGTTCTTGGTTTTTCTTCTGCCGATTCCTCCTCTGCAGCCAAGGGAGAAAGCGTCGCGGACACCATTCGCGTCATTTCCTTCTACGCCGACATCTGTGCTATGCGTCATCCGAAGGAAGGTGCGCCTCTTGTTGCTTCCATGCACTCTTCCATTCCGGTCATCAATGCTGGCGACGGAGGACACAATCATCCGACTCAGACCTTAACCGATCTTCTTACCATAAAGAGTCTGAAGGGACATCTGGACGGATTAACCGTAGGCTTTTGCGGCGACCTGAAGTTCGGCCGTACCGTACATTCCTTAATCAATGCCATGGTACGTTATCCTAACACCCGCTTTGTATTGATTTCTCCAAAGGAATTACAGATTCCGGCCTACTTAAAGGAAGAGACCTTAGACGCCATGAACATTCCGTACGAAGAAACTACCAATTTGGAAGCTGCCCTTCCGGAATTGGATATCCTTTATATGACCCGTGTCCAGAAAGAGCGTTTCTTTAACGAAGAAGATTACATCCGCTTAAAGGATACCTTCATTTTGGACAAGCAGAAAATGCAATTGGCAAAAGAGGACATGCTGGTACTCCACCCGCTTCCGCGTGTCAACGAAATCTCCACCGATGTGGATGATGACCCGCGTGCCGTATATTTTGAACAGGCCAATTACGGTGTTTATGTAAGAATGGCACTCATCTTAACCTTACTCGGAATCAAACCGGATTGCTAATTCAGAAAGGAGACAGACTATGTTAAATATCGGAGGAATTCAAGAAGGCGTCGTTATGGACCATATTGTTGCAGGATGCTCCATGGATATCTATCACTACCTTGAGCTTGACAAAACCGATGCCTGTGTTGCTATTATAAAAAACGCAAAGAGTAATGTTATGGGGAAGAAGGACATCATAAAAATTGAAGGTAAAGTTGACTACGATTTTGATATTTTAGGTGTCATCGACCCCAATATTACCATTAACATTATCAAAAACGGAGTGATTGCAGAAAAGAGAAAATTAAATCTTCCGGAACGTGTTACCAACATCATCCGTTGCAAAAATCCGCGTTGTATCACCTCTATCGAGCAGGAGCTCCCGCATCGATTTAAGCTGACGGACCGTGTCCATGCTGTTTATCGTTGCGAATATTGTGAGCAGAAGTTCAAAAGAGACTAGAGCTCTTCACCTGAGTATAAGTAAAAGGATGTGTTGCCGTCATGACAACGCATCCTTTTTTTACCATTATAATCCCAATGCAACAATCAGTACCGATATAAGTACCGTAACTGCTGCTGCCACGCCTGCAACAACTCCGTAGGTCTTCCATCGGTTCGGAAAAGCAAACCGCTTCCAAACACAGGAAGAAACTGCAGATACCACCATACCCAGAATTGCCGTTAGCGCTTGTACAATCTGGGAGTCCGGTACAAAGGTTTGTTTAAAGTTCAGTATCGGCAAATGCATAAACAATAATGCAAGAACCGAACCGAGAATTGCTGCAATGCCGTTTTTAATAACCAGCTTTTTCATCATTCGCATTACTTTTTTATGCACAAACAATGAGTCGTCATCTTTGGTAATGTTACTGATTTCCTGATATTCCACCAGGAACTGTGAAATATCACCCTTCTTATAAATCTGCCGTAACTCTCCCGTCAGATTCTCCACAACATTCTCATAAGGATTCTTGTTCATCAGAACCTGGCCTGTGGAAGTATCCGCCATCATCTTAAACATGTTCTCCTGGAACTCATAGGATATTTCCAGTACATCTCTTTGATAGACTTCGATACGATGCCGCAAAAAGCGTTTCGCATTGCCGGAGGCTCTTCTCTTATCTTCCAGACGGTTTACCAGATTCTTCACATTGTACGGCTTGTCATGGGTATAGGAAAGAATCTCCCCTGCCGGGAACTCATCCATCGGCTCATCCGATTCGTATGCCGCAATCAGAATATCCTTCTCATAAGGTATAAACGGAGCAAACCCATCGCCATACACGGACCTGTTCACATCATAGCTATCTAAAACCTGGGTACAGATATCCGTTCCAAACTCCTGATTAATCTTAACATAGTGTAAGAAAAATCCGGCTCCTGTACAGGAAGCACAGGTCACCTTACATGTTCCGTTACATTTATGGCAGGTCACTTGTCCTGTTCTGTTACATACATTACAGTGAACATATCCAACTCCGTCGCAGGTGTCACAATCCATTTTACCATTTCCACCACAATCCGCACACGTATAGGAAACATTGTCGTATACCGGCTGGTTATTTTTATCATATCCGATAATTTCACGCTTTACGTTCTTTCCGGTACCCTTACAATATTTACAGGATATCTGTCCGTTTCCTCCGCAGACATCGCACTCCCAGCCGCCCTTGCCGCGACAGGTCTTGCAGACCTCTTTTCCCTTGTTACAATCACATGCCATCTTACCTTCAGAAGCGCAGACATCACACTCGGCAACGTGTTTACTTTCTTCTATAATAATCTCATTTTCTATATCACGAAACAACAGCTTTGGCTCCGGGCAACGGATTTCCCAACGGTCATATTCTCTTGCATCCATAATCCGGGGGGCCTTAGACGGTCTTCTTTTGGTGGCCTCCTTGCTGTTTTCAATCTCTCTGTTTTCATAAAAGGCCTTCACCACCACATAATTTACCGGTGCATTTACGATTTTCTTCACACGGACATTCCGTTCCGTTGACATAACCTTTTCCGTAGTTCCCCTGCTAAATGTACTCTTTATAAAGCGTCCGGCAATATCCTGATATTCAAGTTGTGTAGTAACATCCCCAAGTTCCCTTTGCTTTCCAATGAATTCCTGTTCCATTGCCACTCTCCTCCTTGGTTTCTCCTATCGTTTTTATCTTAAAATATAACTTTGAATTTCCGATTCATTCACAACTTCCTGTCTAATATTATAGTGTATTATACTTCTCTTTGTCAACGCAATCTAACGCAAAAGGGACATTCCCAAACAGGAATGTCCCTCTCTTGCTCCTCTGAAAACTACTTTCTCAAGCCCAAACGCTCAATCAAAGAACGATATCCCTCAAGATCGTTCTTCTTTAAGTACTCTAACATACCACGTCTCTGACCAACCATCTTTAAGAGACCACGACGAGAGTGGTGATCCTTCTGGTTAACCTTCAAATGCTCAGTGAGCTCATTGATTCTTGCGGTAAGAATTGCGATCTGAACTTCCGGAGAACCGGTATCATTTGCATTTCTTCCGTATGCTGCGATAATCTCAGCCTTCTTTTCCTTGCTAATCATAATAGCAACCTCCTAATATTTTATAAACGCCTGCCACTAAGCAAGAGGTTGGAGTATCCTTCTTCTGAGTGGCGGCTCGCCCGAAAGCTTCTAAATTGTATCACATCCCCGAAAAAAAGTAAAGACCTTTTTTACTTTTTTCATTAAATCAATACCTGTTCAATGGATATTTCCGGATGTTCTAAAAGATTAATAAACTCTGTACCGCAAAGAATGACCGGGCGAGATAACTTTTGCTTGTTTAACATAACAATCTCGCCTTCCTTTCCATTGCTTAAACGAACCCAGTTCTTAATATAGGTCTGTACAATATTCTCCATAAACACGAGAATATATTCCGCATCAAACATACTGAGACCTTCCTGCTCAAACATCTCAATAACCTTAAACGGACAGAGCGCTCCACGATACACTCTTGCCGCTGTCATTGCATCGTATACATCCGCAATGGCTACCATCTTTGCAAACTTGTCAATCTGATTGCCCTTTAACCCTAACGGATATCCGGAACCATCACTACGCTCATGATGCATCAGTGCCGCATTCTGAACACTGGAGATAAAGCGGGATTCAAATAAAATATTGTATCCTTCCATCGGATGGGTCTTAATCAAATCATATTCTTCATCCGTCAGTCTGTCTGCCTTCTTTACAATATTCTCCGGAATACGTAACTTTCCGATGTCATGTAACAAACCGCACACCGTGGCAATCTCTTTCTCCATGCCGGACATATGCATCCAGTCCGCAAATACATTACAAATTAATGCTACATTCATGGAATGATTGAAGGTACTGTCGTCATAGTCACGCATATTATGCAGAATATCAAACACATGAATACCGCCTCTGGTATCATCTAACATACAGGTAGCTTTCTGACATAATTCGGAAATGCCGATTTTCTTCGACTGCAGGGTAATAATATCGTTAAAGGTAACCTCTAACTGCTCTACCTCCCTGTCATAGTTCTCCTTAAACGCCTTGAACTCCGGCGTCTCTTTAATCTTGGAAGGAACATATACCCTCTCGTAGGTCGGCTTCGGGACTTCGACTACTTCGTCCTTAATATAAACAGAATAAATACTATGGAACGCCAACTTTGTGATACTTTCATCTGTCAGTATCGTATTCTTACCCATAACCAAGATGTTATTGGCATTATGAACATCCTTTGCTATCACCATGCCCGGAACTAAAAGCGCTGTCTTTACTCGTTTCACCGATTTCCCTCCTCTTTTGCAATAAACCGCCTCTTAATACAAGTTTCTGATTTTAAATTCCTTTTCTGCTTCTCTTCTCTGGTCTTTCTTTGCCAGGGTTTCTCGCTTGTCATAGAGTTTTTTACCCTTTGCAAGCCCCACTTCAACCTTTACGAGTCTGCCCTTAAAATATACGGAAAGCGGAACAAGCGTGTACCCCTTTTGTGCCTGTTCTGCCGCCAGCTTCATGATTTCTCTCTTATGAAGTAACAACCTTCGCACCCGTAACGGATCCTTATTAAAGATATTCCCCTTTTCGTAAGGACTTATATGCATTCCGTAAATATAGACCTCGCCCCGTTCAATCCGGATAAAAGACTCCTTCACACTGCACTTTCCCATGCGGAGAGACTTCACCTCTGTACCGAACAATTCGATTCCGGCCTCATATTTATCCTCGATAAAATAATCAAAAAAAGCTTTCTTATTATTTGCAATCAGCTTGATTGCCTGTTTGTTTTCTGCCATATTCATTCCCTCTGTTATCACTACCTTTAGTTTACCGCAAAACAGGCAAAAAATCAATGGTCTTTAGTAATTTATCTACCTGATGAATCATTATTTCTATTTTTTGACCCAATTGATAAATTTTGTAAGTCTTTTCCCCAACAAGACAGTAATTTTCTTCATCGAAATAATAATAATCGTCTGCCATATCGGACAACCGGATCATTCCTTCCACCGTATTCGGAAGTTCTACATACATCCCGTAATTTGTAATTCCGGAAATAACACCTTCCGCCTGTAGTCCCAAGCATTCTTCGGCATACTCGCACTTTTTCATTTTTTCCAGTTCCCGTTCCGCTTCTTCCGCCCTGCGCTCCATTTTCGAAGAATGTGCCGCCACCTCCGGCAACATGCCGCTGTAACGGGCACGCTTTTTCTCATTAAGCTCTCCCCTCAGATTTTCCTTGATAATACGATGTATCTGCAAGTCCGGATACCGGCGGATTGGGGATGTAAAGTGACAGTAATACTTGGTTGCCAGACCAAAATGTCCCTCACAATCGGTGGAATATTTTGCCTGCTTCATGGACCGCAGGGTCAGTCTTGCAATCAATGCCTCCTCCGGACTTCCGTCCGCTTTATCAAGCAGACTCTGGAGCACCTTCGGATGAGGTGCCGTCTTTGATCCCCGTAGATTATAACCGAAATTCTGAATCAATACCCCGAGGCGTTTGATTTTTTCTTCATCCGGGTTTTCATGAATACGATACACAAACGGTATCTCCTGCCAGAAAAAGTCTTCTGCCACGGTTTCATTTGCCGCAAGCATGAAATCCTCAATCATTCTGGTAGCAACGTTTCTCTCGTATGGCTTTATCTCCGACGGTTTTCCCGTTTCGTCCAAAATAATCTTACTCTCTGGGAAGTCAAAATTGATTGCCCCTCTTGCAGTACGCTTTTTCCGCAACAATTCGGATACGGTCTGCATGAGACAAAGCATGGGATAAATAGCTCCGTATTCCTCCGCCGCCTCTTTTTGACCGTCCTCTTCCGGTTCCAGAATCCCAGCCACCTCCGTATAAGACATCCTGCGATTTACACGGATGACACTTTCGGCCAGACGATGCCCCACAATACTTCCATCTTTTGTCAATTCCATGAGACAACTGAGTGCCAGCCGGTCCTCCCCTGCATTTAAGGAGCAGATGCCATTGGAAAGGCGGTGCGGAAGCATCGGCACTACCCGATTAATCAAATACACACTGGTGCCTCTGTCCTTTGCCTCATTATCCAGACAACTTCCTTCCTTTACATATTCCGTTACATCCGCAATATGCACGCCAAGCAAATATCCGGACTCCGTCTCGGTAAGAGACACCGCGTCATCCAAATCCTTTGCATCCTCTCCATCAATGGTAATCATTAACGTATCCCGCAAATCAAGCCGTCCGGCACATTCTTTTTCCGTTACGGATTCGCCTACACGTTCCGTCTCATCAAGCACTTCTTCCGGAAAAGATTCCGGAATACCGAAGGCTCGCAGAATCGTTATAATATCGCTTCCCGGGTCATTGATATGTCCAAGAATCTCTGTTACCTTTCCCATAGGATTTTTCTTGCCGTCACCGAAGTCGGTAATCCGAACCGCCACCTTGTGTCCGTTTACTGCTCCTTTGGTATACTTTCCGTCAATAAAAATATCCCGGCCCAGACGCTTGTCCTCCGCAATAACAAACCCATATTCCTTTTTTCTGAAAAACGTACCTATCACTATCTCGTTGGCACGGTTGATAATCTTAACGACTTTTCCGCTCCGGCTTTTTCCGGTCTTTTTCACTCCATCTTCATACACCAGCACGGATACCGTATCCCCGTTTAAGGCTCCAAGTGTCAGTTCCCCGTCAATAAAGATATCTTCACTGTTATCTTCCGGCGTCACAAAACCAAACTCTCTGGAAGTCCCTCTGTATTCACCCTGAAGCACAAGTGCTCTTTCCATAAAATACCGACCCTTGGTATCCATAGAAACAGCCCCTTCCTGCAAAAGGCTTTCCAATACATAGGAAAACTCCTCTTTTGCTTCCGGTTGCACACGAAAAATACCGGCCATGTCCCGCTTTCTCATCGGCACATACCCCGGTTCTTTCATAAAATTCAAAATCATTTCTTTTCGTTTTTTTAACTCTTTTTCCGTCATATACTCCTACTTTCATAAAATCCAATCGAGTTCCGCTTGCGGAACTCACATAACCAGCGCGGTCGCCTGCGACATCAGAAAAAAAACCCGAAGAACAGCATCTCATGCAGTGTCCTTCGGGTGTTTTCCGTTTGTATTACCATTTCATATTGATGACAAGTGATATCACAATAAACAGAGTAGCAAGAACCTTCGTAATCGTCTCTAACTTACCTTCAAAAGAACGACCCTTATTCTTACCCCAGTAAGTCTCACCGGAACCATTCAACGCACCAAGACCACCGGACTTACCTTCCTGCATAAGAACAACTATTACCAATGCAATACAAATCACTACATATAATGCCGTAAGAATAACTCTTAATGTATCCACTATTTAACACCTCCAATATCGAGTATTTCCATTTCAAATGAATAACGCAACTAATATTATAAAATATTTTGTCCTCTTTGTAAAGACTTATTTTTCAAAAATCTGACTTTTGCGTTATTTTTTCAGTAACAAAGACTTACCGGTCATTTCCTTCGGCTGTTCCATTCCCATCATCTCGATTAAGGTCGGAACGATATCCGCAAGACAACCGCCCTCACGAAGGGTATACGCCTCGTCATAATTTACAAGAATAAACGGCACCGGATTGGTGGTATGTGCAGTAAACGGAGAACCATCGGTATCAATAAGCTTCTCTGCATTACCATGGTCCGCACAAATGAACATCTGACCGTTCTTTGCCATAAGAGCATCATATGCCTTGCCAACACACTCATCCACTGCTTCGATTGCCTTTACTGCGGCTTCCATAATACCGGTATGACCAACCATATCCGGATTTGCAAAGTTTACTACAATCACATCATATTTCTCGGAATCGATGGCTTCCACTAACTTATCCGCTACTTCATATGCGCTCATCTCCGGCTGCAGATCAAAGGTAGCAACCTTCGGAGAGTTAACTAAAATTCTGTCTTCTCCGTCAAACTGCTTTTCCTCGCCACCGTTAAAGAAGAAGGTAACGTGTGCATACTTCTGGGTCTCAGCAAGACGAAGCTGGGTCTTACCGCTCTTTGCAAGATACTCACCAAAGGTCATGGTAAGCTCTTCCGGCGGGAACGCAACAAGCACGTTCGGCATCTCTGCATCGTACTGTGCCATACATACAAAGGTATTGGTAAAGAAACCGTTCTTTCTGGTAAATCCTGCAAACTCCGGATCAACAAATGCTCTGGTAATCTGTCTTGCACGGTCCGGACGGAAGTTAAAGAACACAATACTGTCATTCTCCTTAATCATACCATCCTTCTCAATTACGGTCGGAAGCATAAACTCATCGGTAACACCGTTTGCATAAGAGTTCTTTACAGCCTCTACCGGGTCAGTCTCTTCAACACCTTCACCAAACACAAGGGCATTGTAAGCCTTCTCTACTCTGTCCCATGCATTGTCACGATCCATTGCATAGAAACGTCCTGCGATGGTAGCAATCTTACCTACGCCAATCTCACTAAGCTTTGCTGCTGCATCTTCCATATATTCTGCTGCGGAGGACGGCGGAACGTCTCGTCCGTCAAGGAAACAATGAACATATACCTTATCAAGACCGTTTCTCTTTGCCATTTCAACCAAACCGTACATGTGCTCCGTATGGCTGTGTACACCGCCCGGAGATAAAAGTCCCATCAGATGAAGTGCGGAACCGTTTTTCTTACAATTTTCCATTGCTGCAACCAGTGCCGGATTCTCAAAGAAATCACCGTCCTTAATGGACTTGGAAATCTTAACAAGCATCTGATATACAATTCTTCCTGCACCGATATTGGTGTGACCAACCTCGGAATTACCCATCTGTCCGTCCGGAAGACCTACCGCAAGACCGCTGGCATCACCTTTCACTACCGGGTACATGGACATCAGCTTATCCATTACCGGCTTCTTTGCCAGTGCAATCGCATTGCCGTTCTTACCTTCCTCCATTCCGTAGCCGTCCAAAATCATGAGAACAGTCGTCTTTTTACTCATTGTCCTTTTCTCCTTTTCTATCAACATTTTTTTAACAATCTTTGAAATCCTTACCTAGTTTCTCATACTTTGAGGGATTTTTCAAGTAAAATTTTGAAAAAAAGAGAAAATCCGCTTTCTTCCTTGTTTTCCCTTGTAAACTTTCCCCTCCTCCGCTATAATAAATCATGGAAATCACGGAAACAAAAGCGGTTTCCGCAAGGAGGTACCTATGATTATTCTGATTACCGCAATCGCACCGGAAGCCAAGGCCGTTCTTTCGGTCTGTCCAATGAAACGGGTCCATCACAGTACAATATCTGTCTATGAATCCGAGGACAGCCGTTATCGGCTTTTGGTTATCGGTTCCGGAAAACTGAATGCTGCCGTTGCCGTAACGGAATATTTTTCTTTGTACCCGAAACAGGAAACCGATCTTTTCTGTAACGTGGGAATCTGTGGCGGAACCGGTTCCGCAAAGCTTAACACCGGCTATCTTTGCCCGTCCGTTACGGAACTTTCCACCCAAAGGACCTTATATCCGGAGCTGTATTCCCACCCGTATCCTGAGGCATACTTATTCACCGCAGATGCTCCCGTAGATGCAACGGATGCCCTGACAGCTCCTCAAAGGAATCTTCCCGTTTTATTTGATATGGAAGCTTACGGCATTGCCTATTCCCTGTTTCGGAAGGTGATGCCTTCCCGCTGTTTCTTCTATAAAATAGTATCCGACCTGTGCAACGGAATTTCCCCATCTGCCGAAGAGGTTACCGAACTGATTTTGCCCCATTTAAAGGATTTACTACGCTTTCTCTCGGAAGAGTCAGATCGCATCACTCATCTTTCTTCTACAGAGAACGACACTGATAAGTTTACGGAGCTTATTTCCGTTATCAAGCAGGCTTATCCGCTGTCTGTTTCCATGGAACGCAAGTTGCAGGCACTTCTCTCCTATGCGGCTTGTACCGGCAGATGTAAAGAGGAACTTCAAACGCTGATTCCGGCAGAGACCGATACCCCACATAAAAAGAAGGAGGCGCTCTCCTTTCTTGACCGGTTGGAGAACTATCTTCTGTGCCAAAATGCATTCTCTGATGCTTCCGATCCGGAATATAAGCACCCCCTTCACTTTCCTTCCCGCATCTATGTGGAGCAAAGCATCTTGCATACTCCTGTTACGAAAGGGATTCTCTCCAGGTTTTCTTCTGTTCCGGTTGTCATAATCGAACATTATAAAGACATTTTTAATCGCACCAAACAGGACTTAAAGCGTCAGGAATACGAACCTTGCCTGATTCTTGCGAAAAATAACGGAACCCTCTTTTATCCGGGAGCCCCGGTTTGTCAAAGCTTCGGTGAAGAGCATTTTATCTATACCTCCTGTATTATGAACTGTATCTATGACTGTGATTACTGTTATCTGCAGGGGATGTATCCCAGCCGGTCCATCGTGGTTTTTGTTAACCTGGATGACTATTTTAAGGAACTGGACGTACTTTTGGAGAAGCATCCTGCATATCTATGTTGCTCCTATGACTCGGATTTAACTGCACTGAATGGTCTGTTTCCGCATGCAGAAGCCTTTTGCCGTTATGCTGCTGACCACCCGAATCTGAAGCTTGAGCTTCGCACGAAAAGTGCAGCACTTCCGTTTATAGAAACTCTTCCGGCTGCCAAAAACATTATTCTTGCCTTTACATTGTCTCCGGATGAGGTCATTAAACAGTACGAACATTACACTCCGTCCTTAAATGCCCGTCTGCTTGCTGCAAAAGCAGCCGCAAAACAGGGCGTTTCCCTCCGGCTCTGTATCGACCCGATTTTGGATGTACCGGGTGCAGAAAAGCTGTATTCTACACTTGTAGATAAAGTATTCTCCGTGTTGTCACCGGAAGAAGTCATGGATATCAGTCTCGGTGTTTTCCGATTGTCTAAAGAATACTTAAAGCAATTGCGAAAAGCGAAACCAAACTGTGGTATTTCCCGTTACCCTTATCACATGACCGATGGGGTTTGTCATTATTCCAATTCCCGTTGCGATCACCTGCTAAATGAAGTAAAAAGCGCTTTGTATCGTCATCACATAAAAGAAACACAAATTTATATTTGGACTCCGGAACAGTCCGAGGAAGGAGATGCTCATGCTGACAAATAAAACAGCCATTATTACCGGTGTATCATCCGGAATCGGGAAAAGCATACTGCTTGCTTTACTGAATGAAGGATGCAATGTTCACGGAATCGTTAAAAATGAAGAACGAAAGCAACAATTGCTGACCGAATTATCCAATACACTGTCCGGTCCCGCTTTGCAGTCTGTTACGTTACACGTATGCGATTTAAGGCATTCCGAACAAATCGACACCCTTGCCCGGACCCTTCACAAGGATTATATTATACCTGATATTCTCATTCTGAATGCCGGTATCGGTGTCTATGGTCCCCACGAAGAGCTTTCCGTAAAAAAGCTTACGGAACTGTCTGCCGTCAACTTCACTGCCCCTCTGCTTCTGTGCAATCTGTTTTTGCGGGATTTAAAAACAAACAAAGGACATATCCTGTTTGTATCCTCTGTA
>JAZNBY010000144.1:0-25861 GCA_045587325.1 Lachnospiraceae bacterium | reverse complement strand
GATTATGTGGCGGGCAAGGAAATCCGGGTATTTTCAGCAACGCAGTTCTTCATGGGGCTGTATTGTGAGAAGGAAGAGGAGATGTATCATATCCAGAGAAGGAAGCAACGGTATTCGTTCGCGGACCGGCTCATCGGTGTGGGAATTGTAGTGATTCAGTTGCTTCTGTTGTATCTGTTGGTGGGAAGAGAGTATTTTGAGGGAAATGTAAACATCGGTGACATCAGCTTGTATATCAATCTGGTGCTGGTGTTTTCCGGCGCATTCGGCGGTATTTTCAGAAGCTTTGCGGAAGTGAACTGGAAGGGAGAACGACTGCGGGATTTTAAAGCCTATCTGGCAGTAGAGGATGAGGACAGAGAGAAAGAAACAGAATCGGTGTCCGAGCACTTTCATTCCATTGTGTTTGACCATGTGTGGTTCCGGTATGAGGGAACAGAGGATTACACCTTAAAGGATGTGAATCTGACTATAAGGGAAGGGGATAAGCTGGCAATCGTCGGAGAGAACGGTTCCGGAAAAACCACGCTGATTAAGTTGTTGATGCGGTTTTATACACCGACAAAGGGAAAGATTTTCGTAGACGGTAAGGACTATCTTACCCTGCGGGAGGAGGAGTATTACCGGTTGTTTTCCACGGTATTCCAGGACTTTAATTTGCTTGCGTTCACCATTGGGGAGAACATCGGGCTTACGGGGAATCCGGAGGATGAAGCCCGGATCAAAGAGGTACTGAAACGATTGGAACTGTGGGATAAGATTGAAAAACTTCCTAAGGGACTGGATACTTCTATTACCAAAGAATATTTGCCGGATGGCGTGAATTTTTCCGGGGGAGAGCGGCAAAAGTTGTCCATTGCCCGGGCTGATTTTAAAAATGCACCGGTGATGATATTAGATGAGCCTACTTCTGCCCTGGACCCTATTGCAGAAAAGAAATTATATGATAAACTATATACTATAATGAAGGAGAAAACCATGCTGATGATTTCTCACCGGTTACAGAGTACCACGGTATGCAATCGCATTGTGTTTCTGCAAAAGGGAATGGTTGCAGAGGAGGGAAGTCATGGAGAACTGATGCAACAGGACGGGGAATATGCCCGTATGTATGCATTGCAGGCGGCCTGGTACCGGGAGACGGAGGTATAGTCATGAATAAAATGGCATTGCTGACAACGGCATTTGAGTATATAGAGGCGAATCTGTCGGTGGATATAAAAACGGAAGACGTGGCGAAGGCCTGTTATTGTTCTAAGGCGGCATTGGAGAAAATGTTCCGTTGTCTGAATCATATGAGTGTTCATGATTATGTGATTCGAAGAAGAATGACATTGGCGGGTCGGATGTTTCGGGAGAAGCCGGAGTGCAGTGTGCTTGATGTGGCGCTGACCTATGGGTACAGTACCAGCGAGTCCTTTTCCAGGGCCTTTCGGAAGGTGTGGGATTGTAATCCATCGGAGTTTCGGGAAAATCCGCGGCATTTTGAATTGTTTCCGCGGTTGCATACACCTATGCAGCGGGAAGGAGAAAATTTTACCAGAAAAAATGTAGACATCAGTGAATTATACGAGTTATTTCAAAAAAGAAGAAACTGCTATTTTGTTTGTTGTGACATTGCTCATTTACTTGTGATTAATGGGATTGCCCATAAAGCGGGTGACTTGGCTATATTAGAGGCATTTCGCCGCATGGAGAGGGAAGCGGGAGAAGAAGATGTGGTGTTCCGTATCGGCGGAGATGAGTTTACCATGTTGACAAACAGCGAAGACAGTGCATATGCGGAAGGGATTGCAGAACGTATCCGGGCCTATGACGGGAAGCCGGTAGTATACGAAGGACAGGAGATTCCGATTAAACTTCATATTGCGGTAGCAAAACTGTCGGGGGAATACACGCAGCAAAAGGAGATGTTTGATCAGCTTCTTAACGCATTATGGAAAGTGAAACAATAGAAAGGGAAAGAGAGTGCCAGGGATGGGGCACTCTCTTTTAAGAGGGGAATAATCTATATTATGTGTGGTCAATTGGCATCAATCATAGATGAAAGGAATGTTACAAGGCGAGTATAACACTTTTTTTGAAAATAGATACAATATGGATGGTATTTATATCATATTTATGGCATAAAATGCATCAAAAGTCCTAGTTGCTTGAAACGGAACCGGAAAGTTCCGTTGTTTTTATGTGTGGAAAATGTTAAAATAGAACTGAAATTGCCGGGGAGAACCGGCGTATTGGAGCGAATGGTACATAAAAGATAAGAGGTGCATAGTATGACAAAAAAGGTGCTGTGGAATGACGGGTGGAGCTTTGTTGAAGTACCGGTAGGAACGGAAGAGGCAGAGCTTTTGAGAAAAGAGACGGAATGGACGCCGGTAGATCTGCCTCATGACTGGCTGATTTATGACGCTACGGATTTGTACCGGGACGGAGACGGATGGTATCGGAAGATGTTCTCTTATGTTCCGACAGAAGAGCGGGTATCACTGCGGTTTGACGGCGTGTATATGGACAGCACCGTGTATGTAAACGGAGTCTCGGTGTTTGAGTGGAAATACGGGTATTCTGCCTTTGAAGTGGATATTACAGAAGCATTAAGAGAAGGGGAGAATACAGTACAGGTACGGGTACGCCATCAGAGTCCCAATTCCCGTTGGTACTCCGGTGCCGGTATTTACCGGAATGTATGGTTTGTGACACAGCCGGTGCTACATCTGGTAAGCGACGGAGCGTATGTACATACAAGAGAAGATGCGGGGGACTATCATGTAACCGTGACAACGGAGGTGGATTGTCCGAATGCTGTGGACGGAGCGGTTATCCGTCATAGTGTGCTTTCTCAGGAAGGTGCCTTTGTAGCCGGTGGGGAAGGAGCATCTCTTTGCGGAACCTTTGCCACGGATACACAGGAATTTACGGTAAGGGCACCTGAACGTTGGGATATTGAAAGTCCGGTATGCTATACCCTGGTAACAGAATTGGCAAAAGACGGAAAGGTAGTGGATGAGATGCGGCAAACCATCGGATTCCGTACCATTGCCTTTGATACAGAGCAGGGCCTTTTCTTAAACGGACGTCATGTAAAACTCCAGGGTGTTTGTGAGCATCATGATTTGGGCTGTCTGGGAGCAGCATTCAATAAGTCTGCGCTTCGGAGAAAGTTTATGAAGTTGCGGGAAATGGGTGTGAATGCCATCCGTACGTCCCATAATATGCCGGCAGCAGAGTTTATGGATTTGGCAGACGAGATGGGCTTTTTGGTGGTGGCAGAGGCTTTTGATATGTGGGAAAGGTCAAAGACCACCTACGACTATGCCCGTTTCTTTAAAGAATGGTACCGGAAGGATGTGGCAAGCTGGATACGGAGAGACCGCAATCACCCGTCCCTACTTATGTGGAGTATCGGAAATGAAATCTACGATACCCATGCGGATGCCCATGGTCTAGAGATTACCAAATATTTGACGGAGGCGGTACGACTGCATGACCCATTAGAGAATGCACCGGTTACCATCGGTTCTAATTATATGCCGTGGGAGAATGCAAGAATCTGTGCGGATTATGTAAAGTATGCCGGTTACAATTACGGAGAAATGTGTTACGAGGAACACCATAAGGCTCATACGGACTGGTATATTTACGGAAGTGAGACCTGTTCTACGGTACAGAGCCGCGGAATCTATCGGTTCCCGTACGAGCAGTCCGTGCTTTGCGATGACGACGAGCAGTGTTCTTCCTTAGGAAATGCTACCACCAGCTGGGGGGCAAAGTCTACGGAGCAGTGCATTTATTCCGACAGAGATGCTACATTTTCTATGGGACAGTTTATTTGGACCGGATTTGACTATATTGGGGAGCCGACTCCGTACCACACGAAGAATTCTTACTTCGGTCAGATTGATACGGCCGGTTTTTATAAGGACCAGGCCTATATGTACCAGGCGGAGTGGACGGATTACAAGAAGGCACCTATGGTACATGTTTTTCCGTACTGGGATTTTTCCCCGGGCCAAATGGTGGATGTCCGGGTGTGTTCCAATGCACCCAAGGTGGAACTGTTTGTAAACGGAGTATCCCGGGGAACTTATGAGATTGATCATAAAAACGGAAAACAGCTACTCGGTCACTGGAAGGTGGCCTATGTGCCGGGAGAGATCACGGCGGTGGCTTATGATGAGAACGGAACAGAGATTGCCAGAGATACGGAGCATTCCTTTTCCAATCCGGCACGGATTGTGCTAAAGCCGGAGAGTACGACCATGAAAGCCGATGGCCGGGATTTGATTTTTGTAGAAATCGGTACGGAAGATGAGAACGGCTATCCGGTAAAAAATGCCACCAACCGTATCCATGTGTCGGTAGAAGGAGCCGGACGTTTGGTGGGCCTTGATAACGGCGATAGTACGGATTTGGACAGTTATAAGGCAACCAGCCGGAGATTGTTTTCCGGAAAGCTTCTTGCAGTGATCGCGGCAAAGAAAGAGCCGGGAGAGATTATTGTAAAGGCAACCTCTGTGGGGCTTTCTACGGCGACGGTTATACTATGTGCCGAAGCTTGTGAGGTGCCTGTGGGCGTTTCCACTACGGAAGACAACGTGGCAGCGGAGGCGGCATGGTTACGGAAACGAGAGAGCGCAGAAGCTTTGCGTAGTCGGGCAGAGGGAGAGGCCGGGTTTGAAACCGTGGCACAGTGGAAGGAGCGTATGGCAAAAGAAGTGCCGGTGCGTCGTATCGATATCGTGACGGAAGGAACAAATCATCTGGATGCGGAGCATAAGGAGGTAATGCTCACCGCACGGATTTATCCGGAAAATGCCACTTATCAGGATGTTTTGTGGCGGGTAACCAATAACGGCGGTGTGGATTCCAATATTGCAAAACTGACAGACGTGGAAACGGGAGTTTCTTCTTTTAGTAAAGAGGAAGGTCTTGCTTTCGGAAAACGGGTGAAGCTGACGGCGTTGGGAGACGGCGAGGTACGAGTGCGTTGTAATACCAAAAGCGGGGCAGAAAAGATTCGTCTGATTTCTGACATGGATGTACAGGTTGAAGGTATCGGTACTGCATTTTTGAATCCGTACGAGCTGGTTTCCGGTAGCTTGTTCAGTCGGTACGAAGGCGTGGTAACCAACGGAAACGAGCGAGGTGTGGCTACCGCCAGAGACGGAAAAACCATTGTGACCTATGACAATGTGGATTTTGGTGCCTTTGGTTCCGATGAGATTACGTTGCCGGTGTTTGAGCTAAGCAATGAACCGGTCAATATTGAGATTTGGGAAGGGGCCCCGGGAGATGAGGAGTGTGAGCTGATTGACACTGTGGTGTATCGTGTACCGTCCATTTGGAATACTTATCAGGAGCGTACCTATAAACTGCCGAAGCGGTTTACGGGAGTAAAGAGTATCAGTTTCGGTACGGAGCATAAGATACACCTGAAGGGCTTTGTATTTACGAAAAAGGAGAAGGCTTTTGAGACCCTTTCCGTGAAAGAGAATACTTCTATTTACGGAGATACCTTTACCGTGGAGGAAGAAGCGATTACCGGTATCGGCAATAACGTTACCATTGTGTTTGAAGATATGGACTTTGGGGAGAAGGGTGCCACGAAGGTGACCGTCTGCGGAAAGAGCCGATTGCCGATGAATACCATTCACATTCGCTTCAATACTGAAAATGGTGATGTGAATGAGGTGGCAGAGTTTGCCGGAGCTGATGAGTATGTGGAGCGTACCTTTCCATTTTCTAAGGTAAACGGTAAGGCGACGGTTAATTTAGTGTTCTTACCGGGATGTGAGTTTGATTTTAAATGGTTCCGATTTGAATAGTGTGGACCCTATTCTTGTGAGCGGGGGATTTGCGAAGTACGAAAAACGGACAGAAGGCTGCGAAAGATATCCTTCTGTCCGTTTTTACGTTTTTTTTGCACATTTACCTTGGAACTTTACGGAGATTTAACACTACTTTCCTGTATACTATACTTGTCCGCGTATAACGAAAGCGTGGAGTAATCAGAAAAACCGGTGGTTGGACCGGCTTTAGGAGGATAATAGATGGATATTTCGTTTTCTTACTTCTTTGGACAGATGGTGGAGAATCCGGTACTGTTCATCGCAGTGCTTTTGACCATGGGTGTTATTTTTGTAAACGGTTGGACCGATGCACCTAATGCCATTGCCACCTGTGTTGCCACAAGAAGTATGCCGGCAGGAGCAGCAATTCTTATGTCGGCGGTGTTTAACTTTTTAGGTGTTCTCGTAATGTCACTGGTGAATACGAAAGTGGCCATGACCATTAAAGATATGGTTGATTTTAGCGGTGACAATAAAAAGGCGCTGGTTGCCCTATGTGCCGCTATGTTTGCCATTGTGGTATGGGCGGTAGCAGCCTGGTATTTCGGAATTCCGACCAGTGAAAGCCATGCGCTCATTGCAGGTTTGTCCGGTGCGGCAATTTCCCTGCAGGGCGGTCTTTCCGGAATCAATCCGGCAGAATGGATGAAGGTTGTTTACGGGTTGGGGCTTTCCAGTGTACTTGGTTTTGCGGCAGGATTTTGCGCCTCTAAGCTTACCATTCTTCTTTGCAGAAACATGGAACGAAGAAAGACAAATAAGTTTTTTACCGGAGCACAGGTTGTAGGTAGCGCAGCGACATCCTTTATGCATGGAGCACAGGATGGACAGAAGTTTATGGGGGTGCTTTTATTGACCTTGTTTTTGGTAAATGGTTCCGATACGAGTGTAGCAGTGGAACCGCCGTTATGGATGATGCTTGTTTGTTCCATTGTCATGGGTTTGGGTACTTCCATCGGAGGCAAGAAGATTATTAAGTCGGTAGGAATGGATATGGTTCGGCTGGAGAAATTTCAGGGATTTTCGGCGGATATTGCGGCAAGTTTCTGTTTGTTCTTATCTTCCACCTTCGGCATTCCGGTAAGCACGACTCATACAAAGACCACATCCATTATGGGTGTTGGCGCGGTAAAACGGCTATCGGCCATTAATTTCGGTGTGGTACGGGAGATGGTACTGACCTGGATATTGACTTTCCCTGGATGCGGTTTAATCGGATTTTTGATGGCACAGTTGTTTATGTTGTTTGTATAGGAATAAAAGAGAAGAAGAATACATAGTATAAAGGAGAATTGAGTATGGCAAAAAAAGGTGACCGTTACTATTTCGATACATTTATTGGGTGCGTGGAGTGTTCCTGCCGTGCAGCGACGTTACTTTTGGATACCTTAAAGAATTATTCCAAGAATGACATCGGGAAAAAGCGTGAAGAGATTCATGAGATAGAGCACGAAGCGGATAAGAAGAAGCATGAGCTGATGTATATGTTAAATAAAGCATTTATCACGCCGATTGAGCGGGAGGATATTATTTCTCTGGCGCAGAATCTGGATGACATTACGGATACCATTGAGGATGTATTTTTGCGTATTTACATTTGCAATGTGGAGTCCATTAAGGCAAATGCACTGGCGATGACGGAGTTGGTGGTTTCCGCCTGTGAGGCGTTAAAAACCGCAATGGAAGAGTTCCCTGAGTTCCGGAAGTCCACAAAGCTCAAGAAGTATTTGATTAAGATTAATGACCTGGAGGAAGAAGGCGACCACCTTTACATCGAAGGGATGAGAGAACTGCATACCGGCGGTTGCGACCCGTTGGAGGTAATTGCCTGGAGAGATATTTATTCTTATCTGGAGCGATGCATGGATGCTTGTGAGCATGCGGCAGATGTGGTAGAAACGGTAATTATGAAAAATTCGTAAGAGGTGTGAAACAATTGGAAGTATTTTTAAAAGGTATGTGGATCGGCGGTACTATGACGGTACCGGGAGTGTCCGGTGGCACCATGGCAATTTTGCTTGGAATCTATGATAGACTAATTGGGGCAATCAGTGGACTGATACCGAAGAAAAAAGGGACACCTTATTGGAATGTTGCGAAGATCAGCTTTTTGTTTTTGCTGGTCTTTCTATTGGGAGCCGGAATCGGTATGCTTGCTTTTGCAAAAGTCATATCCGGTCTTTTGGAACAACCGGTAGTAGGAAGTTATCTGCGATTTTTCTTTCTTGGAGCAGTGGCGGGAGGTATTCCTTTGATTTTATCTTCCGCAAAAGTAAAGAAGTTCTCGGTGTGGCTGATTGTGTTACCAATCGTTGGTGCGGGACTGGTCTATGGACTGACCTTCTTGCCGGAAGAAATGTTTTCCCTTTCGGGAGCGGGCGGTGTGGGAGCGTTCTTACTTAAGCTTGTAGGAGGTGCTATTCTTTCTATTGCGTTGGTACTGCCGGGTGTGAGCGCTTCGCAAATGCTGTATACATTGGGAATCTATGAAGAGATGATGGCATGCATCGGAGAGTTTCGTTTGATGCCGCTCATTCCTTTGGGAATCGGTATGGTACTTGGAATTTTGTTGATAACAAAGACATTGGATATGCTTATGACAAAGTATCCGAAACAGACCTTCCTGATTATCTTTGGATTTGTTTTAGGGTCGTTACCGGAATTATATCCGCAGGATGTAGAAGGAAATGGTTTGTTGTGCGGATTATGTGTGGCTGTGGGATTTTTGGGGGCGTATCTTATCGGAAAGAGAGAACGTCAGAAAGAGCTGGCGTAGCAATCAAAATAACAGGAGTTGTCATTTGACAACTCCTGTTTGGGTTTTATCGAGAATATAAGTAATTACGCATCCTTCTTCTTGCTTGTCTTGGAAAGTACAAATACCACAAACATAACGATAATAACGGTAGCAAAGATGCCGAGCATTCCTTTGCCCATAACTTCCAGGGTTTTCATAACGTCATTCCAATTAGTGTTCATCACAGCACCTCCTATTACATACCAAGAATTAACTTAATAACCAGACCGCCTGCCACTGCGGAAGCAATCTGACCTGCTACGTTTGCACCTGCCGCATGCATCAGGATAATGTTACCCGGCTCTTCCTTCTGTGCCATCTTCTGAACGACGCGGGAAGCCATCGGGAATGCGGAAATACCTGCTGCGCCAACCATCGGGTTAATCTTTTTCTTGCGGAACAGATTCATAATCTTTGCAAGCATAACACCGGCGAAAGTATCAAAGATGAATGCAATCAGACCGATGCCCATGATAAGTAAGGTGTCGAGCTGAACGAATGCTTCTGCCTTCATGCTGAAGGAAATGGTGATACCTAAAAGCAAGGTAATCAGGTTGGCAAGACCGTTCTGTGCGGTTTCGGACATGGTACCGAGAACGCCACACTCACGCAGTAAGTTACCGAACATTAAGAAACCGACTAAGGAAACGGACTGCGGAGAAATAAAGCCTACAACGAAGGTAACGATAATCGGAAATAAAATACGGGTAGTCTTGGTTACGTTAGCCGGATTGTATTCCATATGAATGCAACGTTCCTTCTTTGTGGTGGTAAGTTTGATAACCGCCGGCTGAATAATCGGAACCAGTGCCATGTAAGAATAAGCTGCTACGGCGATTGCACCCACGTATTTGGAATTCAGTACCTGGGATACCAAAATGGAGGTCGGGCCGTCTGCTGCACCGATGATACCGATGGAAGCAGCATCCTTTAAATCAAATCCGAAAATCGCTGCCAGGGTAATGGCAAAGAAAATACCGAACTGTGCTGCACCGCCGAATAAGAACATGGACGGGTTGGACAAAAGCGGTCCAAAGTCAATCATGGCACCGATACCGATAAACAAAAGAATCGGCATAGCTTCGGAAGCTTCGATACCTACCTTAAATAACCACTGAATGATACCGGCTGCTTCTACGCCCTCAATGGTCTGGTCTAACACTGAGGAAAACGGAAAGTTTACCAAAATTGCACCGAATCCCATCGGAACCAAAAGAGACGGTTCGTACTCTTTTTTGATACCCAGCCAGATGAGCAATGCACCAATCAGGTACATGACACCCTGCTGCCAGGTAACTTCTTTTAATCCTTCGATTAAGAAATCCATAGTTTCTCTCCTTTAAGTAAAATAGTAGTAGCCTTCGCGAAAAAAAGACTCTTATTACAACAACTGTTGCAACAAAAGTCTTGCCATTTCAATTCCCAGCGGATTATGATAATCGTTCTGACGCCGAGGAATCCACCGAGTGCCGGCTACTCCCTTTTGAATCACTTACCGGTCTATTATAACCCAGAAGTCAGAAAAAAGCCAGTACTTTTTTGTGTGTTAAGAAATTGTAACGGTGCGGATCGTGTTACAAACATGGAAATATTTAACAAGATACTTGTTAATATATTAAAAATATTATATAATGATACTGTAGTAGACACATATTTGCCACTTTTTTCTAATACTGTGTATACAGTAAATCATGTACAGAAAAGGAGGTGAAATAAGATGTTAAAGCGGATAATAAGAGTTTGTATTGTTATATTTGTGTTTTGTTTGTCTTTCCATGTTGAGAAAAGTGTTTTTGCACAAGAGACATATCAGGAAGCAATTGACAAAGCACAAGAAGAGATGGAGCGATTGGAGCAGTTAAGGAAAGATACGGAAGCACGAATAGAAGATCTTGAGAAGGAAAAGACCAGCGTCAGCGAATACATACAGAAGGTGGATGCGGAACTGACACTCGCATATGAAGAAATGGAAGTTCTTGAGGTAGAAATCAGTGCCTGTGAAGAGGAACTGAAGAACATCAAAGCGACATTGGACGAAGTCACAAGCTTAAAAGAAGAACAGTACGTCATTATGAAAAACAGAATAAAGTATATGTATGAGAACGGGGAGACAAGTTTTTGGGAGATTATTCTGGGATCGAAGAGTCTGGAGGACTTGTTAAATCAGATAGAGTATCGTTCTCAGATAGCAAAGTACGATGACAGTCTTTTGAAGCGATATGAAGCTACTTGCCAGGAAGTAAAACGACAGGAAAAAGAGTACGAATTACAGGTGGCGGAATTAGCACTAAAAATGGAAAACCAGCAGATTTACATAGATAGCTTAAATTTGCTTTGCGAAAACAAGGCAAATTATATGGCGGAAATATCGGATGCATTAGGAATTACAGAAGAACTATATTTCAATTATTTTGAGGAAATAGAAAACAAAACAATTGAGATTGAGGAACTGAAAGAAAAGGAACGGTTACGTATAGAAGAAGAGGAGAGGAAACGCAAAGAAGAAGAGGAACGGCAGAAGGCGGAAGAAGAAAGAAAAAAGAAGGAAGAAGAGGAACGAAGGAAACAAGCGGAAGAACAGGCAAAGTTGGGACTGACAGACGAAAAGGATCCGAAAAAGATGATTTGGCCTTTCCCGACAGACCACAGAATCTTTTCGTATTTTGGAAATCGTTTGCATCCGATCACAAAAACGTGGCAATTGCATACGGGAATTGACATCGGTGGCAAAGCCGGTTCCGATATTGTTGCGGCATTAGCCGGAACCGTGGTAATTGCAACATGGACGGAGCGAAGTGGGAACTATATCGCCATAGACCACGGAAACGGGTACAGAACTTATTATATGCATGCCTCGAAGTTACTTGTTAAAGTAGGCGATTATGTAAAACAGGGACAAGTAATCATGAAGTGTGGATCTACCGGATGGTCCACAGGTCCGCATCTGCATTTTTCCGTAAAGGTCAATGGGGAATATCGTGACCCGCTGGATTACGTTGTGCCATAAAGCAGTTGTTTGATTTGTACATATTGAGTTTCTGTGATATTGAATGGGCTGAAGACTTTTAGGAGCTTTCAGCCCTCTTTGATTTATTCTCACAGTGTAAAGAATTGTTCCCGATCTGGATTTAAGTAACGGAACCGATATCGGTATGTTGTTCAGTTTTTTCATCCCGTCGCTTGCGGGTGTTGTGATGTTGTTTCGTGAAAGAAAGAAAAAGAACGAAAATATAGGGGAACAATGATTGCCTTTTTGGAGAAAATTGTGTATACTTAAAGGGAAGCGTTTTTCTTCTTTTTGAGAGCTGGCAAAGAAAAACGTACAAGAGAAAAGTAGAAAAGATGCAGGAGAAGAAAGAATATGAAGAAGAGAGTATTGGCAGTGGTAATGTTAGCTGCACTTGTTTTTTGTGCGGCATGTGGCGGTAAGAGCAAGAAGGAATTTGCATTAGGAAAGATTACGGATGGGAAATATACCAATTCCTATGTCGGAGTTTCTTTTGAGGCAAATGATTCCTGGGATATAGCAGCAGCTACGGATGCCGGTGAAGTGGATTACGAGGGCGCATACCAGATTATTGAGTTTCAGGCAAACAATCCGGAGGACATGCAGTCCATCAATATTACATACCAGCAGCTCAGTAAGGAGGAACAGGAAGTGTTCGGTGACCTGAGCGAAAAGGAATGTATTAAAGAAATGATAGATGCGGGCGGAATTGAGTATGGTTATGAACAGCAGGGTTTTAATGTTATGGAGCTTTGTTCGAAACAGGTAAAGTTCCTTGGGAAGAAGCGCACTGCAGTGTATTCTCACTTAGAATATTTCGGAATGGAATACTTTGTTCTTCAGATTATGGATTTTGAGTGCGGTGAATATATGCCGATTATTACTTTTGGAAGCTATTATGAAGACCACACTGAGGAGATGCTTTCCTTATTTAAGAGTTATAAGTAAAAGAAGATGCAAGAACCCGGACATGGTCCGGGTTGTTGTTTGTTTGGCGTGGTTATAGGAGGTTCTATGGAAAAATACAGTTATTCCGCATTTGCATATGTATATGATGAATTGATGGACAACGTACCTTATGATGCCTGGGCTGAGTATCTGACCGGCTTGTTAAAGGAAAATGGGGTGTCGGAAGGCATTGTTTGTGAACTGGGGTGTGGTACCGGACAGATGACCAGACGCCTGGCGGCAGCCGGATATGACATGATTGGTATTGATTTGTCGGAAGAGATGTTGGATGTGGCTCGTGAGCAGGAATATGGTATGGGCTACGAAGCAACGGAAACGGAGACATCTATGGAGGAGACAGAAGAACTGCCGGATGATTTTTTCGAGCCGTCCATTCTGTATCTGCAACAGGATATGCGTTCCTTTGAGTTATACGGCACGGTGTCTGCGGTGGTCAGCATTTGCGACAGTATGAATTATATGACTTCGGAAGAGGATTTGTTACAGGTGTTCCGATTGGTCAACAACTATCTGGAAAAGGACGGCGTGTTCATTTTTGATATGAACACCGAATATAAGTACAAAGAGTTGATGGGAGATACCACCATTGCGGAGAATCGAGAGGATGTCAGTTTTATCTGGGAAAACCTCTACGATGAGGCGCAGAAGTTAAACGAGTATTCCTTGACGATTTTTGCCAAGGCAGAGCAGGATGAGGAAGAGGAGGGCGCGCCTTTGTATGAAAAGTATGAGGAAGTACATTTGCAGAAAGCTTATTCTCTGGAGGATGTAAAAAGACTTCTTGCAGAGGCTGGGTTGCAGTTTGTGGCAGCTTATGATGTACTGACAAAGGAAGCACCGGGGCCGCAGTGTGAGCGGATGTACATTGTGGCAAAGGAAGGTTACCAGAGTGGAAAAACCTATTTGTAAGAGAAGGGTGGGAAACGATGGATTTACAGGAAAAAAAGGCATTCCGAAAACAGATGCTTGCGCGGAGGGATGCTTTATCGGAAGAATACAGAAACGAAGCGGACGTGGCACGAAATGCAAGACTTCGGCAGGAGGCATGGTTTCGGGACGCAGAAGTTCTTTTGTTTTATGTCAGCTACCGTAGCGAGGCAGATACCAGGGTCCTGCTTACGGAAGCCCTTGGCGCAGGGAAAATCGTGGCGGTGCCGAAGGTGGACGGCAAGGAGATGGAGTTTTTCCGGATTACGTCTTTGGAACAACTGGCAACAGGCTATCAGGGGATTTTGGAACCGGATGGCAGTTGTGAGCGGTTGGATGCGGAGCTTTTGTCGGGAGCCTTGGGTGAAGCAGATGCCGTAGATCGAAAGATACTTTTATTTGTTCCGGGCTGTGCTTTTGATGTGACCGGTGGCAGAATGGGGTACGGTGGCGGATTTTATGACCGTTTCACGGAGTGTTATCCGGGGCTGTTACGGGTGGCTTTGGCCTATGATGCACAGATAGTAACAGAGGTGCCGAAGGAGGCCCATGATAAGCCGGTGAATATCATTGTGACGGAAACCAAAACCATACAGATAAATGAGTAAAGTGAATTAAAAGGCAAAAGAAAGGGATTGGATATGGAGAAAGAATTCGGTGCCAGAGGGACCAGGGCAAAAGAGCTGTTTTTGGAAGGCTATAACTGTGCCCAGGCGGTGGTACTGGCCTATGAAGACTATTTTGACGAAAGTCCGGAGACGCTGGCACAGATGGTGTCGGCCTTTGGGGGTGGAATGGGCAGACTCCGTGAGGTGTGCGGTTCCGTTAGCGGTATGTTTTTTGTGTTAAGTAAGGTATACGGCTACGCAGAGCCGAAGGATAACAAAGGAAAGATGGACTTGTATGCCAGAGTACAGGAACTGGCGGCACGGTTTCGTGAACGGAACGGTTCCATTGTATGTCGGGAACTTTTAGGCTTGCAGGAGAAAATCAGTGTTCCGGTGCCGGAAGAGCGGACCCCGGAATATTATAAGAGACGTCCCTGCCCGGATATCATTGGGGATGCGGCAGATATTTTGGAAGAGTATTTGAAGGAACAGGGTATGGAAAAATAGAGGGTACGATGTAAAATTTGAAAAAATAGAATGTTTTAGGAAAAATGGGACACGCTAATCCGGAGAGATTTTGACAGGAGGCGTGTCTTGTTTTGTTAAAGGATAATTTTGAGGAAAACGTAGCCTATTTTAACGGGAAACTACGGGTAAAAGAAAATTTTGATGTATTATATCACACCTTTGAGATGGGTGGAAAGAAGGCCTGTATGTACTTTATCGACGGCATGGTAAAGGATGAGGTCATGCAGAAGCTTTTGCAGTACTTTTTCGGATTGAAGGCAAAGGATATGCCGGAGGATATCCATGGGGTGTTAAAGAAGTTTATGCCTTATGTAGAGGTGGATTTAATCGAGTCTGCGGATGATGCTATCCGGAATATTTTATCCGGTGTGCCGGTGCTTATTTTGGAAGGGTATGAAAAAATTATTTCCATTGATGCCAGGACTTATCCGGCCAGAAGTGTGGATGAACCGGAGAAGGATAAGGTTATGCGTGGGTCCCGTGACGGCTTTGTGGAAACACTGGTGTTTAATACGGCGCTTATCCGCAGACGAATCCGTGACCCGCGACTGACCATGCACATTACGGAGGCGGGAACCATATCCCATACGGACATTGTGCTTTGTTATATGGAAGACCGGGTGGAGAAGAAATTTTTGGAAGAAATTAAACGGAGAATCAAAAAGATTTCTGTGGAATCTTTGACTATGAACCAGCAAAGTCTGGCAGAATGCCTGTATCACGGAAAATGGTTCAATCCCTTTCCGAAGTTTAAGTTCACGGAGCGTCCGGACGCTGCGGCAGCTGCGGTACTGGAGGGGGATATTGTTATCCTGGTGGACAATGCCCCACAGGCTATGGTGCTGCCTACCACGATTTTTGATATTATCGAGGAGGCGGATGATTATTATTTCCCACCCATTACCGGCACCTATCTTCGTCTGACCCGGTTTGTTACAAATATTTTGGCCTTACTTCTTACCCCGACCTTTATGCTACTGATGCAACACCCCGAATGGATCAGTGAGAGATGGCAGTTTATTGTGGTGAAAGACCCCATGAACATTCCTCTTTTGCTACAGTTTTTGATTTTGGAATTTGCCCTGGACGGATTGCGGTTGGCGTCCTTAAATACGCCGAATACCTTAAGTCTGCCACTGAGTGTTATTGCCGGTGTGATCATCGGTGACTTTACGGTGCAGAGCGGTTGGTTCAACAGTGAGGCGATGTTATATATGAGTTTTGTGGCCATCGCAAACTATACCCAGGTGAGTTTAGAACTGGGATATGCATTGAAATTTATGCGAATTACGTTGCTTGTGTTAACGCATCTCTTCGGTCTGTGGGGCTATATCGGCGGTATTGTGCTGGATATTCTGGCCATCTCCCTTAATAAAACCATCGGCGGCAGAAGCTACTTGTATCCGCTGGTACCGTTAAAACCGAAGCAATTAGCACAACGGTTATTCCGGGTGCCGTTACCGAAGAGCGAGAATCAGAAGGCGGGACGATAAAAAAACAGAATTCGGTTGTTTCCTCATCCTAAATATGCTATGATTAGTGTGACGACGTTTAATCTGCAAAAGAGAGCAGGGAAAGGAGACATTGTATGGATTTTAAGTTGGTTCACGGAAGCAGTGCCGTTCCGTTTTTGGTAGAAAAAGAAGCGTTTGAAGGGGTGCGTTTGATTGCAGAAAAGGTCTGCAAGGATGTGCAATTGGTTTCGGGGCGTTTGCCGAAGATTGAGGTGCCGAAAAAGGTAAAAAAGCCTTCCGGCTGCGTGCTTGCCGCTACGGTGGGATGTAGTCCGATTTTGGATTTGTATGAGAAGGAAGGACTTTTGGATTTGTCTGATATCAAAGGCAAGAGAGAGGTCTATAAAATAGCTGTGGTAGGAGAGGGAAGCAAGGCAGTATTGGTGGTAGCAGGAAGCGATAAAAGGGGTACCATTTACGGCCTGTTCCATATTTCCGAGAGCATTGGCGTGTCTCATCTGGTGTACTGGGCAGATGTTCCGGCGGTGAAGTGCAAGGAGCCGGTAGTGACGGAAGAAAGAATGATTACCTCTAAGGAACCATCCGTGAAGTACAGAGGATTTTTTATTAATGATGAATGGCCGTCCTTCGGGAACTGGACCATGGAGAAGTTCGGTGATTTTAATGCGAAAATGTACGATAACGTGTTTGAACTACTGCTTCGCATGAGAGGAAACTATTTGTGGCCGGCCATGTGGTCCGCTTCCTTCCCGTTAGATGGTCCGGGACTTGCAAATGCAGAGCTCGCGGACACCTATGGTGTGGTAATGGGGACCTCCCATCATGAGCCGTGCTTGCGTGCCAGTGAGGAATGGGACAAGGTACGGGGTCCGGAGACGGAGTTCGGTAACGACTGGAATTACTATATTAACCGGGAAGGATTGTTAAAGTATTGGGAAGGCGGCCTTGCCAGAAGTGGTAAGTTTGAAAATATTATTACCATCGGTATGCGCGGAGAACGTGACAGCTCCATGCTGGGACCGGATGCGACTTTAGAGCAGAATATCAGTTTGTTAAAGGATATTATTACGGAGCAGAGAAAGTTGATTGCAAAGTATGTAAATGAGGACACTGCGAAGGTGCCGCAGATGCTTGCTTTGTATAAGGAAGTGGAGGAATACTATTACGGAGACGACACCACTGCCGGTTTAAAAGACTGGGATGGGTTAGACGGCGTTACACTTATGCTTTGTGAGGATAATTTCGGTAATATGCGTACCCTGCCGAAGAAGGAGCTTCGTGAGCGCAAGGGCGGCTACGGTATGTATTATCATTTTGACTATCACGGCGGTCCGGTATCCTATGAATGGGTAAACTCCACCCCAATTGCCAAGGTTTGGGAGCAGATGTCCATGGCCTATGATTACGGTATCCGGGATATCTGGATTGTGAACGTAGGTGACTTAAAGCCGCAGGAGTTTCCGTTGTCTTATTTTATGGAACTTGCCTATGATTTTGAGAAAAACGGTACCTCTGCACCGAATGAAACGGAGGCCTTTACGGATAACTTTGTACGGAAGCAGTTTGGCGGCGGTTTTACGGGGGAGGAACTTTCGGAGATTTCCTATATCTTAAAGGAATATACCAGATTAAACGGTATGCGTCGTCCGGAGGTTATGTCGGCAGAGATTTATCATCCGGTACATTATAATGAAACAGAAAGGATACGGGCTCGTGCAGTCAAGCTGACGGAATGTGCCACCAGACTGTATGAGTCCTGTAAAAAGGAATATAAGGCAGCTTTTTGTGAACTGGTGTATTTTCCGGCGGTGGCTTCTGCAAATGTGATTCTCATGCAGACCGCATCCTGTCTGAACCGGTATTATGCGTTCTTTGGTATGACCGTTGCCAATCGTTATGCGAAGGAAGTGGAGCTTGCCATTGAGAAGGACAGAGAGCTTACGAAGGAATACCATGAGGCAGCGGACGGAAAGTGGAATCATATGATGTCTTCCGCTCATATCGGTTTTATGGCATGGAATGATGAAGGCTGGAAGTATCCGGTAGCCCAGAAGGTGTATGGTGTAAAGGGGGCCAGACCGGCCATTCGCGTACAAGGGGAAGGAAGAATCCATCTTGGGGGCAACCTGTTGCTTACGGTTCCGCGGGCAGGCGGTTCTGTTTTTATCGAACTGTTAAACGGTGGCAGTGACAAAGTAGAATATAAAGTAACCACAGAGGGCGAGTGTTCGGTAGAAGCAACCAAGGGCTCCTATAAGGTACATAGCGGCTTGAACATAAAGGTAGAAGGCGGTGAAGCCGGAGCTGCCGGTACAGTTGTGATTTTGGCAAACGGCAGACGCTTCGAACTGAAGGTGGAGCGTGTGGCTCCGATGCTTGTTAAGCTTAAGAAGGAAAGTTTTGCGGAGGAATACGCAAAGCAGGTACAGGGGCTTGGCGAGTATGTGGTGTTTGAAGCAGGTGATTTTGTAGAAAGCCAAAAGGCCGGGGAGGCAGAGTACAAGTTGCTTACCAATTACGGCAGGACGAAAGACTCCGTGAAGGTATATCCGACGACCGTCAGCTTCAGTGAAGATGCAGCGGTAGCCCATGATACGGCAGAACTTGCCTATGCGCTGGAAGCGGCAAAGGACGGCGAGTACGGAGTGATTGTGTATGTGGCACCAACCAATCCGTTGTATCCGGGGGATGCACAACGCCTTGCGTTGTCGGTAAATAACGACACCACGAATGTGTTTACCACCCTGTATGAGAATTTCCAGGCAGGAAATTGTCATAACAGAGAATGGAATGAGAATGTATTGGACAATATTAGAAAGTGTGAATTAAAGGTAACATTAAAGAAAGGGGAAAACCGCCTGACCATAGGTGCGGTGGATGCCGGTGTGGTAGTGCAGAAGATGGTTGTATACCCGCTCGCAAAGCCGGTGAAGGAGTCCTATCTGGGTCCGTGCGGAGAATAATGCTATGAGGATTACTTATGATGCCGTAAAGGCAAATCCCAGTGTGAAGACGTATATACAGAAGGCGGACGAGTCCTTAAAGGCCTTGGGCTATACGGAGCACAGCTTTGCCCATGTGACAAAAGTGGCTATGGTGGCAAGTGATATTTTGCAGACGTTAGATTATAGTGAACGGGAAGTAGAGCTCGCAAGGATTGCGGGATATCTTCACGATATCGGAAATGTCATTAATCGGATTGATCATGCCCAGAGTGGGGCGGTTATGGCCTTCCGTATTCTAGATAAGATGGGAGCAGAGGAAGAGGATATTGCCACCATTATTACTGCCATCGGAAATCACGACGAATCTACGGCCTATCCGGTCAATCCGGTGGCTGCGGCTTTGATTTTGGCGGATAAGACCGATGTACGGTATACCCGTGTACGGAATCAGGATTTTGCAACCTTTGATATTCACGACCGCGTAAATTATTCCGTGAAGGAGTCTGAGGTCATTGTGCGTAAGGGCGAATGCATTGAACTTAAGCTGACCATTGATACAAAGGAATGCTCCGTGGCAAACTATTTTGAGATTTTCTTAAACCGGATGATTCTTTGCAAAAAGGCGGCGGAATGTTTGGGACATGCATTTCGTCTGGTAATTAACGGGCAACAGCTAATGTAGATTTATGGACTCACGCTGATGTGTGAGTCCGCTTTGATATTTTGTCGGAGTTTTTTGAATACACTATCAGGAACAGAAGAGGAGGAGAGCTATGATTGCTTGGTTTTATCTGGCGGTTCTTGTGAGTTCGGTTATTATGACAGCTGGTATCCTATTCAGAAACAGAAAGGTAGACAATGCGTTTATTTTGTTTTGTTTTCTGATGAGCATAAACTGCGCGGGCCACTATTTGTTTTCGGTGGCGAAGACGGAGGAGGCAGCAATCTGGGCCAACAAAATAATGTATGTCGGCGCATGTTATTTGCCGTTTGTTATCTTTTTGGTAGTAACCAGACTATGCAATATTAAGGTAAATCGGTGGTTTAAGGTTGCGTTGCTCGGATATGCGACGCTGGTGTTTGGATTTGTGCTGACCATCGGTCACAATACCTTATATTATAAGTCGGTGGAGCTGGTTTGTAAGAACGGGTACAGTTACCTGGGGAAGGAATATGGTCCGTTTCATGTGTTGTATCCGATTATGGTCGGATTGTATATTGTTATGATGTTATGTTTTATTGGTTATGCGATTTGGAAAAGAAAGGAGATTCCGACCCGGACGGTAGTGTGTATGGGTGGTCTCTGTCTGGCGGTGTTTTTAACTTATCTTTTGGAACGGGTGCTGGACTCCAAAGTGAGCTATGTTCCAATCGGATACCTGATCGGTATGGTACTTTTGATGCGGTATTTCGGACGAATCAATATGTATGATATGTCCGCCAATATTTTAAGTTCCATTGAGAAAATGGAAGAATACGGCTATATTGTAATCGACAACAAATGCAGATATATCAGTGCTAATGATAACGTGAAAAAGTTGTTTCCGGAAGTAATGGACTGGACGGTAGACCGGGCCGTGCCCGCGTCGGATGGTTGTTTATATCAGAAGGTAATCCGGGGATTGCTGCGGGACGACGATGATATATTGACAAACCGGATGATTTCAGTGGGAGACCGGTATTTTCAGGTGGAAGTCAGAGAACTGACCCACGGAAGAAAGTCTCTGGTAGGCTATTTGATTGAGTTTGTGGACCGGACCACGGAGCGGAAGTATATCAATGCAATTCATGATTATAATGCAAAATTGGAGCAGGAAGTAGAGGAAAAGACAGAGCACATTACCTACATAAAAGATATGATGGTGTTGGGTATGGCGGAAATGGTGGAAAGCCGTGATGCTAACACCGGCGGTCATATTAAGAGGACCAGTCAGGTGGTGCGTATCTTTGCGAAGAAGTTGACGGAGTATAAGGAACGGTTCGGCATCTCGGAGGAGTTTTTAAAGCTGGTCATCAAGGCTGCACCGATGCACGATCTGGGGAAGATTGCCATTGCCGATGCGGTACTGCGAAAGCCGGGGAAATATACGGATGAGGAATATGCGGAGATGAAGCGGCATTCCGCGGAAGGAAAGCAGATTGTAACAGGGATTCTGCAGGGGGTAGAGGATGAGACCTTTGTGAATGTGGCAAAGAATGTGGCGTTGTATCATCACGAGAAGTGGAACGGGGGCGGATACCCTACCGGAAAGGCCGGAACGGATATTCCTATGGAGGCCCGCATCATGGCATTGGCGGATGTGTTTGATGCACTGGTCAGCAAGCGTTGTTATAAGGATGCCTTTTCCTACGACGAGGCGTTTCGTATTATGGAAGAGTCTTTGGGACAGCACTTTGATCCGGAACTAGGCAAAGTGTTTATGGAGTGCCGAGAGGAGTTAGAGGCATTCTATGATGCAAATTAGTAGCAGATAATGTAAAAGAAAGTGATTGACAAAAGGGAAAGTTTCCTTTATAATCATGAACTAACAATTACAGACAAAAAGCATTGACGAGGAGGAGTACATACAATTCCGGATGGCAGAGAGAAAGTGGTTGGTGAAAACTTTCGTGAAGGGTGTATGGAAGTAGCCTTTGAGCTTTGGACCGAACAGAGGATTCTTAGTAGGCTCCAACGGAGATTCCCACCGTTATCAGGGGAAGCAATATCGGAATGCGTACATGATTCCCGTATTGTGACGAGTGCAGAAGTGTTTCTGAATTTAGGTGGTACCACGGACATGTTAGTTCGCCCTAAGCATTTGCTTAGGGCGACTTTTTTTGTCTGTTTTGTAAAATGATTTTATTTTATAAGGAGGTATCCGCATGGAGAAGAAGTACGATTTTAGAAACGCGGAAACAGAACTGGAAAAGCTTTGGGAAAAGCAAAGAATTTATCGGTATCGACACGGAAAAGACAGAAAAGTGTTTTCCATTGATACGCCACCGCCGACGGTAAGCGGAAAATTACATATCGGCCATGTGTTTTCCTATACGCAGGCGGAGATGATTGCCAGATTCAAACGGATGCAAGGGTATGATGTATTTTATCCGTTTGGCTTCGATGACAACGGCTTGCCGACAGAGCGTTTGGTAGAAAAAGAAGAAAAGGTATATGCAAGTATGCTTCCGCGGAGTGAATTTCGCGAGAAATGTATGTGTACCATTGATAAGTACGAACGAGAGTTTAAAAGCCTTTGGAAGCGACTGGGATTTAGTGTAGATTGGGACTTGCAGTACCAGACAGTATCGAATTTATCACAGAAAATATCGCAGAAATCTTTTATTGAGTTGGCAAAAAGTAAGAAAGCCTATATGAAAGAGTCTCCGGTATTGTGGTGTACGGAATGCCGCACCTCCATTGCACAGGCAGAGTTGGAAGCAAAGGAATGTGAAACCACATTTCATTATTTGAATTTTAAGACTCCTTTGGGAGATTTGCTCATTGCCACCACCAGACCCGAACTGTTGGCAGGGTGCGTTTGCATTTTTGTTCACCCGGAGGATGAGCGCTTCCGCGACTATGTGGGGAAAAACGCAACGGTTCCGTTGTATGGCTTCGAGATTCCGATTTTGACGGATGAATCGGTATCCATGGAGAAGGGAACCGGCGCGGTAATGTGTGCTACCTTTGGAGATGCAACTGATGTGGAATGGTATCAAAAGCATGGGTTGACATATAAAAAGATTATTTTGCCAAATGGTAAGATTGAGGATAGTGTAAGCTATATCGGCGGGATGACGATTGAAAAAGCGAGAGCGCGTGTCATAGAACTTTTACGGGAAGAGAATCTTTTGATAAAGCAAGAGACCATCAATCACATGATAGGAATTCATGAGCGTTGCGGAAACGGGGTTGAGTTTATTCCATCCAAGCAATGGTACATTGATGTACTGACAGAGAAGGAACGTTTCTTAAAGGCTGCTGACGAGATAAACTGGTACCCGGAGCATATGAAGAACCGGTATACCTTATGGGTAGAAAACTTGAAATGGGACTGGTGCATCTCAAGACAACGGTATTTCGGAGTACCGTTCCCGGTTTGGTATTGTAAAAACTGTAAGGAGCCGGTGTTTGCAGAAGAAGAACAGTTGCCGGTAAATCCGTTGGAGACGTCACCGTTACATACTTGCGCTTGCGGATGCAATGAGTTTGTACCGGAAGAAGCGGTACTTGATACCTGGGCAACCTCCTCCGTAACAACGTTGATTAATGCGAAATACGGGGAAAAAGATGCAATCACGGAAGAAATTTTTCCGATGGGAATGCGGTGCCAGGCACATGAAATTATTCGAACATGGGCGTTTTATTCCATTGTAAAGAGTCTGTATCATACCGGAAAAATTCCGTGGAAGGATATCATGATCAGCGGTTTTGTTTTAGCAAAGCCGGGTGAAAAGATAAGTAAGTCAAAGAGTAATGCATCCGATTCCCCGATGGCATTGATTGAAAATCATTCTGCGGATGTAATTCGTTACTGGGCAGCAAACAGTAAGTTAGGAACCGATACGTTCTTTAGCGAAGAGGAATTGAAAATTTCCAAGCGGTTCATTAACAAGCTGTATAACGCAGCCAAGTTTGCGATTTTACAGTTGGAAGATTTCAGAAAGCCGGAGCAATATGAGGAAGCGAGTTTGTTACCCATTGACCGCTGGATATTACAGCGAGTAAATGAAACGACAAAGAAGGCGACCGCTTTGTTGGAACACTATGAAATCGGTCAGGCAAGACATGAGATTGATACGTTATTTTGGAGGGACTTCTGCGATTATTATATTGAAATAGCAAAGGAGAGATTGTACCAACCGGAAAAGCACGGTGCGGAAAATCGGTATTCGGGACAGATAGCGGTTTACTATAGTTTGCTTGGTATTTTAAAGCTGTATGCGATTTACACGCCGTATGTGACGGAATATATCTATCAGGACTTTTACAGAAAGCAGGAGACGGAACTTTCGTTACATGAGACACAGTGGGAGACGAAAAAAGAAGAAAGAATCTATATTGAATTCGGTGAACATTTGAAAGAGATTATTGCAGAGGTACGGAAAAACAAGACGGAACATCAGATGTCCATGAAGGATTCGATTCCGGAGCTCATTATTACCTGCCCGAAAAAATTCCGAGAGTTCTATCGAAAGTCTGAGAAAGATATCAAGGCATGTACCGGAGCAGAGACTCTCATAATCAGAAACTGACGGAAGGAACGTGGAAATATTTTATGCGTATTTCTTCACGTTACTGTAAAAAAGTGCTTGCATTCTGAGAAAAGTAGAGTTACAATATTTGTCATATTAGTAAGAAAGGCAGGGCGCAAATGAAGCTGATTGCTACCGTAGATAACAATTGGGCCATCGGACTTCGTGGGGGACGGTTGGTTCGTATTCCCACAGACGAGAAGTTTTTCCGTTTTGAGACCATGTACAAAACAGTGGTAATGGGACGATGTGTGCAGGAGGAGTTTTCTGCAGGGCAGCCGCCTCGGGACCGTAACAACATTATTTTAACGAAGAAGAAGGATTTAAAGTTAAATGACGTGACGGTGGTACATAGTTTTGATGAGGCCATGGAAGAGATTGCCCAGTATCCGACCGACCAGGTGTATGTCATCGGTGGTGCCTCGGTGTTTGAGCAGTTTTTACCGTATTGTGACGAAGCCTTTATTACGAAGATTGATTATGAATATGATGCGGACACGTATTTCCCGAATCTGGATAAAGATCCGGAGTGGGAATTAGCGGATGTTTCCGATGAGCAGACGTACTACGATTTGATTTACGAACGTTGCCGTTATGTCCGCAAAAAGGGTTAGAAGATGTGAGGCATGTTTGAAGCCTGTATCATATCAGAGATCCAAGAAGAAAGAATTTTGTGAAGGAGGATGTTACCATGTTAAACATCAGAATTGAGAAGACTACCAATCCGAAGCCGTTGCCGACTCCGGACAACCCGTTAAAGTTCGGTACCATTTTTACCGACCACATGTTTATTATGAATTATGAGACCGGCAAGGGCTGGTTTGACCCGCGTGTCGTACCGTATCAGCCGATCGTTCTTGAGCCGTCCGCAATGGTATTCCATTACGGTCAGGAAATGTTCGAGGGCTTAAAGGCATATCGTGCCGATGACGGCAGAGTGCTTTTGTTCCGCCCGGACATGAACGCAAAGCGTACCAACAATACAAATAAGAGACTTTGCATCCCGGAGCTTCCGATTGAGGATTTTGTAGAGGCTGTTAAGGCAGTTGTAAAGGTAGATGAGGCATGGGTTCCGAATAAGCCGGGTACTTCCCTGTACATTCGTCCGTTCATCATCGCAACCGACCCGTTCCTCGGTGTTCGTCCGTCGGATACTTACCAGTTCATTATTATTCTTTCTCCGGTTGGTCCGTACTATCCGGAAGGTCTTAACCCGGTTAAGATTTGGATTGAGGATGATTATGTAAGAGCCGTAAAGGGCGGTATCGGTGAGGCTAAGACAGGCGGTAACTACGTGGCTTCCATGGCAGCACAGATGAAGGCACACGATGCAGGCTACTCCCAGGTATTGTGGCTTGACGGTGTAGAGCGTAAGTACATCGAAGAAGTAGGTGCAATGAACATTTTCTTCAAGATTAACGGCACCATCGTAACTCCGATGTTAAACGGCAGTATTTTACCGGGTATCACCAGAAATTCTGTAATTGAGCTTTGCAAGGAGTGGGGACTTCCTGT
>JAZNBY010000143.1:0-2801 GCA_045587325.1 Lachnospiraceae bacterium | reverse complement strand
AAACATTCTTCACAGTATTCCAATCCCTCCGGAATATCCGTGCCACAATTTTTGCATTTTGCCATATACTGCACCTTTCAGACAACTTTATTTCCACAAAATATTATCAATAATTTCTACAAGATGACCGATCTCCGGCTTGGAAAGCTGTGCATCTGCTCCCAGTGCTTCGCCCTTCTTTTTCATCTCTTCGTTTACCATGGAAGAGAAAATAACAACCGGAATATGAGCAAACGCCGAGGAATCCTTTACCAACTTCGTCAGACGATGTCCGTCCATCTGCGGCATCTCGATATCGGTAATAATCAACTTTACCTTCTGCTCCAGCGTTCCTTCTGTCTTATACTCATTTAACTTATCCCATGCTTCCTGACCGTTGGTGGTCATAGTAAGATTGGAATAACCTGCCTTAATCAAACTCTCACTGATCAGCTTTCCGAGGAGCGGAGAATCCTCTGCAACAAGAATCGGCGATTCATTTCTCTGTCTCGGTCCCAACTGGTCAATATCCGAAACCTTCAGTCCCGTCTCCGGGCTGATATCGGTAATAATCTTCTCGAAGTCAAGAATGACAATCAACTTGCCTTCCAACTTGATAATACCGGTAGCAATCCCACTACCGTTGGCATTAAGCGTTGCATCCGGCTTTGAAATATCTGCCCAGGACACACGGGAAATGCCTACTACGCTATGTACATGAAAACCGATGTTAAGACGATTGAAATTCGTCACAATATACATATCCTTCCCGGTATCGGATGGCGGCATATTCAAATGCTTCCCCAGATCTACAATGGTAATAATCTCATCTCTCGGCATGAAAATACCTTCGATACAAGGATGTGCATTCGGAATCGGAGTCGGTTCCTTATACGGAAGAATCTCTCTTACCTTTGCAACATTAATGCCGTAATAATTGCTTCCGATGCGGAATTCCAGTACTTCTAACTCATTTGTTCCGCTTTCCAGTAAAATGCCTTTATCCATATGCAATACCTCCGTTCCGGTGTTACCGTATCACGTAATTTATGCCTATATTATACTTCAAATACATAAAAAAATCAAACATTTTCCGAAATTTTCAAAAATTATCTTGCACTTATTTTACCTTAATCAATACGGAATCTTCCATACCGTTTGCATTTCTTACAATGGTCAGAGTCGCATTGTCCAACGACAGATTCTCATCACATTCAAACACCAATACGCAGTTCTTTGTCTCTCCTGCCTTATAGGTGTCACTGTACGACGTATAAAAATCTTCTTCCAAAAGGGTAATACTCGGACGAATCGTTCTGCCGTCAGTCAAAAGGGTGTACACATACTCCTTACTTTCGCCCATGTTCATAGATAAGGTAGCTCCCGTAGCGGACTGATTCGTGATCTCAAACTCCAGCACGACTAACTTTTTGCCGTTTCTTGCAAATACAGGCACACCGCCGTTTCCTTCATAAATACCGGCGGTAGTACAACCCATATACCGGAAAAAGAACTCGTCCTTTCCAATCAGCTCTGTCAAATCCCGCATGGTAAGCTCCGTATTATCCGGAACAGCAGTGGCTACAGGCTTTGCGGTAGGTGCAGGATTGCTTTCACTGCCTTCTCCTGTCGGAGTCTTATCTTCTGTCGGCTTAGACGGCGCCAACGTCGGACGTGGTGTCGGTGTGGCAAGTCTCGCCCATTCCTCTTCCTGTTCTTCAGGATTCAACAATGCTTCCTTCGTCTGGGTACCATGCTTCACCAGAACACCGGCAGCATATTCCGCTACCATATCCATCTCGGTCTCTGTAATCTCCAGAGGCTCATAACAGCCGGCAAACATGGTCAAGGCACAAACACCCAACACGCTTCCGATGTACTTTTTCATCTTCATGGCACTCACCTCCATCACTCTTTCTTCGATTATACCTCTTTTTCCGACAAATGTAAAGCAAAGAGTCCCACAAAAAGCGGAACTCTTAAAACTCTATCTTCCTTTTTTCACAACCGGTTCGCAGGTCAGATCCACACCCAGTTTTTTGAAAATACCCAGGTCTACCTCAGACAACATAACAGAGGTGTGTACCTGACATCCTCTCAATTCCGGGAGCTTGCTCATAGCAAGGCGTGCATTCTCATCGTCCACTGCGGAAATCGCAAGGGCAATGAGTACCTCATCCGTATGCAGACGCGGATTCTTGCTGCCCAGATACCCTACCTTCAAATCCTGAATCGGCTCAATGGCACGCGGGGAAATCAAATGAGTATCATGATCCACTCCGGCCAGATACTTTAATGCATTCAGTAATAATGCAGCGGAAGCACCCAACAAGGACGTGGTCTTGGACGTAATAATCGTACCGTCTGCCAGTTCGATGGCTGCCGTCGGAACTCCGAGAAGCTCTGCACGCTTCTTCGCCGCCACTGTTACGGCACGATCGTCGGTGGTCACCTTGGACTGCTTTAACAGAAGCTCAATCTTATAAACTTCATTCTCCGTATCTTCGCCCTTAGCAAGCTTATTCAGGGCACGATAATATCTGCGGATTACTTCCATTGCGGAAGCCTGGCAACAAACCTCATCATCCACAATACAGTTACCTGCCATATTTACGCCCATATCCGTCGGGGACTTGTACGGATTTTCTCCGTAAATACCTTCAAACACCGCATTTAACACAGGGAAAATCTCGATGTCGCGGTTATAATTTACCGTAGTTACCCCGTAGGCTTCCAAATGGAACGGGTCAATCATATTCACATCATTCAGGTCTGCCGTAGCCGCTTCGTAGGCCAGGTTAACCGGATGCTTTAACGGGAGA
>JAZNBY010000142.1:0-5692 GCA_045587325.1 Lachnospiraceae bacterium | reverse complement strand
CCTCCGGACGCATCGTACCCTTAACATGCTCCTTCATCAATTCCACTGCCTTGTAACCAGCCTCAATATCCACTCCGGCTTTCTTGTAATCCATCGTCATATCCTCCTGTCTGCTTTGTGTCCCCGCCAGTCCCGGGGAAGGTATCTTTATCATAGCATACTTTTTCCGCTTTTCCTAGTAGGTATGTTACGAAAAATATTCATATAATTTATTAGTACTGCTTATGGAGTTATAAGTATTTACGTTAACTTATGTCCCATATCACCTTCAGCAAACATCAAGCACCTATTTTGTTGCCGCATTTACCATAGTTTCCACATACTCCGGTTCAAACCAGGTAAGGGTGTTACGATCTAACATTCCGAACCGCTCTCCGTCCGCATAATACAAGCCATTATCCCAGTGGCAACACGGAACTCCGTATTCTGTTGCCTTCGTTATATAGTACTCAATCCATTTGATTCGTTCCTCCGGATGGTTTTCTCCTCCTTCTCTGTTCGTCTTTGACTCAGAACCAAACTCCGTGATAACAACCGGAATTCCTTTAGAAAGAAATACGCTATTGATATCTTTAAATACCGTATCGATTTCCTTCTCTCTGCTTCCGTCCCAAACCTTTACGTCATACGCATCCCCGGTATGGAACGTAAAGTGATACGGTGTGTAGGCATGAATGGACACACCCACATACGGATCATTCGGTACCTTTACCGCATACATTGCATTTCTGGAGCAATTTGCACCGTAACTGGTAATGAGAAGCACACGGGTCTCATTCTTCCCTCCTGTAGCACGTACCGTATCTACAAACGCCTGATTTAAGCGGCTGACAAGCTGACGGCCTTCCGTGGTACCGCCGCTCCACTCTGTAGAGCTTCCTACCACACGTGGCTCGTTCTGCCCTTCAAACAACAGACGCTCGTCATAGTCCTTAAAATACTCCGCAATCTGCTGCCACAAATACACGAATTTCTTCTCCACATCATCAATCTTGTCTAAACTCGGCACATTCCAGCTGGTTTCATGATGCGTGTTTAAAATCACATACATATCGTTGTTGTAACAATACTCCACAATTTCTTTCACTCTGGCAAGCCATGCCTCATCAATGGTAAAATTGCCATCCACATGCGTATACCAGGTAACCGGCAGACGCACCGTATTAAAACCGGCCTCTGCCACCTTATCAATCATTTCCTGCGTTGTCATAGGATTTCCCCATACCGTCTCATTCTTTCCCGTGCTGTCCAACGTATTGCCTAAGTTCCAACCGATGGTCATATTAGCAATCAGCTTTGCAGCTTCACTGCCACCCACCCATGGTTCCGGCGTAGGCGTAGGGTCCGGTATAGCGGTAGGCTCCGGCACTTCGGTCGGTGTAGGCGCAGGTGTTTCCGTCAAAGCGGCCCCCGGTGTAGTCGTTCCATCCGTATCCGGCGCTGTTGTCGCTTCCGGCATCTCCGTGATATTCTCTGCTCCTTGGGATGTCCCCTGTGAATCTCCGCCATTATCCGCAGAACCACAGGCTCCCAACATTAACACCATGGCAAGTAGCAATGCTACACTTCGTAATGTTTTTTTCATCGTAACCTCCTGTCATTTCGGACTATAACCTTCTTCTTTGTCCTGCTTCCATATGTAAAAGTATATCATTTTTCCTTACCATCGTATTGTACAAACATCTTCTCTACACCGACAATTCCGCAATAATTTCGTACAAGTTCTTGTCCACATTCGCCTTAAATACGATATTCTCCCGGTTCTCTAAAAACCAGGAAAACGACTTTTTAAGTCCGTCTTCAAAGTCAGTCTCTTTATTGACAACCTTATTTATCTTTGAAACATCCAACACATTGTCATAATCAAAGAACGGATAAAAATCTCTTACATTTCTGCCAAGCTCGGCATAATCAATTCCCATAATCTCCGGCACTTTCCCGGCAACCTTTGCGCAGGCTTCTACCCATTCTCTTGATGTCACCGCCACTGTATTTCCCACATTAAAGGTACTCTCCTGTCCGACAGAACTCTTTAATAAGGTATCAATGATAACAGCCAAATCCTCCGTATAAATAAACTGTAACTTCGGATTAGACTTCGGAATCACCACCGGCTTATTCTCCAGTAGCTGCCTGAAAATCAGGCTCTCCCGTTGCGCATAATTATATTCTCCGTAAATGTACGGCGGACGCACTATCACAAGCTCCGTCTTCTTCTCCCGTAAAAACTCGGAGTAATACGCTTCCGCATCAATCTTTCCCTGTCCGTAAAAGGTCCAATACTTATTCTCTGCCAAAGCTTCCGTTTCCGCAAAGGGAATCTGCAGATGCTCCACATCATACACTGCACTGGAACTGATAAAAACAAACTTCTTCACCGAATCAAAAGGCAACGCTGCACAAAGCATCTCCACCCAGGATACATCCTGCCAGCTCACATCAATCACATAATCAAACGCCTTGCCGGCAAGGGCGTGTTTCATCCCTTCCCCGTCATTCCGGTCGCAACAAATCTGCTGTACTCCTTCCACCGAAAGAGGCCTCGTCCCCCGGTTCAGCACCGTCACCTCATAACCATGACCCGCCAGATACTCCACCATCTTCCTACCCACAAAATAACTGCCCCCTAGCACTAAAACCCTGTCTGCCATCTTGCTTACATCCTCCCTTATTTCCTTTTATCCCCAACATTCCCCATGTATTACCTTCGCTATCAGTATAACACAGATTCTCCGTACAAAAAAGAAAAATCTCCCCGGTACTACGTGTTTTCAACACATATTGTAGTTATCCTCTAATGATACTGTTGCTTTCTCATCATTTCCTGCCATTTTAAACTTTATTTTTCTCCTTTTTATCTACAAAGCTTCTTTAAATCGTTGTCCATACCCAAAAGCCTTCTTTCATTTTCTACAGTCGAGAATAACAGCCCTCGCTATAGGAAATTACGCAATTTCCTATAAAGTAAAAAAGGGGACGCCCCATGGGCGCCACCTTTAAATAACAATTCTATTTAATTACTTTACATACGCATACATGAAGTACTTAAATCCAAGCGGACTTGTGAAAAAGCCTCCAATCTTATCGCTACACATAAAGATATCGGTGTAGTAGTAGATTGGGCAGATAGCGCCAGACTCCATAAGAACATCCTCTGCTTCATGCATTAACTCAAAACGCTTGTTAGCATCACTGGAATTTTTAACTTCTGCGATGATTGCATCGTAGCTCTCCGCCCATGTCTTTCCGTCGTATCCGTTATAGGAAGCATGCTCTCCCTTGCCAAACTGGCAATCGTTGTTACCGGAACCGGAAACCCACATGTCAAGAAACGAAATCGGGTCGTTGTAATCACCCAGCCAACCATTACGAGCGATGGAGTAGTTTCCTTCCTTACGGGTATTAAGGAACGTAGCCCATTCCTGAACCTCTACCTTAATATTGAAACCATAGTTTCCCCAAACCTGCTGAAGGTACGCTGCAACAGCCTCATGACCGGAACCATCATTAGTAATATAGGTAAGCGTCGGGAAACCGACTACCTTATCACCATCCATAGAAAACTTACCGGAAGAAGCAGCAACTTCCTTTAAGAGAGCAACTGCCTCTGTACAGTTAGCGGAATAATCATCCTTTGCAACGCTGTAGTAACCTGCACCATCACGCTTCGGTCCATTCTTGCTAATGAATTCCTTGCCATCCGGCTCGGTAAGTCCCATCGCTACAAAACCGGCAGCAGGAACCTGACCTGCCTGTCCAATTTCTTCCGCAATATAGTTACGATCAATCATAAGACCAAGCGCACAACGTATCTTCGCCTTTTCTTCTTCAGTAAATCCCTTCAAAGCAGTGTCATTTACATTAAAAGACACATAGTAAGTCCCAAGCTGACCCTCTACAAAAAACTCATCCTTGAATTTCTTCTTCTTAAGAGATGTAATCTCATCATTCGGAACAGAGTCAACAAAAAGATAAGAACCATATTGGAAGTTAATTAAAAGCGAAGCATCATCCGAATTAAATGCAAATATAAGCTTATCCGTTACAACTTTGTCCGCATTGTAAAAATGCTCGTTCTTCTCAAGAACCATCTGGGCCTGATTGAACTCGGTTACTTTGTAAGCACCGTTACCGATATAGGTCTTTGCTCTGGTCGCCCACGCATCACCATATTTTTCAACAATATCCTGACGGACCGGCATATATGCCGGGAACGCACAAAGTTCAAGAAAATACGGAACATCGATCGGAAGCACTACCGTAAGCTCGGTACCATCAGCGGAAGCAGTAACATTTAATGAATCACGTTCCCCTTCCAAAAACTCCGTATAACCGTCAATCACCTCAAACATATAGCCGTAGTCTGCTGCCGTAGCAGGGTCTGCTGCTCTGTTCCAGGCATAAACGAAATCGTTTGCATCAAGTTTAGTGCCATCGCTCCACTTTAATCCATCACGCAATTTAAAGGTGTAAGACGTCTTACCGTCATCCATCTGCACCGGTGATGGAAGTTCCACAGCACACTCCGGGGCAAGAATCAACTTTCCCGTTGCATCTTGCTCATAACCAACAAGACCGGAAAATGTATGAACAATGTAAGTCGCACCATCAACTGCGGAGTTAAGTGCCGGGTCAATTGTATCGGGATAACCTCCTACGTTTAATGTCATAGTGCCGGGCTCAATTTTGGGTCCACCACATCCTGCAAATGACATGCTACCAAGCACCATTGCCAAAGCAAGTGATACTCTCAGAAATTTTCTCATCTTCATTAAATTTCCTCCTTAAACATTATGGCATGCCACCTTATGTCCCGAGCTCATTTCTTTAAGCTCCGGCATCACCTCCGCACACTTCTCGGTTGCACGTGGGCAACGGGTACGGAACGGACAACCGCTCGGCATATGAAGCGGGCTCGGTACATCACCCGAAAGATGAATGCGCTCGTTTGTTCTTGCAATCTTCGGATCCGGGATTGGAACCGCAGAAAGCAGAGACTGGGTATACGGATGAATCGGATGATGATATAACTCATTGGATGGTCCGATTTCAATCATCTTACCGAGATACATTACCGCAATTCTGGTAGAGATGTGCTTTACTACCAGAAGGTCATGTGCAATGAACAAATAGGTCAAGCCTAACTGTTCCTGTAAATCCTCAAACATATTTACAACCTGCGCCTGAATAGAAACATCAAGTGCGGATACCGGCTCGCCACAAACAATGAACTTCGGATCTACCGCAAGGGCTCTTGCGATACCGATTCTCTGACGCTGTCCGCCGGAGAATTCATGTGCATAACGGGTCGCATGCTCACTGGAAAGACCGACCAGACCCATCAGGTGACGAATCTTTTCTTCTCTTTCCTTCTTACTGCCGTACAACTTATGAACATCTAACGGCTCCCCGATAATATCACTGACGGTCATACGCGGGTCCAGGGAAGAATACGGATCCTGGAATACCATCTGCGCCTGCTTACGAAAGTCCTGGATGGACTTCTTACTCTTAATCAGATCGCCGACAAACCAAACCTCACCGGCCGTCGGCTTATACAGCTGCAAAATCGTACGACCTACCGTGGTCTTACCGCAACCGGACTCTCCTACCAAACCCAGAGTCTCGCCTTCTTTAATTTCAAACGTAACATCATCCACGGCCTTTAACTTTAAAGACTTCATAAAGCCGT
>JAZNBY010000141.1:0-2648 GCA_045587325.1 Lachnospiraceae bacterium | reverse complement strand
TGGAACGGGGAAGCACCCATACTTTGCGCCATCTCAATGATGTTCGGGTTAATCTCCCGCAGGCTGCTTTCCACCAGTCGCGCCACAAAAGGAAATGCGGCGATTACCAACGGCACTGTAGATGCCATGGTGCCGATGGAGGTTCCTACAATCACTCTGGTAAGCGGTATGACCAGAATCATTAAAATCAAAAACGGGATGGAACGAAGCAGGTTGATGATTACGTTTAATACATACATGACGCCCTTCGGCAAAGGCAGTACGCCCTTTTTATCCCCCGCTACCAGTAAAATCCCAAGCGGAAGTCCCAGTAAAATCGCAAAGGCAGTGGCAAGCACCGTAACGTATATGGTTTCCCACAACGCAAAAGGGATCTCGTCTTTCAGGACCTCCAGGGCTTTTTCAACCGCATCGGCGGAAAACATATTTTTATTCATTCTGCTTCACCTCCGTTACGATTACATTTTCTACCTTATCAAGATAAGAGATCGCCCGCTGCCAGGTGGTTTCCTCTTCCGGAATACCTAACATCATGCTGCCGTATACCTTGTCTCCGAGACATTTGGTGGAGGCATACAAGATATTGGCGGCAATCTTCTCATCCATGGCCATGCGGGTAATCAGCGGTGCTCCCGCTGCCATAGCTCCGTTAAATACAACACGAAGCACCCGTTCTCCCGGGTTGGCCGGTACCACTACCTCTTCTCCATCCGGATATACAAGGCGTCGGGCCGCATCGGACTGCGGATTGGCAAATACCTCCGATACCTCTCCCTCTTCTGCCACCACACCACCGTCTAAGATGGCTACCCGGTTACAGATTTCTTCTACCACACTCATCTGGTGGGTAATGATAATCACGGTAATACCGAGACGTTTATTAATATCCTTTAACAGTTCCAAAATATCATGGGTGGTCTTCGGATCCAGTGCACTGGTGGCTTCGTCGCAAAGCAACACCTTCGGCTGTGTGGCCAATGCTCTTGCAATAGCGATACGCTGCTGCTGTCCGCCGGATAACTGGGCCGGGAAGCTTTTTGCCTTGTCTGCCAGTCCCACGATTTCAAGCAGTTCCATTGCCCTCTTTACTGCCTCTTCCTTCTTTACACCCGCCAATTCCAGCGGGAAGCAAATATTGCGTAAGCAGTTTTTCTGCATCAAAAGGTTAAAGCCCTGGAAAATCATGGTAACATTCCGTCGGAATGACCGTAACTGCTTCGTGGAAAGAGCACCTACATCCTGACCGTCCATCACTACGGATCCCTCCGTCGGTCGCTCTAACATATTGATGCAACGCACCAGGGTACTTTTTCCGGCACCGCTCATGCCGATGATACCGTAGATGTCCCCGTCGTTCACCGTCAGGGAAATATCCTTTAAGGCTTCCACCGTTCCGGCTGCTGTCCGGAAGGTTTTCGATAAATTCTTAATCTCTATCATACTATTCCCTTCTTATTCTGCCTTAATGGCATCCAAAGACTTCTGCTTGCCGCCGTAAAGACCCATCGGCTCTACATGAATGGCTGCTGCGGATACGATATGGGTTCCGTTCTGGTCATTAAAATCATCCAAATACGGCACATGCTGGAAGTAGTTTGCATCTACCTCACCGTTCTCCACTACATTGTTCGGCTGTACATAGTCGGTAAACTCAATAATCTTTAAGGTAATATCCTTCTTTGCAAGAATGTCCTGCGCAATCTTTAAAATCTCCGCATGCGGGGTCGGAGAAGCCGCCACGGTAATCTTACTTCCTGCCAAAGCAGCATAATCTACGGAAGCATCGTAACCATCACCCGGCTCTGCCACTACACTGACTACCGCACCGGCATAAGTCTTTTCAATATACTCCGCTACTTCCTTGCTCTCAAGCGCTGCAACCAATGCCTTAATCTTGTCTGTGCCCTCTTTTCCTTCCTTTACCGCTAAGATGTTGCTGTAAGCGGAAAATGCACCTTCAATCGCCAAAGAATCTTCTACCGGATTGATATCTGCATTAATCGCATAATTGGAATTGATGACTGCATAATCCACATCCTGCAAAACCTTCGGAAGCTGTGCTGCTTCTACTTCCTTGAAGGTGATGTCATACGGATTCTCCGCAATGTCTCTTATGGTAGCGGTAATACCTGCGCCGTCCTTCAAAGTAATATACCCAAGTTCCTCCAAAAGAAGCAATGCTCTTGCCTCATTGGTGGTGTCATTCGGCACCGCAATGGTAATACCCTTATCGCCACCACAACCAACCAAAGTGGTCAGTGCCAAAACTACGGTTACAAAAAGTGCTGTCAATTTCTTCTTCATACTGTTGTCTCCTTTCATAAATGAATATGCCGGAATCCTTAAGCTTAAAGATTCCGGCATAGAAATGGAAAATCCGTCTTTAAGCCCTGCGAACTTAAAGACGGATAACAAATGCTCCGTGGTACCACTTTAATTCATGCATTTCTCGCGAAATACACCTCACTGACTGCTTCCTTGCGGTTTACAGTCGCACACGATAACGGGCGTACCCGTCGCAGCCTAAGAAATACTCCTCGGTGCGAAGCTCCGGAACCATGTTCGGTAAGTATTCACTCTTCTGCTCTCAGCGTATGCAGAATTCTCTGTAAAGCCCTTCGTTACCTACTCTTTCCTTCACTGCCTTT
>JAZNBY010000140.1:0-10305 GCA_045587325.1 Lachnospiraceae bacterium | reverse complement strand
AACACAGGCGGATATGGTTGTGATTGTGCTAAAGCCGTATGTATATGATACAGTATTGCCTGAAATTAAAGGAAAAGTAAAAGACGGAGCAATCGTGGTAACAGTAGCTGCCGGAATTACAATTTCTTACATAAAAGAAGCCCTTGGCGGGCAGATTAAGGTGGTACGTGTCATGCCGAACACCCCGGCTATGGTAGGAGAAGGCATGTCTGCGGTTACCTTTGACGAGGGTTCTGCATTTGCCGATGCTGAAAAGAAGCTTGTAGGAGAGTTTTTTGATTCTTTCGGAAAGTATGTGGTACTCCCGGAATCTTTACAGGATGCGGCAATTCCGGCTTCCGGCAGTTCTTCTGCCTTTGTGTATGTGTTTATCGAAGCAATGGCGGACGCTGCGGTTTGCTGCGGTATTCCGAGAGATACGGCCTATAAGATGACGGCACAGACCGTTCTTGGGGCAGCTAAGATGGTTCTTGAGACCGGAGAACATCCGGGGAAACTTAAGGACAATGTATGTACCCCGGGAGGAACCACCATTGCCGGGATTCGTGCTTTAGAAGAAAACGGATTCCGCAGCGCGGTAATGGAAGCATGTATTGCGACCTTTGATAAGGTAAAATCCATGCAGAAGTAATAGAAGTTATTAAGTTTGGGAGATGGAACCATGTTCCGAAAGAGAGGTTGGAAGATACGGTATGGAGAAAATCAAGCGTATAGACCGGTCGTTGGTATACAAAGGAGCCTGGATTTCCATGTATACCGATTCCATGACCTTTGCCAACGGGAATTTTGCCAACTGGGATTTTATACATCATAATGGAGCGGCTGCTATGGTAGCTGAGGATATGGACGGCAAAATCATTATGATCCGACAGTGGCGTCCGGGAGCGGAAGGGGAGATATTAGAACTTCCTGCCGGTGGAATCAATCGGTCGGAAGACCCAATGGATGCAGCGGTTCGTGAACTTAGGGAAGAGACCGGTGCCGTTTGTGAATCGGCAAAACCGCTTCTGATGATTCAGCCTTCTCCGGCATACAATGACGAAAAGGTTCATATGTTTTATTGCAAGGTAACGGACTATGTTACAACAGAATTGGATGAAAATGAGTATGTTACTGTGGAACGCTACACACTCGACGAACTGATTGAAATGATTCTACAAGGAAAACTCTCTGATTCCAAAACCGTAGCAGGGCTGTTTGCTTATCGTGAGTTGCAAAAAAAGGAGGGATGATATGGAAGCCTATATTCAGGAGTTTTGTAATTATCGCATGGAGAAAAAGAAAATTTCTGAGAATACCGTACTTGCATATCGTTCCGATTTACAGCGTCTGATTACTTTTTTAAAGGAAAATGGCGTAGAGTCCTTGGAACAGGTCACGGAAACACAGCTGAATTCCTTTATTTTGTCATCGGAACGGGCAGGTCTGAAGGCTTCTTCCGTAGTTCGGCTGGTATCCAGTATCCATAATTTTTTTGATTATCTTACTAAGAGAGGCATTTTGAAAGAAGATCCTGCAGAGCGTATCAAAGCACCCAAGGCAGAGACGGTTGTGCCGGAGATTATCTCAGTGAAAGAACTGGAAGCATTACTTATGATGCCGGATGAGACAACACCTAAGGGACTGCGGGATCGGGCAATGTTGGAGCTTCTTTATGCCACAGGAATTCATTTGAATACGTTACTGACACTGAAACTTCCCCAGGTGCAACTGAAATTCAAGGCATTGCTTGTAGAAGAAGGAGAAGAAAACAGAGTGCTTCCTTTGGGACAACCGGCCTGCGATGCCGTTGCTGCGTATTTGGAACAAGGCAGAGAACAGCTCATGAAAGCGGATTCTGATCCCAATTTGCTGTTTTTAAATAAATCCGGACAGGAAATGACCAGACAAGGCTTTTTTAAGCGTATTACGGAATATGCGAAAAAAGCAGGACTTCCGAATATTACGCCCCGCATTTTACGGAATTCCATGATCACTCATCTGATGAACAACGGAGCATCCTATGCCGGAGTACATCAGTTACTGGGAACAAAACGGTTGTCTGCGGCGATGAATTACCAGAGGCAAACACAAAGCATTCCGGAATTATATAAGAATGCCCATCCCAGGGCATAAAACAAAGAAAGAACAATTATTACGGGAGGAAACACTATGCGGATGTATGACCTGATTATGAAGAAAAAGCAGGGAAAAGCTTTAACCGAAGAAGAACTGAATTTTCTTGTGGACGGATATACAAAGGGAAGTATCCCGGATTACCAGATGTCTGCTTTTTTGATGGCAGTCTGTTTTTGCGGCATGACCGAGGAAGAAACGTTGTTTCTGACCATGGCAATGGCAAAAAGCGGTGAAATGCTGGATTTATCGGCAATTCACGGGAAGAAAGCAGATAAACACAGTACCGGTGGCGTGGGAGATAAAACCTCGCTTATTCTGGGTCCGATGGTGGCATCCCTTGGTGTTCCGGTGGCCAAAATGTCCGGGCGGGGCCTTGGTCATACAGGCGGAACCATAGACAAACTGGAAAGCTTTCCGGGATTTTCTGTTTCCATAACCAACGAAGAGTTTATTTCTAATGTAAACCGGATGAAGCTGGCTATTATCGGTCAGACTGCCGATTTGGCACCTGCTGACAAGAAAATATATGCACTGAGAGATGTAACCGCGACAGTGGATCAATTATCCTTAATCGCCAGCAGTATTATGAGCAAAAAGCTGGCAGCCGGTTCCGATGTCATTGTATTGGACGTAAAGGCCGGAAGCGGCGCTTTTATGAAGACCTATGAGGATGCCAAGGCTTTGGCGGAAACCATGGTGAAAATCGGCAACGGAGCCGGAAGAACTACCTATGCCGTGATTTCCGATATGAATCAGCCTCTGGGATATGCCATAGGCAATATATTGGAAGTAAAAGAAGCCATCGAAGCATTAAAGGGCAATGCACCGGCGGATTTAAAGGATGCCTGCATGACATTGGCAGCCTATATGTTGCTTGGCGCCGGCCGGGTACAGACCATAGAAGAAGCCTATGAATTGCTTGAGGATACCATCCGCACGGGAGCTGCACTTGACAAGCTGGCGGAGTTTGTGGAAGCCCAGGGCGGAGACAAGCGTTACGTCTATGAGCCGGAACGTTTCCCGACAGCATCTCTTATTAGCGAATTAAAAGCATGGGAAGACGGATACATCAATTCCATGAACACCGAAGAAATCGGTCTTACTTCTCTGATTTTAGGTGGCGGAAGAGAGACAAAGGAAAGTGAGATTGACTTAACGGTAGGAATTGTTTTTGAAAAGAAAATCGGTGATTTTGTAAGAAAAGGAGACACCATTGCGGTGGTACATGCCAACCGGGAGGAAAAGCTGCAGGCAGCTCTGTCAAAATTACAAAATGCCATTCATATAAGCAATAAGGAATGTGCACCGCTTCGCCATGTATTAGGTGTGGTTTCTGAGGCATAGTTTGTATTTTCCGGAATATTATGATAAAAAAGAGTTCGGAGAACGTTATGAACGTGTTACAGGAATATACAAAAGTTAGAGCAAAAAGAAGGATATGGGTCAAGAAAGGATTGGCCTGTATCCTTTCTGTTGTTTTAGTGGTAGAAATCGTTTTATGCTCTTGGGGAAAAGGAGTAATTGCCCGTGCGGAAACAGAGGGAACGACACAGATAAAAGAACTTCCGGTTACAGCAGAAGCGGCAGTTCTAATGGAACAAAATTCCAAAACCATCATTGGGGCAAAAAATGCAACAGAACAACGACCGATTGCCAGTGTAACAAAGGTAATGACGCTTTTATTGATTATGGAAGCAATAACAGAAGAAAAAATCAAATTAACGGATATGGTAACGGTCAGTGAATATGCAGCTTCCATGGGCGGTTCCCAGGTGTTTTTGGAACCGGGTGAAACCCAGACGGTAGAAACCATGATTAAGTGTATCAGTATTTCCAGTGCCAATGATGCCTGTGTAGCCATGGCGGAACACCTTGCCGGCAGTGAAGAAGCCTTTGTTGCAAAAATGAATGAAAAGGCCCGGAGTCTCGGCATGGAGAATACCACTTTTCTTAATTGTTGCGGTCTGGACGTAAGCGGTCATGTATCCTGCGCAAAGGACGTGGCTGTCATGTCTGCGGAGCTTATGAAAAATCATCCGGAAATTATGAAGTATACAACCACCTGGATGGACACGATTATACATAATACAAGAAGAGGAGCCAGTGAGTTCGGACTGTCCAATACAAATAAATTGTTAAAGCAATACAACGGGATTACCGGATTAAAAACCGGCTCTACAAATGAAGCAAAGTATTGCCTGAGTGCAACAGCGGAACGAAACGGTGTGAAGCTGGTAGCGGTAATCCTTGGCGCACCGGATACAAAGACAAGATTTCGTGAGGCAGCCGCATTGCTGGACCTTGGATTTGCAACCTGTAAAGTGTATAGTGATGATGGAGCAGAGTTAGCCTTAAATGAAATCAAGGTTAATAAAGGAAAAGAATCTACGATTTCTGTTCGATTAAAAGAACCATTTCGATATGTATTTACGGATGATATAGATACAAATGAAATAAAAAAAGAAGTGAATTTGAAAAAAAGAATACAGGCACCCATAAAAGAGGGAGACGTTGTGGGAGAGTGTGTGTTTCGTATAAATGATAAAATTTTGGGGTGCGTAGATATAGTTTCATTAGATGATGTTGATGAATTAACGTTTGGAGCATGTGTGTCTATGTGTGAAAAATTGTTTCTTAATGCAAAATAAATATAAATGTAATGTATAAAATGAATTATTTTGTATACTATTTTTGAAATGTAAGTATTTACAAAACAATAACTGTGCGTTATAATATTAACAAGCAGTTGAGTTGTATGTAAAACATATTTCTTATTATTTTTATACTAATGTTATATTTCTTGCAAAGGAGAAAAGCCTATGAAAAAAATTGGTAGTAAGATTTTAGCAATTTTGGTTGTGTTTCTTTTGTTCATCTTGTTATCAAACATGTTTAATATCCAGTCATTAAACAAGGTAAGCAAGAGTAACGAGACGGTAAGTGACGAATATCTTGTAAAGGTAACGGAACTCGGTGAAATGGCAAGAGATTATCAGGCGGTACAAAAGTATTTGTATTCCCATTTGTGTTCCTTTGTGGAAGCCGAGAAAGCTGCTATTGAGGTACAAATTAATGCCAGCAGAACCAGCCTGACAGAGAATGTCAACCAGTATGGTGCACATGTAGAAGATGACGATTATGATATTTTTGAAAAGTTGGTAGCGGATTTGACAAGTTTCTTTAAAACGTTTGAAGAAATTATTGAACGCAGTAGAACCGGCGACAATTACGGTGCATTTAACATGACTACCGCGGAATTATCCGTCATTTCGGCAGAAATCGAGCAGTTGATCGAGCAGTTGATTGATATCAACTATGCTGCCGTAGATGAGGCAAAGGCAGTTCAGTCGGCAACCGTAAAGGAATCCTATGTGATTATCGGTGTATCCATTGGTGCATTACTTATTCTTACGGTATTTGCTATGTTGTTTGTAACGAAGAAGATTTCCAAGCCGCTTCGGAATGCCACAAAGAGTTTAAATAACATGATTACTGATATTAATAACGGCGAAGGGGATTTAACGGTTCGTTTGTCGGCAAAGTCAAAGGATGAGGTAGGACAGCTGGTATTCGGTATTAACAGTTTGATTGAAAGCTTACAGCAGATTATGTTACAGGTGCGTACTTACTCGGAAGACTTGAAAGTCAGCGTAGACGACGTATTCCGGCAAGTAGGAAATGCGAACGGAAATGTAAACGATACTTCCGCATCCATGGAAGAGTTGTCCGCAAGTATGGAAGAAGCAACGGCTACTACAGTATCCTTATCTGAGCAGGCAAATAACATTAATGTTGAGATGCAGAATATGAACAAGGAAGCACAACAGGGTTCCGATTATGCGAAAAACATTAAGAATACTGCAGACAGAATGAAGGAAGATGTAATACAGAATAAGAACAAGACATTACAGCTTATAGAAGACATTAAAAATAATCTTGAGAAGGCAATTAAAAACAGTACGAAGGTAGAGATGATTAATGAATTAACCAATGAAATCCTTTCTATTTCCGAACAAACAACGCTTCTTTCCTTGAATGCTTCCATTGAAGCAGCAAGAGCAGGAGAAGCCGGAAAGGGCTTTGCGGTAGTTGCTAACGAAATCAGAGCTCTTGCTGATAGTAGCAACAATACTGCAAATAAGATTCAGGAAATCAGTGCAATGGTAACCGGAGCAGTGAATGAACTCAGTTCCAACGCAAACAGCATGGTTGAATTTGTAAATACGGATGTTATGAAGGACTACGATATGTTGGTTGATACTGTGGATCAGTACAATACCGATGCAAACTCCTTTGATGAAATTCTTTCAAATTTCTATAATAATACGGACAGATTGTCTCAGACTATGACAGAGATGGCTGAGTCCATCAATCAGATTACGACTACGATTGAAGAGAGCAGCCATGCAATCGATAATGTTGCAAACAACTCTGCCGAATTGGTTGAAAGCATGGGCTTAATCAACGGTAACATGGAAAAGAACAGTGATATCAGTAATACATTACAGATTCAGGTTCAAACCTTTAAGAATCTATAAATTTTACATAGTAACAATCATGAAACACAGGAGGAAATGAAAATGAAGAAACGTATTACATGTTTAGGTTTGCTTGTTTTTGCATTATTTGTAGCAGCATGCGGAAGCAAGGAAGAACCGAAGAAGGAAGAGAAGAAGGAAGTTTCTGTTTTTGGTGAAGGAAACGAGCAGAAGCCGGATACAGATCCGACCACCGCACCGACTCCGACTACTGCACCGACCCCAACCACCGCACCGACAGTAGATGATAAGCCGGTAGTAGGTGTACCGGGAAATACCGGTGAAGAGGAAGTAGTTGACGAAGATGCAATGTTTAAGCGTGCACTCATGCAGACCGGAAACAACTACAGATTAAAGAAAGCAATTGAAAAAGCCAGAAACGGCGAGGAAGTTATTATTGCATACATTGGTGGTTCCATCACCGAAGGTTCTAATGCAAAACCGCAGAGCACAATGTGTTATGCATATCGTTCCTATGAGTACTTTAAAGAAACCTTTGCAAACGGCGGAGACAATGTAAAGTTTGTGAATGCAGGTCTCTCCGGAACTCCGTCCACCGTTGGTCTTGTTCGTTATGAAAACGAAGTAATCAAGGCTGTGGGTGAACCGGATATCGTATTCGTAGAATTTGCGGTAAATGACGGTGATGACCCGACCAAGGGCGTATGTTTTGAAAGCCTTGTGTTAAATGCATTACAGTCCGAAAAGGATCCGGCAGTTGTTTTAGTATTCTCCGTATTTAAGTCTAAGTGGAATTTGCAGTCCACTTTAGCTCCGGTAGGTGTTCATTACGATCTTCCGATGGTAAGTATTAAGGATGCAATTTTACCGGCATTATCCAGTGGTGAATTAACCGAAGCAGAGTTTTTCTCTGATATTTATCATCCGACCAATGCAGGCCATCAGTTAATGGCTGATTGCATCAATTATATGTTTGATGTTGTAGATGCAGAAGAAGCAAGCGCAACGGATATTACGATTCCGGATACTCCGAAGATCGGTAATGATTATGTAGGAATCAAGACTCTTGATACAACTGTTACTGATGTTGCTGTTACAACCGGCGGTTTTGCAGGAAAAGATGCTGCTCTAAGCGGAAAGTCTTTCAAAAACAACTGGATGAAGGCTTCTACAAGTGCAAATGACTGCTTTAAGGTAACCTTAAATTGCAAGAATGCAATTCTTTACTACAAGAGTTCCAGCAGCGCAGCCTATGGTAAGGCTGATGTTTATGTAGACGGAAATAAGGTTGCAACTTTAAACGGATATGCAGCAGGCGGTTGGAATAATCCTTTGTTAAAGATTTTATTTGATGAAGATACAGCAAAGGAACATACCATCGAGATTAAGATGGCAGAAGGTGATGAAGGAAAGGCATTTACCATTCTTTCCATCGGTTATACGGAATAAGGAATATAAGTTTTTATAGAAAGAAATGGGTTAGAAGTGCTTGGTGGTACTTTTAATCCTTTTCTTTTTATCCCGAATCTTATGAAGAATACATTGACACAGTGCCAAAAAACAAGTATGATAAAGAGGGAAAACCCAAAAGAAACGAGGTGCGCGAATGAAAAACAGGAAAAGACTTTTAGCCGGACTTTTTGCTGTGGCAGGCGGCGCAACCTTGTATCAATTGGCAGAGCACGGAATTCCGGTTAGACGGGAGTATACGGTGGAGGTGCCGGAAGCAATAGCAGGACTTCGTATCTTGCTTATTTCGGATTTACATTGTAATCCGCTTATATGCTCCAATAAGAGGATAGTACGACGAATGATAGAAGAGCATCCGGATGTGATTTTGCTGGCGGGAGACATGATCAGCAAATACGGAAAGAAGTCGAATCTGCGGGTACTTCCTTTTCTGAAACAACTGAGCCGGATTGCCCCGGTTATTTACGGAATGGGCAATCATGAAGCAAAGCTTCGGGAAAATTTTCCGGAACAGTTTGAGAAATACCGTAAGCAAATAGAAGAGATGGGGATTTTTTTGCTGGACAACAAAGAGATTTCTATTATTCTACAAGGGAAGAATGTGAAATTCGCCGGTCTGACATTGCAATCGGAGTATTACTATAAACGTAAACGACGCTCACTCCCGGAAGAGGCATTAAAAGAACTATATGTCGAAGACCCTAAACGCACGATTTTATTGGCACATTTTCCGGATCATTTTCCGCAATATGCTTCTATTGCCAAGCTGGTAGTTTCCGGGCATAATCACGGAGGAATTATTCGATTGCCGAAGATAGGCGGCTTTATTTCACCGCAATTATATTTACCGCCTTATACACGTGGAATGTACTACGAAGGCGATTCTACAATGGTAGTAAGCGCCGGCATCGGTTCACATTCCCTTCCGGCAAGATTATTTAACCGGGTGGAATACTGTGTAATTCATACGAAAACGAGGAATCATACATGAGTTTATCCTTTACGCTTGAAAAATTTGAGGGACCGCTTGATTTGTTGTTACACCTCATCGAGAAAAATAAAATAAATATATACGATATTCCGATTGTAGAGATTACCGAGCAATACATGGAATATATCAGACAAATGCAGGAACAGGACATGGAGGTTATGAGCGAGTTTCTTGTTATGGCAGCTACGCTTCTTAATATCAAGTCCAAAATGCTTCTGCCGAAGGAAGAACCGGAGAACGAAGAAGAAGCGGTAGACCCGCGGCAGGAACTGGTGGAGCGTTTGTTACAATATAAGATGTATAAATACGCGTCTTTGGAACTTTCCGATCGTCAGCTTGATGCCGGAAGGGTGTTATTTAAAGAAGGAACCCTGCCGCCTGAGATTGCGGATTATAAGGAGCCTATCGATACAAAGGAATTGTTGTCCGATCTCACCTTGCAAAAGCTTCACGAGGTCTTTGAATCCGTAATGAAGAAACAGGTGGATAAAATTGACCCGGTACGAAGCAAATTCGGACGCATTGAAAAGGAAGAAGTCAATATGGCAAAGAAAATGCACGAGATTCAGGAATTTGCTTTACAAAACAAGCGATTTTCGTTCCGTGCCCTGTTGATGAAGCAATACGACAAAATGGATATCGTTGTTACCTTTTTGTGCATTTTGGAGTTGATGAAAATCGGAAGAATGCATGTGGTACAGGAAGAAATATTTGATGAAATCGAAATCGAATACCTGGCGGAAGATATTATCGAATTTGAGGATTCGGATTTCTAAATCGGAGGATTGTTATGGAGTTACAGGAATTAGAAGCGCAGTTGGAAGCGATTTTATTTACTTTAGGGGAAGCGGTAGAGGTAGAACGGCTTGCAACGGCATTGGAACACGATACAGATACAGTTCGCAGAGTTTTAAGAAATATGATGGACCGCTATGATGCGGATGACAGAGGCATCCAGATTATTGAATTGGACGGTTCTTTTCAGATGTGTACCAAGTCATCTATGTATGAGTCGATTATTAAGATTGCTCATGTTCCGAAAAAGCATGTTTTAACGGAAGTATTACTGGAAACCTTATCTATTATTGCCTATAAACAGCCGATTACCCGTCAGGAAATCGAAGCGATTCGTGGTGTTTCCTGCGACCATGCGGTAAATAAACTGGTAGAATACAACTTGATTCAGGAAGTGGGCCGTATGGATGCACCGGGCCGTCCGATTTTGTT
>JAZNBY010000139.1:0-3722 GCA_045587325.1 Lachnospiraceae bacterium | reverse complement strand
CGATTAACAAAATCACTTCAAACAATACACTTTTTCCTTTTGCCGTCCGGGATACCCAAGACTTCCGTATGGAAATCGGCCAGGACAAGCCAAAGCAAAAGATAGTCAGTGCTTCCAATAAATCAATGATGTTTTCCATTTCGTTCTCCTCCTACTTTGTCATATCTCATCTCATAGGCAATTACTTCCATCAAAGTATCGCCTCCGTTATACATATACTTTCTTGTCATTATACACCAATACAAGAAAACTCGTCAATTCTTCCTCCATAAACACAAAGGAAGTCTTGCCTTTGTTGTTAGTAATTTTTTCGGCTGCGTCATTTTTAGACAATCACTATAACAAAAAGAAATAGCATCCCTACCGCCCAAGGTTAGATGCTATTTCTTTTTGTTATCCACGGAGGGCACTCGGAGATTTGATTCCGAATCCCTTTCTAGCCAATCTCTACAATTCCCTTTGCCTGCGGGTCGTCCATAATCATTTCGCCCACAGCCGGCACTTTAATGCAACCGGACAAAGGATTTTTAATGCTGATTACCGGAGTAGTAATGGTTGCCTCTACCTCCGACTTTTCAAAACACAAATCCGCATCCAGCATTTCACAATTAATCAACTTCAAGTTCTTACAATAGCAGAACGGCTGGGTTCCTGAAATCTTACAATTCTCCAATGTAAGATTCTCGGAATACCATGCCAGGTACTCTCCTTTTACCACACTGTTCCGAACGATAATATTCTTTCCGTGCCAAAAAGCGTCCTTGGTATCAAAAATACAATTTTCAAACACGGCATCTTCTATGTACTGGAAGGAATACTTTCCTTTCAGTTCCGTATTTCTGAAGGTAAGCCCTGTGGAGCGCATCATAAAATACTCGCCCTGAGCCTTACTATCTTCCATACGAATGTTATGTACACTCCAGCCAAATTCCGGAGACACAATATCACAATCGGTAATCACCGTATCCTTACATTCACGCAATGCCTTTACACCGTGCAATTTGGAATCATGAATCCGAATATCCTCCGAATACCACAATGCCGCACGACACTTCTCCGTCAATTCCGTATTCGCAATTTCCAAATTGGTCACATGCCAGAACGGATACCGCAAATCCCAATAGCAACCGTCCACTATAATATTTTTACATTCCTTTACTGCGCTCTCGCCGTCCGCAGGACCTTCAAACCGACAATCTATCACCTTCAGATTCTCACTTCCGTAAAGCGCACGCTCTTCATCATAACACTGATGTTCCACTGTTTTCCAATCCATATCCATTCTTCCTTAATATACTAATATAAACTCACAGATATGATACCATTTTCGGACGTAATCGTCAACATATTTTTATATATTCGCCGGTTATAAGAGTATCCTCTTTCTGTTTTCATACACTACCTGCCACAACCCACATGCCTCTGCCAATGCCTGCGCCTCCTCGCAGTCTGCTGCCAAATCCGCTTCCACATGGGCATCGGAACCGATGGTAACATAACGTCCACCACAGTCTCTATAGATTTCCAGCAACTCCTTTCCCGGCATGGTCTCACTGTGTCCTTTTCTGAGGGAGGAGGTGTTGATTTCGATCACCATATCCCCGTCCAGCAGCCACTTAAAAATCTCCTTCAGTTCCGTCTCCACATAATAGATTTCTCCGTAATACCTCTTCGGAAAATCAATATGTCCCAGTGCGTCAAATCCACCGCGCCTCACAGTGTTAAGGACTTCCTTCCAGTACAGGGTATAAAATTCCTTCGCCGAATACTGCTCCCGCACCTTCTGACACGGAAACATATTCCCAATCCAATGAATACTTCCGATAATAAAATCATAGGGATAGGCAGACAACTGCTTTAATCGTTCTCCATACAAATGCGGTTCTCCAAACTCAATACCGGAGCATATTTGAATCCGCTCCCCATATTGCTCCTTTACTTTTCGGAAGGTTTCAAAATATTTCTCCGGATTATAGTAATTATATCCGTAATCATCCGGATTCAAGTCTACATGGTCCGTAAAACAGATTCTGCGAATGTCCTTCTCCAATGCCTGCTTTATGTATTCTTCCATCTTTGCTTCCGAATCACAGGAAAACTCCGTGTGAACGTGGCAGTCAATTTTCATTGTTATTACCTCCCCATCATCTTCCAAACAAGTACCTCGCCGTCCCTACAGATTTGTTCTTGATGCCCCTCCTTGATACGGTATGCGTCACCGCATACCGTTTCGATTCCATCTTCAATCACCAGATAGCTGCCATCATTTAAAGCCAAAAACTCATGTCCGAAGCTGTCCCCGTATGTAATGTCCTCAATTACCCGCTGCCCGTCTAAGATTTCATTCCTTAGTTTTTGGAAATGAGGAAATATATTTGTTTTCGTCAGTCCAAGCCCCGGAATAAAGCGTTTAAACTCCGGATCAAGTGCCTCTCCCTCCAGTTCCGGTGCCGCATACACTGTCTCCGCACAATTCATGGATCCGGCACTCCACCCCAACACAATGCCGTGGAAGTTCTCTAACTTTTCCTTTAATCCAAGCTTCGTAAAGAATGCATTCTGGGTCGGCACATGTCCTCCCGCAAGAATAATCACGTCAATCTCATCCAGATGCTCTACTGCAGCTTCATTTCTGTCATCACATCCCTCAAAGGACAAATAACCAAGCCCACTCATAGGAATCGATTCTCTCACGCACGCATAGATTCCGTCATTTCTTTCGTACTCATCCGGGGATGCAAAAATCAACAGCACTCTCGCCTCCTCCGGCCAAATGGATTTTATCTTCTCCTGTAATCCGTTTGCCTCTAAAATAGGAGCCGGAATCCGCTTGTCGCCAATCTTCACAGATGTACCTAAGTTACTTACTAATATTGCTTTCATACGCTATCCTCCTATGCCTCCTCTTCCACTTCTTTCACTATCTTCAAAATCTCCATATCCACCTTTTCTCTTCCGTATAAGTCAAGAAAATAATCCGTATATTTGTCCGTTCGCAGATTGTAATTTAGCGACCACAACACCCAATAAATGTCGATATGCTTATCTCCCACTCCTGCCAATCCTACATCAATAAAAGAACTGAATTCCCAATCTTCCAGCATAATGTTTGGCAGACAAAAATCACCGTGAATAAAGGTATCTTGTTTCAAACAACTGCCTTTCCCTGCTTTTTCATACGTCTCCATACACCCGGACACCGGCACACCCGTAATCGGTCTGCTGTGCAAATACTTCATTGCTTCCGCAAGCCCCTCACACAACCGTTCCGGATTCTCCAAATAATGCAGTGCATCTTCCCCCTTGGCACTCCTTGTTACCATATAATCATTGTCGGCGGAGATATAAGAAACCATCTCCGGCCCCATTCCCTTCTGTGCGAACAACTCCACCAATTTCGCTTCCTTCTGCAGTTTCCCCTTCTCTGCCATCTTCACATAATATCCCAAATCACTATACAGCACTTTCATTGTGGGACTGCAACTGCTGTCGTATATCTTGGCCTCTTCAAATATGGAATGAAGCGCTTCCGGGAAATCCTTTGGATTTATTGTAAGTCGGAGGCCAAAGCGGTCTTAGGAAGACAAGGATTTGGTTCAACTCCTTGGCTCACAGAACGACATGGCTACGATCCGACTTGTGGGACTGCAACTGCTGTCGTATATCTTGGCCTCTTCAAATATGGAATGAAGCGCTTCCGGGAAATCCTTTGGATTTATTGT
>JAZNBY010000138.1:0-6610 GCA_045587325.1 Lachnospiraceae bacterium | reverse complement strand
ACGCTTCCACATCAGTGCTGTCACCACGCTCATGGCATGGGTAGCTGCCTCCGGCCCCTTCTCCATATCGGACACAACTACGGTCAGGAAATTGCCATTGATGTCCTCTAAGGCATATCCCTTCTCTGTAATGGTAAAACTCACCATCTGAAGCGACCGATTCTCAAATACTTCAGTAAGCTTAGAAAGCTCATCCGGACGTTCCTTGCATGCGCAGTACGCATCTGTCACACTGGCAATCACGGAATTCACCATACCGCCATCCGGCTTCAATCCTACCAAAAGAGCCAGATTGTCAAAGGGACGATAAATCTTATCTACAATATCAAAATCGAAGGTCTCCGCCGCAATGATACCGCTTTTTGCCAGTCCCTTATTCAACAAGGACTGTTGCAATACAGCAATAAACCCACGGAAAATATTGCCTGCACCGAAATGCACCCACACCGGATGCTCCGCCGTATAAGCAGCAACTTCTGCCACGTTATACTCCGGCAATGTAATCCCTGCGTTATCATATCCCGGACGATCCAAAAGACCTTCTTTGGTTAAATATAACATAAAAAAGCCTCCACAAAATCATCAAAATTCCCCAAATTTAAGTATACCCCAGACAACTGAAAATTGCAATACACAGCTTGAAAATCTCGTAAGTTTTTCAAGGTTCCGTCCCTTGTTCCTATTTCTGAATCCCCTGGGTAAACATATAACTTCCGATGCCCACCGCAATGGTCAGATTCAAAGAATCCACATCCGGGGTCTGCGGAATAATAATGCTCTGTCCGTAGGAAGCAAATTCCTCCGGAAGTCCCGTGGCTTCGTTGCCGAATACAAGAGAAAACAATTTCGGCTTCGGCACGTCAGACACCGTAAGCTGCCGCTCTCCCGTCAACATAAAGCAGAACACTTCATGGTCCGAGAAGTCCTTGCGGTACTCCGCAAAATCCTCATAATAGGTATGTCGCAGACGAAATAACGCTCCCATGGAAGCCCGCACTGCCTTCGGATGAAAAGAATCCACTCCCGGTGCAATAATGGCAATATCATAAATGCCCATGGCTGCCGCCGTCCTTAAAATCGTACCAAGATTGCCCATGTTACTTGGATTCACCAACACAATATGGGGCGCATCCGCCTTAAGCTTCTCGGTATACTTATCAAACACACCGATGACAAAGCAATTCTCCTTATCAGAAAGCCGTGCAATCTGCTTATCCGCTATAGTTACCGGAATCTTGTGTTTTGCACATAATTCATCAATCGTCGCTTTCTCCGGGAAGGTGGAATGCACCAGCACCTCCCGTACCGCCTCCGGACGGCACTTTAACAGTTCTATGGTCGGGAATGCTCCTAAGGTATAAGAATACTCCACGCCTTTTTTATATGGTTTAATCGGTTCCATGGTATCCTCCGTTTTTCATAAATAGGAAAATCTAAATTCAGATTAAGTTTATCCTAAATTGGATAAAAAAGCAACCCAACTGTTACAACATACTATTTCTATTTTTCGGCAAAAAAAGAAAAGGGCTCTAACGAGCACTTTTCTTTTACTGGTCTTCTACCAATTCCTTTTTTATCAACTCCACCATAATACTCGTATTCAACCGGAATGCATCAATCGGATAATACGGTGCCACTATTTCCGTATAAAACCTCTTTTTGTAGTATTCCACACCATCCTCTACCGTACCGCCGGCTTTGTACATTTTAACAATCTCGGCTGCTGTGTCCCGGAACACCTCTTCCGCATTATTAAGAAAACGTTTCGTTTCCTCCCGGTCCACCACTCCGTAGTGCGGAAGCAACATATAGTCAATGTCCATCTTTTTTACTTTTTCAAAGGCATCTAACGACATCTGATACCCCACCAGAAAGAAGGGCAAATAGGTATCATTTCCAAAATATCCGCCTAAAGTCTCCGAACTCAGTAAGAACTTTTTCTCCTGTAAATAAAATGCAATGGAATCCTTCGTATGTCCCGGCAGACTGATTACGGAAAATGTCATATCACCGCACTTAATCTCGTCACCATCGTTTACCGTTACATCTACCTTCAATTCGTCAATCAGATCCTCGTATTCTCCGATCCCGCAGGTATCAGCATACTTCCGGTCCAGATTCCGCATAATGTTGCGGGCCGTAGGCTTTGCAAAAATCGTAGCCGCATACTCGCCGGCCACTACCACAGCCTCCGGATAATACTTCAGTACATAAGGCGCACCTAACACATGATCATAATGGGAATGACTGAGAAAAATATAATCAAGCCTTCTCTCTCCAAGCAGTTCCTTTACCTTCTCCGCCATCCGGTACCCGTTAAAACCGAAACAGGTATCAAACAGAATAGAAGTTTTTCCGTCGTCCAGCAAAAATCCGCTATCTCCCGGTAAAATCCGTACATCCGTAACCTTAATATCCAACATATGGTCGCCTTCTTTACAAATATGATGGGTTATTATAGCACAATGGGATGTAGTTTTCAATACTACATCCCAAGTTTCTATTTTAACTTATTCAATTTTGATACATTGGCAATCACGATTAACTTCATGGATTGTTTCAACGGTTCTTCCGGATTAATATTGGTACAAACATCCTTTCCCTGAATGATTGCAACGATGTTCATGCCGTATTTCTTTCTGAGACTCAGTTCAATCAACGACTTTCCTTCCCACTCCGGCTTCACATCCAATTCCACCATGGAAACATCCTTTGATAATTCGATAATATCCATAAAACCGGAACTTAACAGATTCTTCGCCAGACGAATGCCGGATTCGTTTTCCGGTAATACCACACGGTCCGCACCTACCTTACTTAGAATCTTACAGTTCATTTCATTGGCACACTTTACAATAACAGTCTCAACTCCAACCTCTTTACAAAGCATCGTCGCCATTACACTGGCTTCCAGATTGCCTGCCATAGCAATAATCACTACATCAATATTTCCAATCCCCAACTGCTTCACAACTTCCGGATCTGTAATATCCGCACACTTACAATACGGAATATCCGCACTGGCGGCATTTACCACCTCTTCGTCGGTATCCACTGCAAGCACTTCTGCTCCGTCATCCACCAATTCCTTTGCCACTGCCATTCCGTATCTTCCAAGTCCAAACACCGCATATGTCTTATTCTTATCCATTTTTCTCTCCTTCTCACCTTATTTTTATCCGACACTGATTTCTTCCGCAGGATTTTTGATAATATTCTTACGCTTACGTTTTGTATTAAATGCAATCACAAGAGAAATCGGCCCGATTCGTCCCAAATACATTGTCACAATGACAATTAGCTTGCCCGCCAAGCCAAGTGTCGGTGTCAAGTCTCTGGTAAGTCCAACCGTCGCGGTAGCACTAAATGTCTCATATGCCACATCCAATGCCGGTGCACCGGACACCGCCGACAACAACACCGTCGAGACAAACGCAATAATAAACGACATACTTACCACTGCGACTGCCTTCCCTATGGCCTGCTTTGAAATAGTTCTCTTGTACAACACCACCTCATCGTTATTGCGAATGGTGGCAAAGGCCGACATTAACAAAATCGCAATGGTCACCGTCTTCACACCGCCGGCAGTACCAACCGGAGAACCTCCGATAAACATAAACAACAAAGAAACAATTGCGGAAGAATCCGTCAAATTCTGTTGCGGAACCGTCGCAAACCCTGCGGTCCTAGTAGTCACGGACTGAAACAGGGATGCCTGAATCTTCCCCGACACAGGAAAATCTCCCATGGTTTGCGGATTATTGTATTCAAACACAAAAAACAACAATGCACCCGCTAAAATCAAAACAGTCGTTGAAATCAACGCAATCTTACTATGCAGGGACAAATTCCTGTAACATTTGAACTTCTGCTTTTTAAAATTCTTCGTTACTCGAATCAAATCCCACCAGACAATGTAACCGATACCACCCAAAACAATCAACATACAGGTCACAAAATTTATCATCGGATGCATGGCATAACTACATAAACTATTCTCTGCAATAATATCCATTCCAGCATTACAGAAAGCCGAAACCGAATTAAAAACGGAAATCCAAATGCCTCTCGCTCCGTACTCCGGAATAAACACCATCATATACAGGAGTGCTCCTACCCCTTCCACCACAAAGGTGCCAATCAAAACTTTTTTTATAAATCTGACAATTCCTGACAATGAATTGAGGTTAAAGGCATCCTGAAGCAACATCCGGTCTCCCAACCCCATCTTTTTATGCAAACTAATCATAAATCCGGAAAGAATCGTAATAATACCCAAGCCGCCGATTTGAATCAAAATCAGAATCACAACCTGACCGAACACGCTCCACGTGGAAACCGTCGGCACCGTCACAAGACCGGTCACACACACGGAAGTGGTGGCCGTAAACAACGCGTCAATGTAAGAAACCGCCTTTCCTTCCGCCGTTGCAAACGGAAGCATCAATAAAAAGCTTCCGACAAAAATCGCAAGCAGGAAACTTAACATAATCATTTGTGTTGTGGACAATGTAAACTTTTTCTTCATACCGATTCCCTCTTATCCGATTACTCAAATAAACCTATATAAAGTATATCATAACAAAAAAAATAATGCTATGATTTTCTTATAGTCTTTTTAAATATTCACACACCTAACATCATCATCATTTCAAACAGTCCACTGACTATCGATGGTTTCTTCACATCAACAAACACTGCCATACCTTCCATCGAAGCCGCCAATTTCTTCTGATATCCCAACTCATTATAGTAGTGCCGTAATTCCCGTCGATATTTGCTATAAGCTTCCAAAGCCTCTTTCATTCGTTCCCTTTGTTTTCTTCGTTCTTCCAGTTCTTTTTCTTCCCGTTGCTTTTGAAGAGTTCGTTGTTTTTTATCGAACGCATCAGCTACTGCTGTACTTGTTACATATTGTACTGTGTTTGTACTGAAATCTACATTGATTGTTGGTATCTCCATAGACTACATCCCCTTTCTGAACTACTCCTCCGGCAAAATCCTTTCATACGAGCCTCCAAGCTCGTCCAAAATCTTCGTCCAGGTCTGAAATTCCTGGACTTCTTTCATACTGCTCCGATTTTCCCTAAACCACTCCTCCAACATCTCCCACGTTGCTTCCGAAAGCATAATGCTCCAATTCTTTTTACTGTCAAAATTGTCGTTATAAGAAATATTGTCGTATCCGATTCTCACAATCCCCGTAGAGGTACGTTCCATCATACCGCAAATTTCAAAGGAAGCATAAATCTTACCTGCCTCTTGATTTGATACCAGGTTCGGATACTCTGTGTAATAGTCCTTTGCCAAAGCATTATACTTTGCCACATCCGCTTCACTTTGCAGAAGCACCTTGCCGCCCCGGCCTTCGTCTCCCGGTCGCATCACATATTGAATTCCTGTACCGGCATGGGTTCCGATATAATAACCCGTGAGCTCCTCTTCCGGAAGCTTTTCCACGCCCATTGCCTCCGCCAGTCCCCGTTCCAGTTCATTCGTTACCGGAATCGCATCATACCAAGCCCCACCTACAATCTCACTAATCATTACCCTGGTGCCCGTCTTCTCATCCACTCTGATTTTCAAATCATCCATAGAAAACACGCCCGCACTTTTTCCGTCAATCAAAATCCGTAGCCCACCTTTTCCGATGTCCGGTTCCGGAACAAAAGAATAGTGTTCTGTAGAAACTTCCCGAAATCTCGAAATATGTATCGGATTAATAACCATCTCCATGGATGCCTCCGGAAGCACCTTAAGCTTGCCTGCATCGGCAAATTGCTGCCAATTATCCAAAATATTTTTAAGTGCAGCCTTTGTCCTATGGTCATATCCGTTCAGGTTCTCCGTTTCATCGGCTTGAAGTTCGCCGTTATAAAAAGCGACAAACTCTTCCTCCGTACCATCCTTTGAGGATAACTCACCTGTCCTCGTATTGTAATTATAAATGCCGATGGTTCCGACTCCGCTTAATATCATAACCTTCCTCCGTTCATTCTTACGTTGTTGCTAAGAATATAAAAAGCGTCTATTTTCCATCAATCCCTTGAAAACAGACGCTCTCCGTAGCTATTTTATTTTCTCACACGCAATAAATCTTAAATCCTATCCCTTAAAATCAATGATCGTACCCAATCCCTTTTCTGCCTCGGTCATCGTTGTATCCGATACAAATAAGTAATTAAAATCCTCTACCATTTTTACCAGTTCCTCCATGGAATCCGAGGAAATCACTTCTTCGGCTTCCTTGGCTTCAAGCCGGTGTTCTTCCCGTTTTTCCTCTAATCGTTCCTGCCGTTCTTTTTTCTCCGCTTTCTTTTCAGCTTCCTTCTTCTCTGCCTTTTTCTCGATTCTACGCTTCTCCAAACGAGCCGCCTGATCATTAAAAGATTTACTCATTACTGCAAAGAAGGAAGTAACACCGTTATCCTTTACCTGTACACCAAAGCCTTTCACATTTGAAAAAGCACCCAACGCCTGCTTTAACTGTGGCAACTGCTTCTGTGCCGAAGCAATCACCCCTTCATACTGCTTGCGGAACTTCTCGTCCTCTGCCATCCGTTCCACCTTCTCCTCATCAATCAAAACCACCATTTTCTGAGGATTT
>JAZNBY010000137.1:0-2660 GCA_045587325.1 Lachnospiraceae bacterium | reverse complement strand
TGCCTATAAACAGCCGATTACCCGTCAGGAAATCGAAGCGATTCGTGGTGTTTCCTGCGACCATGCGGTAAATAAACTGGTAGAATACAACTTGATTCAGGAAGTGGGCCGTATGGATGCACCGGGCCGTCCGATTTTGTTCGGAACCACGGAGGAGTTTTTACGTAGTTTCGGCCTTGTTTCTCTGGATGATTTGCCGGTGATCAATCCGGAAAAGGTAGAAGATTTCAAGCTGGAAGCGGAAGAAGAAATGCAACTTTCCTTAGAAATTTAATATCTATTTTCCCGGATGTCCGCATATTCTTACTAAAAAGAGTTCTCGAGGGACATAATGAATCGGAACTATAAAACAAAAATGATTGCAAACAAAAGAGAAATACGCCTGCGGTTGTATTTCTTTTTTTGTTGTTTGTGTTTGGTATGTAGCGGAATAGGTGCAAAGACGGCAGGAGCAGCGGCTCCGGATAAAAATGCTCTGTATGCGTATGCTGCTGTATTGTATGACGGAGAAACTGGCCGAGTATTGTACGATAAAAACGGTTATGAAGTGCTCCCTATGGCAAGTACAACAAAAATTATGACATTGTTGGTAGTGTTAGAGCACACAGAACCGTCAGACATCGTAACCGTTTCTTCCAATGCTGCAAAACAGCCTGATGTACAACTAAACATGAATACGGGAGAACGGTATTATGTGAAAGACCTGTGCTATTCGCTTATGTTGGAATCTCATAATGATACGGCAGTAGCTCTGGCTGAGCATGTAGGAGGCAGTGTAGAAGGCTTTGCGGAACTCATGAATACCAAAGCAAAGGCGTTAGGAGCCTATTCCGCACATTTTGTCACGCCTAACGGGCTGGATGCGGAAGGACACGGGATTACCGCTGCCGATTTAGCTAAGATAGCGGCATATGCCGTAAAACAGGAAGAGGTGGTTAAAATAATAACGACCACTTCCCATACATTTTCAGAACTAACCAAGGGGCGCACGTATACCGTATCCAATAAAAATGCCTTTCTTACCATGATGGACGGTGCAATCGGTGTGAAAACCGGATATACGGGAAAGGCCGGCTATTGCTTTGTAGGCGCGGTAAAACGGGATGACCGGTTACTGATCAGCGTAGTACTGGCCAGTGGCTGGCCTCCGCATAAAACCTATAAATGGAACGATACCATGACATTGATGAATTACGGGTTAAAGGAATTTAAAAACACGTCATTACTTGCCGAGACGACAGAATATCCTTCCTTGCCTGTTCTTCCGGTAAACAAGGGACAGGAAGCGTATGTAACGCTGCGTTATGATGATTGTAAACTGTCAGAAGCAAAACAGAAGGCATTGCTTTTGGCGGAGACAGACACAATTACTTTGGTAACAGAATTACATAAAAACAGTGTAACGGCGCCGGTTAAAGCCGGTGATGTGGTGGGAGAACTTGTGATTAAGATAAACGATACTTGTATCGAAAAAATACCGGTACAAACCGCAGAAGCAGTTGCACCGGTAAATTATACGTATTATTTGAAACAAACCATGGAAACGTTTTTTGGCGGAACACCCTTTACTGTGTTACAGCGGCTTCTTCCGTAGCATCGTTGATGGAAATTAAAGCAGTTGCTCTGGCAAGGGCAGCATCAATGTTTTCACAAATATTTTCCGCACCTACAAAGGAGATAAAGTCATTTTTCTCCATAAGCATACGAGGCTGCTCTAATACATGGGAGAAAATGACGGTAATACCATACTCATTTAAGTCCTTTGTAACATCCCGAAGGGTATTCATGGCAGTTACATCAATGGCAGGAACCCCACGCATACGAATAATAACAACTTTGGTATCTTTTTTCATCATACGATGCTTTAAGCGGAGAAGTTTATCTACGGCGCCGAAAAACATCGGACCATTTACTTCAAACACCTCGGTACCTTCCGGGACTACCTTTAAGGAAATATGTTCCGGATCGTTTTCCTCTTCCGGAAGATGTGTGTTTTGAATGTATTTCCAACCCGAAACATCCGTAACATCTGCCATACGTTTCATGAACAATACACAAGCCAGTACAATACCTACTTCAATTGCAAGCACTAAATCAAATGCAAAGGTAAGTACACAAGATGTAATAAGAACGATGGCGTCGGATTTCGGTGCCTTACGATAAGCTAAAAATGCTTTTAAATTAAACATATTGTAGGATACGACCAAAAGGATTGCCGCAAGTACCGGACGGGGAACAAGCCGGATTAACGGCATTCCGAACAACAACATAGCAAGCAGGGTCAAACTATGGAACAGCAGAGCAATCGGCGTGCGTCCGCCGTTCTTAGCATTTGCAATGGAACGGGCAACACCGCCGGTGGCCGGAATGCATCCGAAGCATCCCAGTACCATATTGGCAACACCCTGACCAACAAGTTCTGCATTCGGCTTATGCTTACTGTGAATCATATCATCGGTTACCACAGCAGAAAGAAGTGCCTGCATGGCAACCAGAATTGCTATTGTAAATGCCGGAGACATGAGATTGAAGATTGTATCGATATCCAGACCGCTAAAATCCGCAACAGAAATAGATTTCGGAATATCTCCAAGCAGTGCTACGTCAAGTTTAAGGAAATAGGTAGCGGCAGTACCGATTACAAGCGCAACAAAGGAATT
>JAZNBY010000136.1:0-8156 GCA_045587325.1 Lachnospiraceae bacterium | reverse complement strand
GCCAGAGCATTACTTCCGGGATTAAGTAAGTATAAGCTGGATGTGGTGGCAAGGGAGTTGGGTGTTTCTTTGGAAAATCACCATCGGGCGGTGGATGATGCCAAAGCCACGGCAGATATTTTTGTCAAGTTCCTTGGTATGCTTTCTGAACGCAAGGTGACGACGTTAGATGAGATTAATGAGGTATGTAAGCCGACACCGGATATGATTAAGAAGATGCCGACCTACCATGCCATTATTCTTTGCCAGAATGAGACGGGACGTATCAATTTGTATCGTTTGGTTTCTCTTTCCCATATCGATTATTATGCCAGAAGACCTCGTATTCCGAAAAGTTTATTTTTAGAAAACAGGGAAGGGCTGATTATCGGTTCTGCCTGTGAGGCAGGAGAACTGTATCAGGCGATTTTACGTGAGTCACCGCAAAATGAGGTTGAGCGTTTGTGTGAGTTTTACGATTATTATGAGATTCAGCCGCTCGGCAACAATCGTTTTATGATTGAGGATGAAAAACATGAAAATATCAAGTCCGACGATGACTTGATTGCCATCAATAAAAAGATTATTGCTCTTGGTGAGCAGTACAATAAGCCGGTGGCGGCTACCTGTGATGTGCATTTCTTAAATCCGGAGGATGAGGTATACCGTCGTATCATTATGTCCTGTAAGGGCTTTGCAGATGCGGATAACCAGGCGCCTCTTTATTTCCGGACCACGGAAGAAATGTTGGAAGAGTTTGCCTATTTGGGAGAGAAAAAGGCAGAAGAGGTGGTTTTAGAGAATCCGGCTAAGATTGCGGATATGATAGAGCGGGTTTCTCCGATTCATCCGGATAAGTGTCCGCCGGTGATTGAGGATTCCGATAAGACACTGCGAAAGATTTGTTACGACAAGGCCCATTCCATGTACGGTGAAAAATTGCCGGAGATTGTAGAGAATCGTTTGGAGCATGAGCTGAATTCCATTATTAAAAATGGATTCGCCGTGATGTATATTATTGCCCAGAAACTGGTGTGGAAGTCCAACGAGGACGGATACCTGGTAGGTTCCCGAGGGTCAGTAGGATCCTCCTTTGTTGCTACCATGTCCGGTATTACGGAGGTAAATCCGCTGCCGGCCCACTATTATTGTACCGAATGTTTCTTCTCGGATTTTGATTCCGAGGAGGTAAAGGACTGCCAGAAGCGTGGTTTGTCGGGCTGTGATATGCCGGACAGAGTCTGTCCAAACTGCGGAAAGCCTTTGATTAAGGACGGACACGATATTCCGTTTGAAACCTTCCTTGGGTTCTATGGTGACAAGGAGCCGGATATTGACCTTAATTTCTCCGGAGAATATCAGGCAAAGGCCCATGATTATACAGAAGTTATTTTCGGAAAAGGTCAGACCTTCCGTGCGGGAACCATCGCTACCCTGGCGGAAAAAACTGCTTACGGATATGTATTAAAGTATAACGAAGAGCATGGGATTGTCATGAGAAAAGCGGAAATCGAGCGAATTGCTCATGGTTGTGAAGGTGTTCGTCGTTCCACCGGACAGCATCCGGGTGGTATTATTGTTCTTCCAATCGGACATGAGATTTACAAATTCACGCCGGTACAGCGTCCGGCAAACGATATGACCACAAAGACGGTGACTACCCACTTTGATTACCATTCCATTGACCACAACCTGTTAAAGCTCGATATTCTCGGGCACGATGATCCAACCATGATTCGTCGTCTGGAAGATTTGACAGGAGTGGATGCAAAGCAGATTCCGCTTGATGATGAGAAGGTGATTTCTCTGTTTTCTTCTACAGAAGCGCTTGGAATTAAGCCGGAGGACATCGGTGGTTGTGATCTGGGAAGTTTGGGACTTCCGGAGCTGGGTACCCCGTTTGTTATGCAGATGTTGCGTGATACGAAGCCGAAGAGTTTTTCGGATATGATTCGTATTTCCGGTTTGTCCCATGGTACGGACGTATGGCTAAACAACACCCAGCTTCTGATTCAGGAAGGAAAGTGTACTCTGTCCAATGCCATTTGTACCCGAGATGACATTATGGTATTCCTGATTTATCAGGGTGTGGAAAACGGTCTAGCCTTCAAAATTATGGAGAGTGTGCGAAAGGGTAAGGGCCTGACACCGGAGATGGAAGAGGCCATGATTGCCCAGGGTATTCCGGACTGGTATATCTGGTCTTGTAAACAGATTAAGTACATGTTCCCGAAGGCTCACGCCTGTGCTTACGTTATGATGGCCTTCCGTGTGGCCCATTTTAAGATTTATTATCCGCTTGCTTACTATGCGGCATATTTTGGTATTCGTGCAAAAGCTTTCAGCTATGAGACCATGTGTCTCGGAAAAGAAGTGCTGGAACGGAATATGAAGGAGATTAAGCGGAAGATGGATACCAAGACTGCATCTCCGAAGGACGAAGATTCCTACGGCGATATGAAAATTGTACAGGAGATGTATGCAAGAGGCTTTGATTTTATGCCGATTGATTTGTTCAAAGCGAAAGCCCATTCCTTCCAGATTATTGACGGAAAGCTGATGCCGTCTTTTGACAGTATTGACGGCGTTGGTGAGACAGCGGCAGAGCAGATCGAGGAGGCAGCAAAGGACGGACCGTTCCTGTCCCAGGATGATTTCCGTACCCGGTGTAAAATCAGCCAGACCATTGCGGATCAGATGGCGGATTTGGGACTTCTCGGTGACATTCCGAAATCCAACCAGATGTCATTGATGGATTTGTTTTCACTGTAGGAAAAGTATGTACAATTCGATGAATAGTTGAACTTTAAAGAAAAGTAAAAAATAGCTTGCAATTTGCAGATACGTGTTGTATAATCTGTTTTGCAAGTTACGGCTCGTTGGTCAAGCGGTTAAGACGCCGCCCTCTCACGGCGGAAACAGGGGTTCGATTCCCCTACGAGCTGCTCATCTGCAGGATGATAATTGAATAGGTTATGGCTCGTTGGTCAAGCGGTTAAGACGCCGCCCTCTCACGGCGGAAACAGGGGTTCGATTCCCCTACGAGCTGCTCTGTATTTTTTATACAGCCCAACCCCGAAGAAGCACTTATGAAAATAAGTGTTTTTTTGCGTTTTGGCGTAGTGAGCATGCAGCGGAACTGCGGAAGCTTGCTTCCAAGCAGTTCCGGTGTCATGCGAGCGTGCCTGCGACTGAGCGGCATTGCCGCGAAGTGCGTAGGCAAAGTGCGAAGCACAAGCCAAATTATAGAGGAGGAGCGCAGAATATGTGCAAAGTAAACATATTACACCTGATTGAAGGTGCGAAACAGGCGGAAGGGTTAACTGTTATCATCGATGTGTTCCGGGCCTTTTCTTTGGAGTGCTATTTATATGATATGGGAGTGAAGGACATCCGTCCTATCGGTTCTGTGGATGCTGCCTTTGCATTACATAATGAAATACCGGACAGTGTGCTAATCGGAGAACGTCAAGGAAAGAAATGTGATGGTTTTGACTTTGGTAATTCGCCGTCTACCATAGTGCCGGAAGCGGTAAAAGGAAAGACCATACTGCATACCACCAGCGCAGGGACCCAGGGCATTGTAAATGCCACCAAGGCCACAGAGATTATTACCGGTAGCCTGGTGAATGCCAAGGCAGTGGCCGCATACATAAAGAAAAAGCAACCACAGACGGTTTCTTTGGTGTGCATGGGAAATGGCGGGGTATATCCGGCGGCGGAGGATGAGCTTTGTGCCGGGTATATCAAAAGCTTGGTGGAAGGCGTGGAATTGCCTGAGTTTGAAAAGCGTGTGGCTGATCTTCAGTATCATGGCGGAGACCATTTCTTTGATGAAAACAGACAGGAAATTTACCCGAAGGAAGATTTTTATATGTGTATCAAGTATGATAAGTTCCCGTTTGTCATCCATGTTGAGCAGGATGTGAAGGGATTTATCACAAGACGTGAATACGTATTGTAGGAGGAGAATATGAAGTGCGATTGCGGATTCCAGAAAGAAGATAACTGGTTTCGGTACCGGGCGGCGGCAATTATCGTAGAAGATGGTTGTGTATTATTTGCCGGGAATGAGCGGGATAATTACTATTATTCCATCGGTGGTGGAGTACACATGAACGAAACGGCAGAAGAGGCTGTAATAAGAGAAGTGTTGGAAGAGACCGGTGTACAGTATGAAGTTGACAGGCTAGCGGTGATTCATGAGAATTTCTTTGACGGGGATGGTTCTTTGGAGGGCTATCAGTGTCATGAACTGGCATTTTATTTTCTGATGAAACCAAGAGGAACGAGGGAACTGAACAGTGACAGCTATACTGGTGGATATAAGGAGAATATGTACTGGATTCCAATCGATGAGCTTGGCAAACACAGGGCATATCCGACGTTCATGAAGGAGTATTTAAGTAAAATGCCGAAGGAAATTATACATATTGTGACTAATGAGAGGGAGGCATAATTTTTTTATGTTTCTTGACCTTACCCCTGGGGCAAGGTGTATTCTGTTATTAGAAAGACACTTATTACGGAGGAATTATGCGGAATACAGACAATACATGGGGACAAAAGGTCATTGAAACAGCATTACAATATGCCAATCACGAATGGACCGCTACAGAACAGAACGTACTTCACGGGATTGACCCGGAAGGTGTGCCGGTAGATACGCCGGATGTGACATGGAAGGGCGAGGTTCTTCATTGCGGTTGGTGGAAGGTAGGAGAAGTAAACAAGGGTGTCGCCTACGGCTGGGGCAACGCCTCTACCATAGAAGAATTTGATACAGGACTTGCGGAAGGTAAGTTTGCCGGAAATGTACCGGAGGACAAGTCCCGCATGGGAAGTAAGCATAGTGTGGGTGTGGATTGTTCGGGACTTTTGACACGGTGCTGGAACCTGCCGAAAAAGATTGCTACCAGAGATATTCCGAAATTCGCAGAGAAAATTACTCTTGAGGAAATTCGACAAGGGGATGTGTTTGCAAAGGTGGGCAGTCATGTGATGTTATTTATTAAGTTTTTGGATGAGGAAAAGAAAAGGGTAAGTATTGTTGACTCCACCAGAAGTACAGGTAAGGTGTCGGTGCGGGATATGGTAGTAGAGGAGTTGCTTGCGGATGGATATGAGATGTATCGGAAATCTATTTTGTGATTGCGTTAATGGCCGACATGCTGTATGCATAAAATCAATACAAACGGACAAAGGAGGAGAATGCTATGATTTTGCCTGATTATCATGTACATACGATATACTCCCGTGATTCTATGATGGAACCGAAGGAGGCAATCTGTGCCGCAATGTCATCGGGAGTGACGGAACTCTGCTTTACAGAACATATGGATTTGGGGCATCATATGGAAATTTATGATCAAATTCCGGATTTTGAAAGGATGGAGGAAACCCTTTCTCAGTTGCGCAAGAGTTATCCGGGAATCAACATTAGAAAGGGAATTGAAGCAGGATATATTCCGGATACAGCAAAGCAAACCGCAGAAGTTTTGTCAGAGCAGAACTTTGATTATGTTTTGCTGAGTACACATTGCGTTGATGGACTCGATTGCGCTTTGCCGGAATCAAAGAGAGGTCAGGATAAGATTACGGCATATAAAAGATATCTTGAAACAGTATACGACTCTGTTACGGATGACAGACTTACAGAATGTTTTGATTGTGTAAGTCATATCGGATATGTTGCAAAAGGGCTTCATTATGAGGATAATACCTTCCCGTATCAGATGTTTCCGGAATTATTTGACAAGATATTACGTGAAATTATCAAGAGGGGAAAAGGAATCGAAGTAAATACCTCCGGAATTGATAGAGGGGGACATGTGTTTCCACATCCAAGCATTATTTGTCGTTATAAGGAATTGGGTGGGCGGATTATTACGATTGGTTCCGATGCACATAAGTCTCAGAATGTGGGAGCCTATATCAAAAAAGCGATTGCCATCATTGCAGATGCAGGATTTGAAGAAATTACATTGTTTCAAAATAGGAAACCAAGGTTTGTAAAGATAACAAGGGCAGAATTAGATTAAAAACAGAGAAAAGACGTCTCCGAATAGTTTTAGGAGACGTCTTCTTGTTTTAGATTAGGCTTAATTCAACTTCTCATCATACATAGCTCTGCATCCGCCGATGTACTTCGGACGGGTACGGGCTGCAAGGAGGTTTGCTTCACCGATTTGCTTTACGGAAAGACGGAGCGGAACCGCAACCTTCTTTAAGTGCATTCCGATTAAGGTGCCGCCGATGTCAAGACCTGCGTCGGCTTTGATTTCTTCTAAAGCGACCGGGTCGGATAGTCTTGCATAGAGGGCAGTAGCAAAGGAACCGCCTGCTTTTGGCTGAGGAACTACGTTAACCGGTTCGGCAAAGGTCACAGCGGCACGTTCTACAATGATAGCACGATTCAGGTGTTCACAACACTGGGCTGCCAAGTAGATGCCTTTTTCTGCACATACGGAGAGAATACCTTCTACCATGTCCACAGCTACCTCCGGACGGGAGTCCGTACCGATTTTGGAACCGCATACTTCACTTGTAGAACAGCCCACTACAAGGATTTGGCCTTTTTTTAAGCCTGCTGCATCGATAAGTTCACGAGCGGCAGCCATGCATTGTTCTTTTATTTCAGACATAACCATACCTCTTTTCAACGGATGAGACAAAGCCCGAAAAAGGACCTGTCTCATTGGATTTCTTTTACGTATCAAGCATAATTCCTTTTTTGAAAAGTGTCAAGATTTATTTGATTATTTTGGGCTGTGTTAGTATAATCTATGTATGAGAACCACATTGTGGAATGATAATAAATGTAATAATAGAATTAAGAATAAGAGGTGCCTTAGAATGATGAACGAGAAAGCATTATATCAAATCGGTTACGGCTTGTATCTTGTGGCGACCAATGAGAATGGAAAAGACAACGCCTGCATTGTAAATACGGTAATGCAGGTAACCCAGAATCCGATTAGGCTTTTAGTCAGCATCAGCAATCAGAACCTAACCCATGATATGATAAAGAATACCGGGAAAATGACGGTTTCCGTGCTGACGGAGAAGACCCCATTTTCCGTGTACAGTCATTTCGGCTATCAGAGCGGTAAGATGGTAGATAAATTTGAGGATTTCGAGGATGTTACCCGGTGTGCCAACGGATGTTATCGTTTGAATCGCAACAGCAGTGCGTATTTCTGTGGAACGGTAAGTGATAGCTTTGTATTGGATACTCATACGGTGTTTTTAGTGGAAGTAACGGATGCGGATGTTGTAAGCAGTCAAGTGCCGGTAACTTATGATTATTATCAGAACTATGTAAAACAGCCGTATAAGCCGGTTAAAAAGAAGAACGACAAAGAAGCGAAGAATGCAAATGGCGATAATGCAGAAAAAAACGCTACAAACTCTTATGTCTGCAAAATTTGTGGTTACGTCTACGAGGGAGAGTCTTTGCCGGAGGATTATATTTGTCCGATTTGTAAGCACGGTGCAACGGACTTTGAGAAGCTATAGTATTTCTAATGAAAAAATAGATTCCCATTATTGACAAATAAACGGCAGAATCTTATAATGGACAATAGCTATGTGCGCACAGAAAAGACGCAGCGCACGAAAGGAGATAAAAGCAGTGAAAAAGCACGGTTTGAATGATTTAAGAAGAATGTATTTGGAGTTTTTTGAGAGCAAGGATCATCTTCGTTTGAAGAGCTTTTCCTTGATTCCGCATAATGATAAGAGTTTGTTGTTAATCAATTCCGGTATGGCGCCGATGAAGCCGTACTTTACCGGACAGGAGATTCCGCCTAAGAAACGTGTTACCACCTGTCAGAAGTGTATCCGCACCGGTGATATCGAGAATGTAGGTAAGACTGCAAGACATCTTACCTTCTTTGAGATGCTTGGTAACTTCTCCTTCGGTGATTACTTTAAGACTGAGCCCATCAAGTGGTCCTGGGAGTTTTTGACCGAGCATGTAGGCATGGAGCCGGAGCGTCTGTATCCGTCTATTTACTGCGAAGATGAAGAGGCTTTCCGCATCTGGACCGAAGAGGTGGGGGTACCGGCAGAGCGTATTACCCGTTTCTATCGTGATGAGAACGGTGATTGTGATAACTTCTGGGAACATGGCGCAGGCCCGTATAATCCATATTCCAAAATTTACTATAACCATG
>JAZNBY010000135.1:0-14555 GCA_045587325.1 Lachnospiraceae bacterium | reverse complement strand
TTCACCAAAAGGTGAAGCGTTTTGATTTGTTTGCTCGTAAATTACTGAGAAATAGACTCAGTCGGGCAGGTAGCTGCGCAAGCGCCGCAATCTAAGCATGCATCTGCATCGATCTCGTACTGGGAAGCTCCCTCGCTGATTGCGCCTACCGGACACTCAGCTGCACAAGCGCCACAGCTGATGCAAGCGTCAGAAATCTTATATGCCATGATGATATCCTCCTTTTATTTATCTGACTCTATTGTAATATAAAGTTGCGAATAATACAAGTACCATTTTTATGCTGTTAAAATTCTTCAAAAATCATGCGAAAATCTTCCAAGGAATGTGCCTTGACGAACAAGGACAAGTTGTGTATACTCTAAGTTGTGAAATCCGGAAACGGTAGGAGAAAGGAGAACTGACAATGCAGATTAATAAAGAGATGACCATTATGCAGATTATCAGCGTAGATGCGGAGATTGTTCCGATTTTATATGATGCAGGTATGCACTGCATCGGATGTCCGTCCGCACAGGGGGAGAGTCTTGAGATGGCATGCATGGTGCATGGTATTGATGCGGATGAGTTAGAAGGAAAGATTAATGATTTCCTTGCAACAAGATAAGGAATTTGGAAATGAAAGATAAGACCATCAAAGGAGATTTGACCATCCTTTGGTGGTCTTATTTTGTAAAAGAGAAGGACAGAAAAATATTACGAAAGTTCTTGACATTTGAAAAAAAACAGTGTAAGATAGGAGAGCAGTCAAAATTGCAGATAGGGGTATAGTTCAGCTGGTAGAATAACGGTCTCCAAAACCGCAGGTCGTGGGTTCGAATCCTACTGCCCCTGTTTTCAGAAGACATCGAAGTATCTTTATGATATTTCGATGTCTTTTTGCATTATTTTTTATGTGAATGGGTATTGAGATTTTTTGGAAGTAATGCTACTATATATAATATGTAAAAACGAAAGAGAATTGAGGGGTGCCATCAATGCAACAGGAGAATAAGGATGTATTTAAGACGGTATTTACGATTCCGAATGTATTGTCGTTTGCACGTTTGTGCATGATACCGTTGATTATCTGGTTATATTGCGTAAAGGACAATTATGTGTGGACAGGCTATGTTATTATTGCGTCCGGAGCTACGGATATCATTGACGGTTTCATTGCAAGAACATTTCACATGGTAAGTGATTTGGGTAAGGTGCTGGACCCGATTGCGGACAAGTTTACCCAGGCCACAGTGTTGTTTTGTTTATTGACCCGTTTCCCGATGGTGTTGCTTCCGCTCATTGCTATGACCTTTAAGGAGACCTTTGTAGGTACCACCGGATTTATGGTGGTCCAGAAGCACGGTAAGGTTATGGGTGCGGTATGGCACGGCAAGGTAGCAACGTTATTGTTATATGCCATGATGATGTTACATTTGTTCTGGTACGATATTACACCGCTGGTATCCAATGTGTTCATTGTTGCATGTACGGTAATGATTTGCATTTCCTTCTTCTTCTATGGTGCAGCTAACATAAGAGCGTTAAAGCAGGCAGAAGTGGAACAGAAAAAAGCGGCAGAAGCAGAGTAGACGGTACATAATCTATAATTGAATGAAACGAAAAGAAACCGTTGTCAGTTAAATGACAACGGTTTTTCCACATGACAGGTACTCCAGGCCTGTCATATATTTTTTTAAGTAAGTATATTGCAATTCTCCGGTGCAATGCCCGGTAAAATAGCGGGTTGGGTATTGATTGAGTTGTTCCACGGCCCGGGCCAGGGTCTCTCCCGGTTCTGTTTTCATAAAATGAAATCCCCCTACTAACACATCAGGAGCAAACCACTCCATAATATTTAAGATTCCCTTATGGGAACAACCGCTGATGAGTATCCGTTTTCCTTCTTCCTCTATGAGAAGATATTGTTCGTGACGGAAGTCCTCCGGGAGAAGTGTATCCTGCCTGCGGACGGAAAGTCCGGCACAGTCCGTGCCATAAGGGCGGGTGCGCTTGTTACAGGAATAAAGGGTAATCCCCGGTGCAAGAACCAGGGTGTCTTCCGCAAAGACAAACCGATCCGAACCGGCCAGAGACACATCAAGGCCGATGTAGTTGCCCGCAGCATTGTAATGAGGCTCAAAGGCACAGGAAGAGCAATACACAGGAGCGGTGGAATTTGCCTCCAAAAAGGCAGAGATGCCGCCGCCGTGGTCGTAGTGACCGTGGGAAAGAACGGCCATGTCCACATCGGATACATCGATACCTAAGCTACGGGCATTTTTTAAGAATAAATCCGACTGTCCCATGTCAAATAAAATCCGGTGGGAGCCGGTTTTAATGTACAGACTGAGTCCGTGTTCCGTCTGCATGTCCGCCCGTTTTGTTGTGTTTTCCAGTAATGCTGTAATCTCCATAAGATGCTCCCTTTTTATATCTCTTCTTTTTGCAGTGTATCACGGTTTTATGTGTCTGTCAATTGCAGGAAAAAGAAGGAAAATGTTTGGAAAATCGGTTGACACTTGGAGCCGGATACTGCATAATAGAGAATAGGGTTATTCTACGCTTTTTTTGAAAAAGGGCAGAATAAAAAAAGAGTAGGAGGATAGAGAATGGGAAAGGACGAAAGTAATTTTTGCGCCATGATGTCCCGCATGAAATACATCGACCGCTGGGCATTGATGCGCAATTCCTGTACGGAAAATATATGCGAGCATTCCCTGGAAGTGGCCATGATTGCCCATATGTTGTGCATCATCGGCAATAAACGGTTCGGGAAGAACTTAGACGGCAGTAAGGCGGCGTTAATCGGGATGTATCACGACACGACGGAAATCATTACGGGAGACATGCCTACCCCGGTGAAATACTACAACCAGACCATGCAGGATGTATTTCATCATATTGAAGATGCGGCGGCAGAGCAGTTACTTTCCATGCTACCGGATGACTTGCGGGGCGAGTTCCGTGACTTGTATTTTAAAAAAGAAGAGGATGCCTATCTGTGGCGGTTGGTAAAGGCTGCGGATAAGTTTTCCGCTTTGATCAAATGCATGGAAGAACGGAAGGCAGGCAATAAAGAATTTGACAGTGCCTTAGCTTCTACCAAGGCTTCCATCATTGCCATGGAACTGGAAGAGGCGGATTGCTTTCTGGAGGAATTCATTCCGGCCTATGATAAGAATTTGGACGAATTACAGAAAAGATAAACGAAAGGAGAACAAAAGATGAACGTTTTAGTGCAACTTGGTATTGGTGTACTGGCGGCAGGACTGATTATGGGCGTATTGTTTTGTATGAAGAAAATGCGTCGTCTTATCCGCTACATCTATGCCGGACTGGTAACGGCGGCAGGCATTGCATTGCTGGTATGCGGTCTGATGGTGAAGAAACCGGTAGTGGAGGCATCCGCAAGTCCGCTGACAAAGGAGGAACAGGTAGAGTTTGCCTATGCCTTTGTGGAACAGGGCGAGTATGAGATTGCGGAAGAACTCATGGAAGAGTACAGTAACATGTACGGCTATGATGATGCCTGCAGTCTTTTTACGGCGAGAATGCAGATTTTGCAAGGGAATTATGCTGTGGCAGGCGGTGTATATGCACGCTTACAAGAAAATGAGGACTACAAAGAACAGATCGAAGCAGAGTATGCACTGGTACAGGCAAAGGAAAATGTGGACCTGTCCGCTATCGCAACGGTTCGCTATTTAAAGCAACAGGGTTTGAATCCGGCGGAATATGGGTTTTCCGAGGCGGAGATACAGGGCATGGAAGAAACCATGCAGGTTACGGACGAGATGATTGCGGCAGTCGTAAAGAACGGTATTTCCGAGACATATAAGACCAAGGGCTTTGAGAAAACGGTAAGTGCCGTGACGGAAGCTACCAGACTGTACGATATGTTCCTGGACGGATATTATGGAACGCCGGATGAAGAAATGACGGCACAGATTAAGAGTGTCAGAAAAACGCTGGAAAAGGCGTTGGACGACGGAGAAGGCTATTGCGCCTGCGTGCGAAATGCATTACTTCGTATGAATCTTTTGTTGCGTGATTATGATAAGATAGCAGAGAATATTGATGAGAATTCTACATATGTAGAACTGATGGCGGTATCGGAATTGTATATGAACCGCCTGGTACGTGAGAAGGATTTTAAGGGCACTTATATCGGGAAAATAGTTGAAGATACAGATGCTTATTCCGACGTGGTAGGAAGCAAAGTAAAAGAGATTTATAAGGATAAGAAAAAGTCCTTGGATGATGAGGAAGAAGCAGACCTGGAAATGTTGGTGGATTACTGGAAGATTGAAGCAAAGCATCCGGTATTGACTGCAGTCAGAACGCTTTTGGAAGACCAGGCAAAGGAAAGTGTAGCAGGATCCGATATTTCCAAGGTGTATTTGCAGCTGGCAAAGATTGCTCACTATTACGAAAATGAGAAGAACCGCAGTAGTCATCTGGCAGAGGCTATCGGTTCCGGAGCCGACAGCGAGGACGATGAGTATAGCGCAGCAATGCAGAAGATTTCGGCTATTATTAACGGCGAAGGGGATATTAACGAGGTAATGAATATATCCGATTACGTAAGACGGGCGCTGGAAAACGCCATGCCGTACGGAATGGATGAATTTTTAACCAACAGTGGGGATATCGACCTGTATGACAATGAAGAAGAGCCGATGAGTTTAAGCGAAAGCTTTACCAAGGTATTCGAGGAGTATGTCAACAAGACCCGTAGTGCCGTGAATATCAGTGCTGTTGACACGGAAGAATTCGAGACCGTAAAGGTACGTATGTCGGTATCCTCCGATTATGCGGTAACGGCAGATCAGCTTCGCAAGATGTTGACACTGACGGATTGCGGATTTGAAATCGAAGATTTCACCGTAGAGAAGCTGGAGTACACGGAAGGTCGTACCCATCTGGCCTGCGACGTATCCGGCAGTATGGCTAACTGTATTTACGACCTGAGAGATGCGGTAATCGCTTATATCAACGGAAGAAATCCGGAAGAAAATCTGGCCATTAGTAATTTCGCTAGCTCAATTAAACAAACGTTGCCGTTTGGCAGCAGCAATGAAGAGTTGACTGAATTTGCCAACAGCTTTAATGCTTCCGGTGGTACCTCTATTTACTGGACCATCATGAATATTTTGGAGAATTTCGATTCTACCGCTTATAGCAATAATTCCATCATTCTTATGACGGATGGCGAAGACGGAGATTATGTCACTGATGCTATGATTGCAAATGATTTGGCTGCATTGGCAGAAGAGAAGAATGTAAAGGTTTATACCATCGGTCTGGGATCTGTTAATGCAGGATACTTAACAAAGATCGCAGAAGCAGGCGGCGGTGTATTTGTACATACCAAGGAAAGTACGGGTCTGGATGCACTGTATTCCTTCCTGCAGGGTCAGGTAGGCAACCAGTACATCATTACCTTTAAGGCAAAGGATACCTTGACTGCAAAGAACCGTGTGGTGGAAGCAGTCATCAACAATGGTGAGGCAAGATGTGATTTTACCTATTCCCTGTCTGCGGATGCACTGGGCGGTAATTCCGGCAATCAGGGAGGCAACAGCGGAAATGCAGGCACTGTAACACCGGTTCCGAACACGGGCAGTGCAGGAACCGGAACCATTGAGCCGGAGACGGAAGAGGAAGAAGCACTTCCGGTAAGTACCCTTTATTTGGTCGGCTTAGCTACCCGCGAAATTCGTCAAAGTAATAAAGGTTTTACCAATACTATTCGAGCAGGCCAGTCTATATTTACGGAGGGAATGGTGACAGCATCCATAAAGCTGTATAACGATGAGAATCAGTATACGTCCGTATTGTATTATAAGGATGCGTTTAGTGCTGAATTTATCATACCGTGGTATATTGAGCAGGGCACTTACGATGTTGAAGTAAAGGTAGACGGAAAGAAGGGCTATCTGTCAAAAGCACTTGTAGTCAAAGAGATGAAGTTGCCGACGATCATAAAGTTCGGTGCGTATGAGTTTAAGGCTGACAATGTGCAAGAAGATGCCGAGGACAATATTTATCTCTCCGGAAATGTTACCATGAACGGATGGTTGCGCTTTAAGGGTGGAATTCGAATTGTGGGAGATTTGGAGAATGATGATTATGTATCCGTAACGGATAATTCCGGTTCCAAAGTGGAATTTGACAGTATTCGTTCCATTGGTTATGCGAAGACCATGGCGGAGAAGAAAACATCATTAAGTATTCCTGTACTCGGTAAATTCCGTATTTATAAGGATTTCGGAAATGAAGATAATTTAGATGAATATAAGACGGAAGATATCGGGGTACAGGAGTTTTTCCTAGCAAGTGTATGTTGCATCAGTGATATTGATTTACGTTTATATCCAGACAGAATAGAACTTCTCTTTGACAAAATTAACACAGAGCTTCCGTTTGAGGATTTGTTTGTGGGTGAGGAGGATATGTTCGATGTTGGCTTAGATAATCCGAAGATAGGGATTACTTCTAAATCCGTGGGATTAAACCTGGAATTAAATGTAAAGCAGAATAAATCGGTAAAATTAATGAATATGCCGGTACAGATGGAAGGACTGGATGTCAAAATAAATACAATAGATGATGAATATCATTTCGGCATTCTGTGTGAGCTTATGGAAGTTAAGCAGGCTGGCGCAAGTATTACTCTTACCGGGGTGCTGTCGGATAAAATGGATATCAAGGATGCATCGATAACTTTCCCGGCTTCGTTCAAAAAAATGCTTGGTCCGGTACCGGTTACCTTCTATGGTTTTACGTTCGGAATTGAGGGTGGTAACCTCGTTAAGAAGTTTAAGGATAGAGACTTTGCCAATATGACTTATGTAGGAAAGGTAAGTATCGGAACACAAAAGATTTCTGAGATTGTTCCGCCGTTGGCATACATTTTTAAAGACAAGAGAGTTTTGTCTTTGCCGGAGACTACGTTAAGGATTTCACCGGCTGACTTTAATATTTATGGAAACGCAAAGTTACTTTTCATGGAACGGATACAGTTAGCGGAAGCAACTCTTAATATCGGTAAGTTTGAATATTCTAATGAGTTACTAGGCCCGCACTATGAAAACCTTACAACTTATGGCTTACGGGCAACATTAGAAAGCGGTTTCCTTTGGGAAGAAGATGAGTTTACAGTTGGTCTTACAGGAAAAGTTGATTTAAATGCTCATACGAAGTTTTTTGGTTTCCAGGGTAGTGTTGATGCGATAGCTAAATTAGATTTATGGGTTTTTGAACCGACGTTTGAGAAAAAAGTAGATGCGTTGGTTGGATTTTCCAAAACTAAAAACGACAAACTCCAGTTTAATATTATTTTCCAGTGGGAAGGTGACCTTGTAGATACTAAGAGATGGCTATACATTAACCCGGATGAGAAGATTGAGGTTGAGACCGAAAAAGACTGGAAAGGTATAATGGGCTGGGTGGATTGGTTCGGCTAAAGAAGGAGGAGAGTACAATGAAAAAACATGGTAGAAAAGTATATGCAGGATTGTTGGCGCTCCTTCTTATGTTAGGAGTGTTCGAGATTGGAGCGACGACTGCGTATGCAGAAGAGATTGTTACGGATGTAGCGGTAGAGGATGTCGTGGCCGATGAGGATGCGGTGGTCGATGAAATTGTAGACGGAGAGACTGCACAGGAGGACGTCACAGAAGAGGAAACAGAACCAGAGGTACAAAAGTTTTATATTGAGATGGAATTGTTTGAGAACGCGGTACGGGGAGATTTGAACGTATATGCAGAATATGACGGAGCTCCTCCGGAGATAACCTTTATTTCTCCGTCTGGAAAGGAATACAGTGAATTCGTTTCCACAGAAGAAGAATTTTTGTTCCATCACAATACGGAAGGTAAATGGAGTAATTTTAAGATTGTTGATGCAGAAGCCGGTATGTGGAATGTCCGTTGTGTGAAGACAGACACAGAGAGGGTAGCATTCAGCAAGATACAGATAGAAACGGGTATTTCCATCCGGGAGTTTACCTTGAAGTCTCTTAATGGAAAGGAAGCAACGGTAAGCTTTGGCGCAACGAAGGGACAAGAGGTTTTCCCGTATCATTACAGTATCAGTTTAGTATCTGCAGACGGACAAATGATTAAGGAAAATCTGGCTACCGGTGAGGCAGATACCGGATATTTGCAAGAACTTGTCATCTATATAGAAGCGTCCAGCTGTGGAAATGCGCAGCTTTTGTTGGTAGTAGAGTGTGATGACAATGCGGGCACCTTTGACAGCAGAAAGACAGATGAGTTTGTATACTACAATCCGGATACCCCGGCAGCGTTGTCCGGACTTGATATCACTTTGGATGAACAAAGCTTGATGTGTACACTGGACTGGTCACAGTATCAGCCATGGGGTTGGGGGACATATGCCTATAACATAACAGTTGTGGCAGATGGCAATGTGGAACAACCAATCTGTAGGGATGAAAATATTGAGGCAACGGGAACATATTGCTATTATCCGCAAGGAACAAAAGAGCTGGATATTGTGGTTACCTACAGTCTTGATGGTATTTTATCCGAGGAATATGTAAAGCATTTGACGTTAGATTCCGGGGAATATATTCGGGTTGATGTAGAAGATGTGTCTACGGATATAATGATTCCTCTTGAATATTCTTCTAAGGAAGCGGCGCAGCTGACGGTTAGCATCAACGGACAGGAAGGTGTGTACCGCATTAAGGGAAAGGATACCATCTTCTTCACGCTGGAAGAAGGTAACAATGCTTTTTATGCAACCTTCACCGGGGCGGATGGTATTACCCATGTGATCGAAAAGGATATTTATCTCGGTATTGTCGTACCGCGGATTACTTTGTTTGAAGAACTGGATGGAATGACCTTCAAGACCACTACGGCAAAGGTATCCGGTAAGGTGGAAAATGCAGCTACCTTTACCATAAACGGAACGGATGTAACATTCTCCGATGACGGAAGTTTTGCATATGATGTTCCGCTTGAACCGGGAGAAAATACCGTTATACTGAGCGCTATGTCGGAGTCCGGCATGGGAGCTTCCGTGGTACTTACCTTAGTAAGAGACGGAGATGAGGTAGTATCCGACGCATCGGTTGTCACACCGACACCGGGAGATGGTACTGACGGCGACGAAACTGATGTGCCGACAAGTGCAAAGCCGGCAAAGAAAGCAGGTTTTGATTGGAAAAAGTACCTGCCGATTATGATTGCGGGGGGACTTTTCGTAGTATTGCTGGTGATTTTCCTTGTGGTACTTAAGAAGAAGGAAAATAAGAAATTTACGGGAAAAATATTTGTTGTACTTTCCGTACTGTTGCTTGTGGCATCCGGCGTGGCGACGGGTCTGTTAATTTACATACACCATCGTCTGCGGGATTTCAACAACAGCTTAGAGTATATCGAACTGGCAAGAGAATCTCTTGAGAAGGCAGCTAACTATCTGACTTACGAGACGGACGCCAAGGAGCTGGCTACCACCTTTGGGTATATTACCATTGGTTTTGCGTGCCTGGTTCCGATCGTCATTCTGGTACGCAGAAAGATTGTGTACGGAGCGTTCTTTAAGAAGAAGGATGGCGCTGCCAAGGCTAAGAAGGATGAGGCAGCGAAAGCCAATGAGCCGGGTGCAACGGAAGATGTTGCGGAAGAGATTGCTTTGGAAGAGGTAGCAGAGGAAGAAACTCCGGAGACGGAAGTATCCGAAGAGGAAGATACTGCGGCTGCAACGAAGGAAGAATAAGGGAAGAAAGTTAAACTGCAAGGGGTATGGCTTGGTACATGCCCCTTGTTTATAATGAAAGAGAAATGGGAAAAGAGGGGGCGGAACATGAAAGCAGTAATCTTTGATATGTTTGAAACGCTGGTGACGCTATACAGTGTGTCGCCGTATTTCGGGCGAAACATCGCGGCAGACCTGGGAGCAGACATCGACACGTTTTATCCGCTGTGGCATGAGACGGATGAGGCCCGCAGTAAGGGGAAGATGGATTTTCCTCAGTCCATCCAATGGATTGGAGAACGGATGCGGTTTGCTTATCCGGAGCGGATTCCGGACGTGGTGGAGAAGCGCTATGCTTTTAAACTGGGCAGTCTTAAGATGGCGGAGGAACGGATTGTTTCTTTGCTTCGGGAGTTAAAGGACCGCGGATATAAGGTGGGATTAATCAGTAATTGCTATTTGGAAGAGGCGGAAGCTATCCGGGCAAGTGTACTGGCCCCGTACTTTGATTCTATGATGCTTTCCTGTGAGCAGGGGGTACAGAAGCCGGAACACGAGATCTTTGAACGGAGCCTGACGGAGCTGGTTGTGGCACCGGAGGAATGCCTGTATGTGGGAGATGGCGGAAGTATGGAGTTGGAAACCGCACGGTCCTTCGGTATGGAGACCTTGCAGGCAGGATGGTTTATAAAGAAGTATCGGGAAGATTGGAAGAAAGAGGGCTTTGCTACGGCGGAGGAGCCGAAAGAAGTGCTTGAAAAACTAATGTAGAATAGAATGAGAGAAGAAAGCGGAGAAAGACAATGATGAAGAATCAATGGATGAAGAAAAGCTGTGCAGTTGTTGCGGCAATGGCAAGTGTGTTTGCGATGTGCGGATGCGGAAACAAGGCAGACAAATTGAAGCCGTACGAGTGGATTATGGATGATGAGGTGGTATCTTTTTATGACAGCAAAGCAGAACTTGAAGAGGTGGGCTGTCCGTGGTTTGAAGACTATTTTGAGGCAGTCAGGTCCGACAATGAGGACTTTGGGGTATCAAGAGACGGAGAAACGCTTTGCTACATGGAAATAGCGGACGCTTCAATAGTGACATATAAGGACATTTGTGTCGGGGACGAGGTAACGAAGGTAGAGGACACTTTTTCTTATGAATTGCCACTCCGTGAGAGCTATAGTGTATGTTTTGACGGAGCAACGGAAGTAGAAATAGATGATGAAGAAGATTGGAAAGACAACTTTTTGGTTTTGTACTATTATGTGGAAGATGGTATCATTGAAAGGATTGTTGTCATGGACGGTTTATTTATGCGTACCATGAGGTAGAATATGTAAAAAAGGTGGAGCAGAGAAAGGAATGCGTGCAGGATGAGCGAAAATAACAACGTACAATTAAGCGACACCCCCCACAAGCGGAGGGTCCGGTACAAAGGAACCCACCCAAGGGCGTTCCACGAAAAATATAAGGAAGCCAACCCGGAGAAGTATGCGGACACCATAGAAAAGGTCATCCGCAAGGGCAGTACCCCGGCAGGGATGCACATCTCCATTATGGTGGATGAGATACTGGATGTGTTAAAGATTCAGCCGGGCGAGCAGGGTTTGGATGCTACTCTGGGGTATGGCGGACATACCAGTGCCATGTTGGCAAAACTGGAGGGAAAAGGCCATATGTATGCCCTGGATGTGGACCCGATTGAGATTGTGAAAACAAAAAAGCGTCTGGCGGACAAGGGGTACGGAGAAGAAATTCTCACCATATGTCAGACGAATTTTGCCAATATCGATGAAGTGGCGGAGAAGGCCGGGAAGTTTGATTTTGTACTGGCAGATCTCGGTGTATCTTCCATGCAGATTGATAACCCGGAGCGAGGTTTTTCTTATAAGGTGGAAGGACCTCTTGATTTGCGGTTGGACCCGGAACACGGGCAGTCTGCTTCCGAGCGGCTTCGCAGTATCACAAAGGAAGAATTTATCGGTATGATGGTGGAAAACTCCGATGAACCTTATGCGGAACAGATTGCAAAGGTGGTATTTCAGAAACTGAAACGGGGTGCAAGGTTTGAAACCACCACAGAACTGAGGGAAGCCATCGAGGAGGCTCTTAGTAAGCTTCCGCCGGCAGAATATAAAGAAGTGGTGAAAAAGTCCTGCGCAAGAGTGTTCCAGGCTCTGCGCATTGATGTGAACAGTGAGTTTGAGGTGTTGTATGCGTTCTTGGATAAGTTGCCGGGGATTTTAAATCCGGGGGCAAGGGTAGCTATCCTTACCTTCCACTCGGGAGAGGACCAGCTGGTAAAGAAATCGTTTAAGCAACTGAAAAAGGAAGGCATCTACAGTGACGCGTCGGAGGATGTCATCCGGCCGTCGGCAGCAGAATGTCAGAGAAATCCGCGGGCAAAGTCTACGAAGCTTCGCTGGGCGGTAAAGGCGTAAGAGACAAAGAGAATAGAAAAAAAGCCCTTCTGTAGAAGGGCTTTTTTTACTGAATAATTTAAGACAGGTCTTCGTTATCGTTATTGTTATTGCCTGTAAGAATAACGACGTTGTAGTAAGGGCAGCCGCTATTTTTGCAGTAACCGTTTCCGTTGTTGCTCGGACGAGCAAGGTCTATACACCTGCCATCTGGTGCGCCACATTTGCTAGGTAGAGAAGTTTCACTGATATTCAATTCAGCAATTTCCGGAGTATTCCACTTTTTCATAACAGTTCTCCTTTATTTATAATGTGTTTTATAGGTCTCTGGGCCTACTATAGCACTGCGTTAAGAAAATGTAAAGTGTTTCTAACAAAAATGATAGAACTATTTTGCAAGGGTTGTGTTTTTCTTCTCGGAGCGGTTGTTTTGATTGTACAACGCAACAAAATATAGTATAATAAAACCAATCAATTTCACAAACTGGAGGAGAAGGACAATGGCAGAGAATAGATTACAGGAATGGTTGGCGCCGATTTGGAAGGGTGGCGAAATATGGGAAGAGTCCGTATGCTTCTATGAAGACGGAGCAGGAGCAGAGCAGGGAGGCAATCTCCTCTATGCACCGAAGAAGATTGTAAAAATATCGAACCATGACGGTACGGTGGAATACGAGGAAGGCAAGGATTATACCGTGTCCGGTCGCGGCATTGTGCGTACCGAGGGTAGCCGTATTCCGGTATTAAAAAGAGAGGAATATTGCAAGAAATATAATGACGAGCCGTGGGCAGGTTGGCTTTGTCTGGCAGGCAAGAAAGAATTCATCATGATTCTTCCGCATGTATATACCTATCAGGTGCTTGTAACCTACGAGACGGAGGAGAGCTGGACCGGTCTTGTACCGGAGCGCATGGGCGTGCGTCTTACCAAGACCTATGAAAAGCTGGAGAGCGGGAAGCCGCTTCATATCGTATATTTCGGTGACAGCATTACGGCGGGTTGGGAAGCCAGCGGTGCCGATGAACCGGCAGTGGACATGGGGTCCCTCGCACCGATGAAGGTGCAGTCCGACCGTTACCCAAACATGCCGGTATGGGCAGAGATGGTAACAAGAAAACTCCGTGAAGAATATCCACAGGCCTCGATTACGAAGGATAACTTATCCTCCGGCGGTTCCACTGCAAAGTGGGGCGTGGATCATGTAAATGAATTGTTTGACCGTGTGGAGACGCCGGACCTGGTATTCATCGGATTTGGCATGAACTGCATGTGGGACCCGACGGAGCAGTTTATGGGCTATATCGAGGAGATTATTGCAGAACTGAAAAAAAGAAATCCGGAATGCGAATTTGTACTGTATCCGGCCATGACCGCCAACACAGAGATTCCGACCTATCAGAATGACGGTCTTCTGAACTACGAGAAGGCATTGACGGACTATGCAAAGGCTCACGAGGGTATGGCAGCGGCACCGGTACATAGTATGTTCCGTGAAATGGAACACAGAGGTAAGACCTATTTTAACTATACCGGAAACTGCGTAAATCATCCGAATGATTTTGCCATCCGGTTGTACGGGCAGACGATCTTTGAGACGATTTCGAAGTAAGGATAGTAACAATAACGGCAATGCGTCCGGGAAGGGGCGCAGGTTGCGGTAGACAAGGTTTACAAAAAGGAGAAGGCCTATGAAATTCAGCAACGGATGTTGGTTACAAAAGGAAGGGGTGCAGTTGTTTGCACCGGCAGAAGCGTATTTTATCACGAAAACGGAAACTGAGGTGACCATCTGCGCACCGACGAGCCGTGTGTACAATAAGGGATGTACTCTGGGTGGCATCAACCTGACGGTAAAGGTAAGCTCTCCGCGAAAGGATGTATTGCGGGTGCAGACCTATCATCATCTGGGGGCGGTGGTGGCAGAGCCGGCCTTTGAATTGAATATGGAGGCGTGTCCGCTGACGGTAACGGAGGATGAGGCAAGTATCGAAGTTGCCAGCGGCAGTCTGTCCCTTGTGATTACGAAGGAACCGTGGTCCATGACCTATAAGAAGGATGGCAAGGTGCTGACCAAGAGCGCAGGCAAGGATCTGGCGCTGGTGAAAACCGACTGGAAGGGCGATTATTACGATAAGGGCGACAATGTGGATACTTATATGCGTCAGCAGCTTTCTTTAGGCGTAGGGGAGCTTCTGTACGGTACGGGAGAGCATTTTACTCCGTTTGTAAAGAACGGCCAGAGCATCGACATCTGGAACGAAGACGGCGGCACCAGCACGGAGCAGGCATATAAAAATATTCCGTTCTATGTATCCAATAAGAATTATGGCGTACTGGTAAATCACCCGGAGAAGGTGTCCTTTGAGCTGGGCACCGAGATGGTGACAAGAGCGGAGTTTTCCGTAGAGGGCGGATATCTGGATTA
>JAZNBY010000134.1:0-8566 GCA_045587325.1 Lachnospiraceae bacterium | reverse complement strand
CTCCGGAAGTTCCTCTATCATACTCATGACTACGTCAGAAGTGGCCTTTAGTTCCGCACTTTCTTCCGGAAGGGCATCCACATCCTTGGTTTCCACTTCGTCAAAAATATAATCCTGGTCTTCGTTTACTAAGAGTTCTTTTTTTGTTTTGTTGTAAAGTTTTGCACCCTGTCGGAACACAATACCCCCTAACCAGGCGTACACGTTGTTGGCATCTTCCAAAGCGGCAATCCCTTTGTAGGCCTGAATAAAGGTTTCCTGCGTCAGGTCCTGGGCGTCGGATTCGGTCTTCATAATGGCTCGCGCCCGGCTGTAGACATAATTATAGGTATGGGAATACAGGATGTTGAATCCCTCTTCCTTTCCTTCCTTCATAAGGGTTATGCCCTGTAAAAGTTCTTTTTCTGCTGCCATACGGTATACCTGCCTTTTTGTGTAGTCAGGATTGCTCCTGCTATTGTATAGTTCCGTTTCGGGGTCAAAAGGTTTTATGCTTCGTACAGTTTCTTGATATCTTCGAACTTTCCGCCCACAATGGTGCCGTCCGGCAATCTGCGGAACTGACGCAGGAATTTCCATGCATTCTCGCAACTGTGGTGACGGACTTCGTGGCTTTGGTTGTCTACACTGCCGAAAATGGTGTAGCAGCATCCGTTTTTGCTTTCAAATAGATTCAGTGTTAATACACTGTTTCGGGACGAATCGGCGATTTTACATACGGCGTCGCCATCGATGCCGTAAATCGGATTTGCCCAGGTATCTTTTTCTTCTAACTTCACCGGATAATCGGCGATAACATCATTGACCTCAAATACATAACGAACCCGGTCGATGCACTTTTGTGCCTGGAACGGAAGTTCCGGCAGAGGAGTGACCTCGCCGCCCACATAGAAGGTCGGAACCACGGTGTCGTGATTGAACGGTCCTACTTCCTGACCGAATACATTGCACCCTACTTCGAAAGTGGCAGACATGGGAGCAACTCCTGCAAATACCTTCGGGTACTCCTGGAACATATCCCAGGATTTGCAACCGCCCATGGAAAACCCGGTGGAATAAATCTGTTCCGTGTCTACCGGGTACTTTTCTATCAGGTGGTTCAGTACGGTCTGCATCTCAGTGGCGGTACTGTTCATATGGTGCTCCACACTGATCAAAAGGAAGTTGTACATATTTGCAACCCGGTACCAACCGGATACGCTTGTCATGCACATGGCAGAATCTCCGCCACCGTGGAAACAGAACAAAAGCGGAACCTTCTTTCCTTCTTCAAAAATCTGTTCATTGTAATAAGCAACATAACCAATGGCATGCTCGGTGGTATCTTTATCATCTCCACGATTGTCCTTGGAGGTAGGAACCATGCAGTAGCCCGGGGCTTTGATCATGCCCAGTTCCGCAAGATTTGCCTGCGGGATAAGATTTCCCATCATACGATGGAACCGGTCGCAGAAGCCATAAAAGTCCGCAGTATAGTCGGCGGAATCTTTGATAAGTACATAGTCAAGACCGGCAGTAAGTGCGTCATTGGCAGCGTCCGTGTTTCCGATGGAGATGACCGGAATGTCTCTGGCATCCTTTGCCGGGGCCGGAATGATACTTAACTTTTCAAGAATACAGGTGACCGGAGAAATATCTCCCTTTCCGTACAAACCGTCGCCTTCGATGCGCTGTAAACAGTGACGGGCAATGTAGTCTGCAGACTTGCCGAAGCCGTAAAGGAAGGTACGAAGTACCGCACCCCGGATATAATATCCGCTCCACTCGCCGGTAAAACGGTTCCGCATAATGGCAGTGCCGTCTTTGTAATATTGGCTGATGCGGGACTCGGAAATAATGTCGGCAAATAAATTCTCCGGTGCATTATCCCAACCTCCCTCGCAGGTCGGATATATGAATACAACACTTCCGCCGAATGCTGCGGCAATGTTTGCCAGACCGGTGGAATCGGCAAAGCTTATTGCTTCTTCCATGGTCTGTTTTGTTTCTTCAAATACAAGTAAATAAGGGGCCCGGAAGCCATAGTTCACAATTTCTGTGATAGGGTCGGAGACAGGGATATACACCTTTGCAGAGAAGGTAGAAAAGGTATGTTCCCAGCATTTATTTCTGTTTTGTAAGGCAGTGACTGCCGGCATCTGATCCATCATGGTTGTCTCTCCTTGATTATTAGTTATGATATGAATTAGTATTCTAATTATACTTCATTTGGTGGAGATATGCAAACTTTTTTTAGCGATGGAGGTCTTGAATTCTTCCGCATGTCATAGTAAAATAAGAACAACAGGAAAGAGGTGTTGTTTATGACAAAGAATGTGATCATTTCCCTGACGGGATTACAATATGCGGCAGAGGAAGAAGAGGCTCCCATCGAAGTGATTAACTTCGGGCAGCATTATAAAAAGGGAGAGAAGCACTACCTGCTTTATGAAGAGACGGAAGAAGGCGGGAAGACCACCAAATGCAGAATCAAGGTTTCGGAGAAGGAACTGGAGCTGCAAAAAAGCGACAGTTTTGGAACGAGACTTCTGTTTTTGCCGGGGGAGTCGTATCTGACCAATTACGAGACCCCTTACGGCGGCTTGCTTGTAGGGGTAAATACCCGGTCTTTGGAGTTTTATGAAGAGGAAGATTTTTTAAAGACGACCTTAAAATACGGGTTGGAGATTAATGGGGAGAAAACCGGAGATTGCACACTGGTATTAAAAGTGCAGTCCTGTGAACAGGAAGCATCGGTATAGGTAACAGAAAGGAGAAGGCTTATGGAAATGAAAGGTTATACCTACGGCTTCTACGGAAGACGGGGACAATACCGCACGGAAGAGGGAATCAAATCCCAGGAACTGATGTATGAGACCGGTATTAACTGGATGTGTCTGGCAGTGGTGACCCACCAGGAGACGGCCCACAGTACGGACATTCACTTTGAATTTGGAAGAAGTGCCTCTGACAGAGACATTATGGCAGCGGTGGATCGTGCCCATAAGAATGGCATCAAAGTGTGCTTAAAGCCGATGGTTAACTGTAAGGACGGCGTATGGCGTGCCTACATCAATTTTGCCGATGCGGAAGAAGGCGAAGGCGGCAAGGATATTTACTGGGATAAGTGGTTTAAGAGCTACGAAGACTATATGTTGTACTATGCGGAACTGGCAGAAGAGACCGGCTGCGAGATGCTTTGTATCGGCTGCGAAATGAGCGGAACGGAGCGGAAGGAACGCCATTGGAGAAATCTTATTGCCAAAATCAGAAATTGCTACAAAGGCAAGCTGGTATACAATACCAACCATGGTCGCGAAGGCCAGGTAAAGTGGTTTGACGAGGTGGATTACTTAGGAACCAGTGCATACTTCCCTGTAGCAGAAGCAGGCGGAGCTACCTCCGAGATGATGCAGAAGGAATGGCTGAAGGTACGGGATTCCATGAAGGAAGTATACGATATGTGGAAGAAACCGATTGTTTTTATTGAAATCGGTTGCCGTAGCGCCCACGGATGTTCCACCATGCCATGGGATTTCATGCATACGGAGTTGCCTCATGACGAGGAGGAACAGGCAGCTTTTTATGATTCCTGTCTGTCGGTATTCGCAAAGGAACCGTGGTTTGCCGGAGTGTTCTGGTGGGATTGGAGTACATATATCTATGACACCAGGGAAGAAGCGGCAAAGGACAATGGCTTCAATATTCATTTAAAGAAAGCGGAAGAAGTATTAAAAGACTGGTATAAGAAGTTGTAAGAATATACAAAAACGGGGCTACGCATAATCAAAATGCGTAGCCCTTTCATTTTTAGGAAACTTACTTTTTCTTCTTTTTCTTTTCCTTGGTTGCATCGATACCGCCCGGAAGAGCCTTTACTCTCTTCTTCTCTGCGGCAGCTTCCGCTCTCTTGTCCTTCATGCGGGCAAAGAACTTTTTCTTCTCCTTCACATCGAGAGAGGAACGAAGCCCCTTCACGTCAACGATATAAATACCGTTCATGAAAGCCTTTACTTCCTTCTTTACCGGTACTTTATCGAATACCTTTTCATCACACATGAGGCTGGCAATCTTCGGACCGATCTTTGCTTTTACAACCGGTACCTTACGATTTCTGAGCCACTTCGGAGTCTGATCCACCACGATTTGCGGGAATCCTGCCTCGGAAAGCTTCATACGTTTTTTGTCAATGACCATTATGGAATAATACTGAGCGCCTGCGGTAATATTTGCCTGTGCAGCTTCGGATTTCTTCTGAAGCTTCTTGCCGATGATGGAAAGAATAATCAAAATCAGCAAAATGACGCCGAGTACGATTGCGATTATGGTTAAAATGTCGCCCATAGTTCGGACCTCCTCTTTTTTCTATATGTTGCATTTGTCCATGGCTTATCTTACCACGAGCGGGACGTTTATGCAACAAAAACTTGAAAGTTTTATTTTCTTAACTCTTCATGTCCTTCCAACATTTCAATCACTTTTTCCCGTACGTAAGCTCCCGGATGCTTCTGGATTTCCGGCGGAAGTTCGTTTAAGTAAATCGGCTTGCCGTACTCAATGACAACTTTTGTTTTGCGCAGCCACGGCTTGTGGTTTTCAAACAAATCGTCGGTGCCGGTGATGGCTACCGGGATAATCGGACAACCGGTTTTCTGAGCCGGCTTTAAGCTGCCGTCCTTAAACGGAAGCGGGTCCTTGTCGTGGCTCCGGGTGCCTTCCGGCGCAATAAAAATGGAAATGCCTTCGTTTATGTAATCCACACAGGATAAAATGACTTTCATGCCGGCACGGATGTCGGAACGGTCGAGAAACAGACAGTTTACAGTGTACATCCACAGGTTGAGAAGCGGAACCTTGCGGATTTCTTTTTTTGCTACGAAGCCGGTCAGGGTCGGAACGGTAATGTATCCGATGGCTGCGTCTAAGATTCCGCGGTGGTTGGCTGCATACAGTACCGGAGTGTCCTTCGGAACATTTTCTGTACCGATAACGATACGTTTCATGCCTCCCGGCCACATGGCTGCCCGGAATGCGCCCCGCACGATGCACTGGGAAATACGGCTGGCCAGTTTTTTGTTGATTTTACGAAGCAGTAAAAGCAACAGGCATACCGGAAGAAACAGAATAAAAAAGATAGCGATTACAAGAACGGCTAATATAGTTCTCATGGGAAATCCTCCTTAGTGGTACTGATTGTAAATGGAAAGGTAGCTGTCGGCAGTGGTGTCAATCAGCGGTGTGCTTTCCAGGTATTCCGTGGTCAGGGACGACGGAACGTTATAAAACTCATCCAGGGTAAGTCCGGTTTCATACAAGTGCTGCGCCAGCTCGGTGCCTACGTAACGGATGTGCCAAGGCTCGTAATTATAGCCGGTGATGTGTTCCTTGCCCTTTGGATAACGTAGGATAAATCCGAAACGATGGGCGTTTTCTGCTACCCAGATGCCTTCCGGGGTGTCCGCAAAGGTATCTTCCAGTTCAAAGCCTTCGGAACGGCAGGAAATATCGATGGCCAGTCCCGTCTGGTGTTCGCTTCGTCCCGGAGCTGCAGAATAGCGGTTGGTGTGGGCAATGCCGTACACCGCCAGGTTGGTAGCATAAATGGTATACTGACGGGAGTAGGAACGATAGGCGGAAACGCCATACAGGACAAGCCCTTCTTCGTCGTATGCTGCATCAAACAGCCGGGCCAGGGCATTGCCTGCCTCTGGTGTCATTTTTGCTTTGTCAATGGTTGTGTCCGCAAACGGAAACAGTACATCCGGTGTGGTAAGGTCTTCCGGGACGAAGTCCGCCGGAAGGGGATACTCACGGTTTACCAGATAGGTAATGGTGGACGTATCCGTATTTACTACAACCGGGGTAGGGGTAGGAGCTTTGGTTGGCTCCGGGGTGGAGATCCCTTTCGTCGGCTCCGGAGTGACAACGTTGGTGGTGTCATTCGGAGCAGAAGTAATTTCCATAGGGGCGGATGAATCGGTGTCTATATCTGTCGGTTGCTGTGTCATACCGGGTACCTCCAAAGATGATGTAGGGGAAGTGCCGACTTCTCCGGCATTCTCTTTGGTTTTGTTGCAACTGTTGGTTGTTAATAAAAGACCGATTCCCATGGCCCACAGAATGCCTGTGGTGGCCAAAGGTCGTAAAAACTTTTTCATAGTATCCTTCTTTCTTATCTTATGCACGAACCGGAAAATCAGACGTGCCGTTTGTTTTCGGAATGAATGCGGTCTAAGAGCTCCTGCTTCGTCCGGTATAACCGCTCCGATAAATCGATATAAACTTCCTGCGGATTGGAGAACCGCTTGGTTTCTTCCCACAGGGTATCCTTTTCTTTTTGACAATATGCCCGGATGTCCATAACGGATGGGGACTCGTAAACGCAGATGCCGTCAACAAACACCGGAACAAGTAGTTCCCGCACGGTATAGGTGCCCGGTTCCAGTAAGGTTTTTTTCCAGGTGGAAACCGGATCAAACAGCAGAAGCGGTTCGGCTTCGTTTATGATTTCATCCGCAAAGGCAATCAAATCGGCCTTAATCTTATTCGTTTCCTTATCATAAATACGGAACACGGTCTTGTTGCCCGGATTGGTAATCTTTGCCGGGTTTTCCGACAACTTAATTTTCGGAATGAATTCACCGTCTTCTTCGATGGCTGCTAACTTATACACACCACCGAAGGCCGGACAATCCTTGGAGGTGATAAGGTTGGTACCTACGCCCCAGGTGTCGATTTTTGCACCTTGCAAATTCAAAGATTCAATAATATATTCGTCCAAATCACTGGAGGCGCAAATGAGAGCATCGGTAAAACCGGCATCGTCTAACATCTTCCGTGCTTTTTTTGATAAATAGGAAAGGTCGCCGCTGTCTAAGCGGATGCCGTAACGAGTCGGCATCTTTCCAGCATCCCGAAGCTCCGTAAATACCCTGATGGCATTAGGAACGCCGGAACGAAGGGTATCGTAAGTGTCTACCAAAAGTGTCGCATTCTGCGGATAGAGACTTGCATAGGTACGGAATGCGGTCAGCTCATCCGGGAAACTCATAATCCAGCTGTGGGCATGGGTGCCGAGAGCCGGAACCTGAAATTCCTGTGCCGCCAGTACATTGCTGGTGCCGATACAACCACCAATCATTGCGGCTCTGGCACCGTAAATGCCTGCATCCGGTCCCTGGGCGCGGCGAAGTCCGAATTCCATGACACCGCCGCCCTTTGCCGCATGGCACACACGGGCAGCCTTGGTGGCAATGAGACTCTGGTGATTCACCAAAGTCAAAATAGCGGTTTCTACAAACTGGGCTTCCATAATCGGAGCAATGACTTTCACTAAAGGTTCCATCGGGAAGACTACCGAGCCTTCCGGAATGGCATAAATGCTACCGGTAAAACGAAACTCCGCCAGATAAGACAAAAACTCCTCTTCGAACATCCCGGTGTTACGCAGAAAGTCGATGTCTTCTTTATCAAAATGCAAATTCTTAATATACTCAATCACTTGGGTAAGACCCGCACAAACGGCATAACCGCCGTCGGAGGGATTGCGCCGGTAAAAAGCATCAAAAACGACAATATCATTTCTGTTTTCTTTATAATAGCCCTGCATCATGGTGATTTCGTAAAAATCCGTCAGCAGGGTCAAATTACGCTCGGTCATAGGATACCTCCTTGTTTCTGTGCACAACGTGCAAACAATGCGTGTATATTATCATAATATATTATAAGAAATAAGTCCAGTAAAAACACGTGAAAAGAGGAAAAAACAAGTTGTGACATGCCTAACAAAAGAAGTTGCGCAGGGTTGTATTTCATGATATACTCATTTTGACAGATGGTATTGTATGTGAATCCATGTACACAGGGCATATCTCAGTCTGTCATCTAACGTTCGGTGGTTTCACACCAGAGTTTCCGTTTAAGAGAAGGGGAAGAAAGTTGTTACTTTTTAATCTTGACGACACGTGCCATACGTGTTACTATGAAAGGGGTGAAGTATGAGAGATAAGGATTTACTAAAGATTCTGAAGAAGAATGGATGGAGTTTGATTCGGATTACCGGGAGCCATCATATTTTGCAAAAGGGGGAGCAGACTATAACGGTACCAATATATGGAAGAGATGTTCCGACGGGGTTGCTTGTCAGGATTTTAAAGGAAGCGGGTTTGAAATAGGTATGAAGAAAAGGAGGCAGGGTTTATGTTGTTTGTTTATCCGGCGGTATTTCATAAAGAAGAGGATGCTTATTGGGTGGAGTTCCCGGATTTGCCGGGATGCCATAGTTATGGGGTCACTGTGACGGAGACTATGGCATGTGCGCAGGAAGCTTTGGCAGGGTACATTTTGACGCTCTTAGAACAGGAACGGGCGATTGCTGTACCATCCGATATAGGAACACTTTCTGTAGAGGACGGGTTTACCTCGTTGGTGTCTTGTAACATTGACCAGTACAAGGAGACAAAGGCGGTTAAAAAGACGTTGACGATTCCGGCATGGCTTAACGAACGGGCTATGGCGAAGGGCGTGAATTTTTCACAGGTATTGCAGGAAGCACTGTTGTTGAAAGTGCAGGGATGAGCGAAGAGGA
>JAZNBY010000133.1:0-10996 GCA_045587325.1 Lachnospiraceae bacterium | reverse complement strand
CTTCGATGGCACGGTTCATCTGCTCTATTTCCAAACAATAATTCTGCCTTGCCGTAACGGTCTTTATCTCTTCTTTTCCCTTTGAAATCACGCGGTAGCTTAACTCTCCTGCCTGATTATACTCTACCTCGGAACGGATGCACCCCTTGGAACCGTGGATGTACAACCGGTCAAATCTGCCGTTGGCACCATTTCCGAAAATCATACCCACATTAAAGGAAGCACGTACGCCGTTTTCAAACTTAACGATTCCTGCCGTATGAAAATCCACATCATCTCCGCCGAACTCTGCACAGGCCTTCACAAAAGTCGGTTCCGCATCCACCAGAGCAAGCATCATTGTGGTACAGTAGCAGCCCAAATCATACATAGCACCGCCGCCAAATTCCTTATGCAGACGGTAGTCCTCCTCGTAGCCCTGGGTCACAAAAGCTGTTTCGATATAATCCACCTCACCGATACTGCCGCTTTCTATCACTTCGCGTAAAGAAGCCACATAGGGACTGTGAAGATATGCATACGCTTCCGCAAACTGTACCCCCTTACGCTTTGCAGCCCGGAACATCTCCTCTGCCTCCAGCGCATTTAATGCCAAAGGCTTCTCACAAAGTACATGCTTTCCCGCTTCGATTGCTTTCATTACCCATTCGTAATGCAGATGATTCGGAAGCGGAATGTATACCGCTTGTACCTCCTTATCGTTAAGTAACGCATCGTATCCTACATATGCCTTCTGAAAACCGAATCGTTCTTTAAATTCCGCTACTTTCACTTCACTTCGGCCTGCAATTGCATATAGTTCACAGCCTTCTGCCTGCTTCATTCCCGGAATCGTACCCCAGGTCGCAATTCCTGCCGTACCTAAAATGCCCCATTTTATCGACATATCATCACCTTACTCTTCGCCTTTCAAAAAAACATACACCTTATCACTTTGTATCATACCACATTTTTTTCTATTCTTCTACCTGTTTTCAATTTATTCTGTAAGATTTTTAGGCTATCACTTTAAATCGTTGCGCTTTAAAGCAAAAAAGCGTTGACAGATTCTATGTCACGAGTTACAATGGTTTTAAATTAGTGTTCCAAACAAGTATAAAGTGTAAAGGAGTTTTCATATGGATACTCAATTTGGATTTATTGGTCTTGGATTAATCGGTGGTTCTATTGCCCGCGCTCTGCGGGAAGCGGATCCTTCCTGTAAGATTTTAGCATATGAAAGACAAACGGAGCTTTGCGAAGACCTTCGTGCAGCCAAAGAGGCCAGGGTCCTGGATGACGTTGTGTTTTCCTTGCAAGGACTTTCCTCCTGTGACTATATTTTCCTGTGTGCACCGGTAGATTGTAATATCGCCTATCTTTCAGAACTTAAGCACATCATTTCAGACAAAACCATCCTTACAGATGTAGGCAGTGTAAAATCCGGAATTCATGTCGCAGCGGAAGCTGCCGGTATCTCTGCCCAATTTATCGGCGGACATCCTATGACCGGCTCCGAGCGCACCGGTTTTTCAAACAGCAATGCACTTCTTATGGAAAATGCCTATTATGCCGTGACTCCTACTGCAGATTGTCCGAAAGAACGGGTGGATTCTTTCCTTGATTTAATCAAAAAAATCAAATCCATTCCTGTAGTGTTATCCCCGGCAGAGCATGACCACGCGGTAGCTGCCATCAGCCACGTTCCTCATCTGATTGCCGCACAACTTGTCAATCTGGTGCGCACCTCCGACGATACGGATACCATGAAACTACTGGCTGCCGGCGGTTTTAAAGACATTACCCGCATTGCATCCTCTTCTCCTGCCTTATGGGAAACGATCTTATCTGCGAATGCCACTTTTGTTATTCCCATGATTGAACGTTATATTTCACTGCTATCCAAAGCAGAGGAAGCCATTAAAGAGAATGACAAAGCTTCTGTTTTGTCGCTTTTTGCCGAGGCAGGTGAATTCCGTAGTTCCTTACAAGACCATAAAGGCGTTCTTCCGGAATCCTTTGTACTTCATGCAGACCTGCGGGATGAGGCAGGTGCCATCGCTACCTTCGCCACCTTACTGGCCTGTCATGGCATCAGTTTAAAAAACATTGGCATTGTACACAACCGTGTGTACGAGCAAGGCGCCCTCCGCATTGAATTCTATGACAAAAACGCACTGGAAAATGCGTATGCCGTTCTTCAGAAAAACAATTTTACGGTTTACCGGTAACCGGTAACTTTTCCCCACAATTCCAACAACAAGCAAAAACCTCCCGTATAGTTTTTGTATCCGCATCCCATACTATGATACAAAACTATACAGGAGGTTTTTTATGCGCTATCTTCCCCCGGTTCGTCATTTTTGTACTGACTTTATCCGTTGCGGCTTTATCGGCTGGTGTTTGGAATGTTTTTGGACCGGCCTTCACTCCTTCAAGGAGCGCACCCGTGACAAACGATTGTTATGTCGTACCTCTGTATGGATGTTTCCGATTTACGGGCTGGCTGCATTTATCCCATCCCTGTATGCGAAAATCCGGACCAAGTCCGCTCTTTTTCGGGGGATGATCTATTCCTCCGCAATTATGGGTTGCGAATATACCAGCGGTACTCTACTAAAACGTCACAACGCATGCCCTTGGGATTACAGCAAAGCAAAATTAAACTACAAGGGTATTATACGCTTCGATTATGCCCCGTGCTGGGCTCTGGCCGGTCTCCTTTTTGAACGGATTCTCTGCAAAAAGACTAAAGCGTAATAACCAAGGTATCATAACCCAGCTGCTGTAATTGCTGTTGCAACTCTACCGCTTCGTTTAAGCTCTCCATTCTTCCGGCACGTACGGAATAAAAGATGCCGCTGCGTGCCACATCCGCCGGAATACCTAACGCAACCAGTTCCTGATATAAATTCTGCGCATTTTCCGGATTGCGGAATAATCCTACCTGTACCGCATATTCATCCTGTTCATCTTCCATAGTTCCGTTATCATCTTCTACCTGTATGTCCAGAGTCTCCAAAATCCCTCTGGCAATTGCCCTTGCAATCTCGTCAAATCTATCGTCAAATAATCTGTTATCCGCCTCTGTATTAATAAATCCTACCTCCAGCAAAAGTGCCGGCATCTGTGTCCGCCGCAACACTGCCAAATCCCTGCGGATACTAAGTCCCAAATCATTATAGCCCACTTCTGCCAATTCTTCATTAATTTCTTCCGCCATATCTGCCTTAATTCCGCCTTCGTCATACAACAAAGTTTCCACACCGGAATATTGTCCATCGATGGGACTGGAATTCCGATGGAAGGATATAAAATAATCTGCTCCCGATTCATTTGCAATCTGTGCCTTTCTTACCGGAGAATCGTACACATCCTCCGTCCTTGTGTATACCACCTCTATCCCGTTTTGCTGCAAAATATCACCTACGGCCAGCGCAAGGGCAAGATTATCATCCTTTTCCCTTCTTCCTTCATACACTGCTCCTCCGTCGTATCCGCCGTGACCGGCATCCAGTGCTATTTTTATTGCCATACTACCCTCCGTATTTGCATTCTACCTATATAATACGGCGGTTTGATCCAATGTTTCTTTCTATCGGCCATTTTTTGATGCAAACAAGGAAATCCACCCTTTCAGGCTTTTATTTCCCTTGCTTTCCTGTAAAATATCTCTGGTGTCGGCCGGATTGTCCGTAATAATGTTATCAATCCCAACGGAAATCAATCTCCTGATCTCATATTCATCGTTTACAGTCCAAGCGTGTACTTCTTTTCCTTTTGCATGTGCCTTTTTTACCACATGCTCCGAAACATATTCCGAACGAATACTAAAAAAGTCCACCGCTGTATTTTTATAGAAATCTCCAAACACGAAGGATAAAATCAATCCTGTCTTTATATCCCTGTTTCTTTGCTTTATCACTTCCAACTGTTTTACGGAGGTGGATGTGATGACACAGCTTTGTTCTATCCCGTATTCTTCGATTAGTCCCAGTACCGTCTCCACCAACTCAACACTGTCTGTCTCCTTTAATTCAATATTAAAACCGATTTTTCCTCCGTACCGGGAAAATACATCATCCAGACGGGGGACTCGTTCCGGAAAAGCTTCTTCGCTATACTTTTTTGTGATTTCATAACCACACAATTCCTCATAAGTCACATTTTCTATCTTGCGTTCACCATCTGTGGTTCTTGCTAATGAAGCATCATGCAACAACACCGGCACCTTGTCTTTTGTCATCCGGATATCAATCTCCGCATAGTCTGCCCCTTGTTTTATGGCTAAACCAATGGCAGATAAGGTGTTTTCCGGTGCCATTCCGGATGCCCCTCTGTGTGCCGTAATGCATACCTGCTCCAGTGTTTCGGACAACACTACACTGCGGTTTCGGAAGAAGGTCAGAAACTGGGTGGTGGCAAACACTAGCATTGCAATATAAGCAAACCATAAATAAATCGTCCTTTTCTCTCCTGTTTTTTTTCCGTTTTTCTCGTCATTGCTCTCTATTCCTGTTTTGTCGGTAACAATACTCCGTGCACATACATACTCCAGCACCACAATATTTACAGAAAGAAAGATGCAGATACAAAAAAAGTGATACCGTTCATACAATCGAAGCAAAAATGCACCGGATATCCCTTCCGGGACCATACGTACCACAAGAAAAATAATACCAAACAATACCATTATATAAAGCACCAGCTCTATCACTAATAAAATAATGCCCTTTTTTATAAGTGCTTCCAATACTTCTCTACATAAGATGCTCTTTTTTTCTCCCTGTTTCGCTTTATGATTTACGCCTCGCATATTTGCAAAACTCTCAAAAAACAATTCCGAAAACGAAAGTGTCCTCCCACATTGCTCGTTTTCCACCGCATAACAGACCGCATGCCACTCAAAACGCAGAAAAAAAACACTTCCCGCAAGCAAAATAACCGAAGAAACCAGCACACAGGGAGAAAGAATAAACTCCACGACATTTTCTTTTGTAATATAACTGTACCCTGCCGCCCACAAACAAAAATAAAACATTTTGTTTATTATGGGAACAAAAAAAGACAGACAAGCCGTTTTTAGGAAAAGTTCAAATCCGATTAAACAACGGATATTCCTCTCTCTGCCTGTCTGTCTCATACGATTCATCTCGCTCCTAATTCATATAAATCAGGTGCTCCTGCGGTTTCGCCGTATGCACCATGTCTTCCAGATACAATACGGGACCTTCCCCGCCATATTCTCTTTGGTATTCTACCGCTACCTTTGCGGTAACCTTTACCCAGTCCCTAAGCTTAAAGTTGTCTGCCTGTGGACCCTTGCAAAGCATTCCTACAAACCCAATATCATCGGCACAACATGTCATAGCAAAACGCCCTGGAACAAAATATCCTTTCGGAATATCTCTTCCTTTATAGACCATAGCCGTAAAACGTACCGTCTTTCCGGCATATTTCTGTGGCTGATCCAGTGCATCCAGATAAAAGATTCCATAATCATCATCTTCTATCTCGATAACGTCCGCATTTAAATCATACGGCAGATCAATCTCATCATCAAAACCGTCTTCTCCGTCCTCCGACTCAAACATCACCTGGGCACGACGATTTAACGCACGTACTGCCTTCCGGAAGGTATTTCTCTTTGTATCCTTGGTACAACGATTGAAGATCACCAATTCCGTAAAATTAATCTGTTCTGCCATCATCTGGCGCATATTGCTCATATACACTTCAAAAGTGGTTGCATCCGCCATGGTAATCATTTGTGCCAATTCCCAGTCCTTCGGCATACCCCTGTCAATAAAACCGGACATGCTCCAGGTTCCGTTGAATTCAATCATGACACGCTTCGGACGATATTCATTGTGACACTTCTTTAAAAACGACGGGGATAACTCCTCTTCATTCTCTACCGGAATCACAAAAATATTTTCTTTTTCCAATTTTTCCGTATCATACTCTTCCATTCCTTCTTCACAAAGGAGTAAAATCGTCTTTTCTCCGTCGGAAAAATTAGGATCCTCCAACGTATTTTTTATAAATGTCGTTTTACCGCTCTCCAAAAAGCCGGTAATAATATATACAGGTATCTCCATATTAAGATTCCTCACTTACTCTTATGCTAACTCAAACAACACTTCCAGTGCGTTTTCCTCTAACTTGGAACCGATGACACAAATACGACCGGTGTAATCCGGCATGCCCTCTCTCAGTTCAAACTCACCCGGTGTCAAATCAAAATAAATCCAGGTACCGTCCGTAGCCGGAACCATTCCTTTCGCACGTAATACTACACCGTACTCTTCCGTATTGGCAAGTTTATTTAGAATCTGACGCATGGTATCCTTCTCATACTTATGCGGAGTTTCCTTGCCCCAGCTTGTAAACACCTCATCCGCATGATGATGGTGGTGATGATGTCCGTGTCCGTGCTCGTGATCATGGTCATGATGGTGCTCATGGTCGTGGTCGTGGCAACCGCAGGTGCAATCCTCTCCATGCTCATGGTGATGATGATGCTCATGGTCGTGATGGTGGTCGTGGTCATGGTCATGACAACCGCAGGTACAATCCTCTCCATGCTCATGGTGATGATGATGCTCATGGTCGTGGTCATGACAACCGCAGGTACAATCCTCTCCATGCTCATGGTGATGATGATGCTCATGATCGTGGTCGTGACATCCGCAAGTGCAATCTTCTCCATGCTCATGATGGTGGGCATGAGCCTCCTCTAAAAGTTCCTTCTCCATCGAAGAATGCTGCTCCATTGCAGAAAGAATCACCTTTCCGTCTATATCATCCCATGCAGTGGTAATCAAAATCGCTTTTGGATTCTGTTCACGAAGCTTTGCAACCACTACCTCCGCCTTTGCCGCATCAAACTTCTGGGTACGACTCAAAATAATAGTCTTGGCACTTTCTACCTGGTTGTTGAAAAACTCACCGAAGTTCTTCATATACATAGCCGCTTTTGTGATATCTACAACTGTAGAAAAGCTGTTCAACACTGCCTCCGGCAAATCGCCCTGTACATCCTGTACTGCCTTGATTACATCGGAAAGTTTACCCACGCCGGACGGCTCAATAATCACTCTGTCCGGAGAGAATCGTTCCAATACTTCTTTTAAGGACTTACCAAAATCTCCTACCAAAGAACAACAAATACAACCGGAATTCATTTCCGTAATCTCAACACCGGCGTTTTTTAAGAAACCTCCGTCGATACCGATTTCACCGAATTCATTCTCTATGAGAACTACTTTTTCTCCCTTGTAAGCTTCTTCTAAAAGCTTCTTAATCAAGGTGGTCTTTCCGGCCCCTAAAAATCCGGAAATAATATCAATCTTTGTCATTACTCATTCCTCCAATTACTGCTTCTCTTCTGCCGGCTGTTCCGAAGTACAGTGAGGACAACGGGTCGCTTCAATGGAAATCTCCGACTTACAGAACGGACAAACCTTTGTGGTCGGTGCCTTCACCGGTTCCGGTTCCTTACTTCTGTCACGAAGTTTATTCATCCACTTCACAAATAAAAATACCACAAATGCCATGATTATGAAATCAAGCAATCCTGCAATAAATGCACCGTACTTAAAGCATGCTACACCAAGTTCTTCGGCCTCCGCCAAAGACTCGTACTGGTTTCCGTCAAGTGCAACATAGAGCTTTGCAAAATCGATTTTTCCGGTCAATAATCCCAACAACGGCATAATCATATCATTTACCAAAGACGACACAAGCTTGTTGAATGCGCTTCCGATAATCATACCTACTGCCAAATCAATCATATTCCCTTTGATGGCAAATTTCTTAAATTCTTTTAACATAGTATTTCCTCCTTAGAATCATTTCATTACTTTTAAAAAAATTACAAACGAAACGGAGAGCCGACGCCCTCCGTCCCGGTCGTTTCTTTCCTGTTCGGTTTACAGTTCAATACTCCCTGCAGCCTTCTCATTTATTACATAATATGCCCTGCGTTCTTCCGGCTTAATGTACAAACGAACGGACTTGATTGCAGATGCTCTGTGACCTTCCGCCACATATGCAGCCTTCGCCTTCTCCATAACGTCCTGCACCGCAAACTCTTCACCTGCAAACTGTACATATACTTCGTCTTTCTTCTCTGCTGCCTTGGTTTCACGCTTTGCAGGCTTCTTCTCTGCTTTCTTCACCGTTTCAACCGCTTTGGTCTCTTCCGCTGCAGCAACCTTTACTTCATCTGTTGTCTTTGTTGTCGCTTTCTTTGCCATACAAAATCCTCCATTCAGAAATTCGCGTTTCTTGCAACTTTTCTGTAGATGACTATATCACATTTTTCATCTTTTTGCAAGCACAGACAACATAGAAACAAAGAAAGCCACGTGAAATCTCATAAAAAAAGGAACCCATGGAAAAACCACGGGTTCCTGACATACGTCTTATGTATAGGACAAATTACTGAACCTTGGTGCCACACTCTGCACAAAATGCACTATCGGAAGATAACTTTGCGCCACAATTCGGACAGAAAGCAGCCGGTGCGTCTGCTGCGGTCGTTGCCGGAGCTGCCGGAGCCACCGGAGCTGCCGGAGCCACCGGAGCCACCGGGGCTGCCGGAGCCTTCTTTTCAGACTTATACTGAGCGAAGCAATATCCGATTCCATCAGAAACATCCTCTCCGTCCTGTGCCTTTAACTTCTTGTTAATCGTAATTACGTTCTTTACAAGAAGAATTGCAAGCTTTGCAAACTCAAAGGTCACACGAAGCACAATCGGATAGAGAAGCATAATCTTAAAGCCATCTAATGCGTCTGTCGTAAACACATAAATAAAACCATAAACCACATAATATACGGTCAGGAAAATGTACGCTGCCTTCAAAATCAATTCAACAAAGAAAATATTACCGTTGCAAATATCATGAAGAACCTTCAAGCCCTTCGGCAACTTGTCACGCTTCTTCGCAGACATAAAGAAAATAAAGGAAAGTACTACTGCTGCCGCTGCAAGCACTAAAGCAATAATCGTAACGACTTTTCCGGTGTTATTTGTTGCCGCATAGCCTCCATAATTCGTAAAATCTGCATAATCATAATAATCCATCATAACGTCCTCCTTTGAAAATGTATAGGAATATCACCTATCTTTTGACAAAAATATTATAGTATTTTCCGAAAGAAAAGTCAACAGATTTTCACTGAATAAAAAGTCCTGCAAACAAACTGCCTGCAGGACTTTTATTATGTAAAAATAATATTCTTTAGAATACACCCTGTGCAAGCATAGCATCCGCAACCTTTAAGAAACCTGCGATGTTAGCACCTGCCACAAGATTGTAACCCAAGCCGTACTCAGCAGCTGCTGCAGCGGAGGAATCGTGGATACCGATCATAATCTGGTGAAGCTTTGCATCAACCTCTTCTGCGGTCCAGCTGTATCTCTCACTATTCTGGCTCATCTCAAGACCGGAAACAAGTACACCACCTGCATTTACAGCCTTAGACGGAGCTACGATAACGTTATCCTGCTCCATTAAGAACTTCAGTGCCTCGTTGGTGGTCGGCATGTTCGCAACTTCGATGTAGTACTTCACGTTGTTAGCAACAATCTTCTTAGCCTCATCAAGATTTACATCGTTCTGGGTTGCACACGGCATAACGATATCAACCTTCTGGCCCCACGGCTTCTGACCCGGGAAGAACTGGCAGCCGAACTTATCTGCGTAATCCTGCACCTTATCACGACCGGAATTTCTCATTTCAAGAAGGAAGTCAATCTTCTCCTCGGTTACAACACCTTCCGGATCATAGATGTATCCGTCCGGACCGGACAAGGTAACTGCCTTACCGCCAAGCTCAGCAATCTTCTTTGCTGCGCCCCAAGCCACATTACCGAAACCGGAAAGGGAAACAGTCTTACCCTCAATGGTCTCACCCTCGTGCTTTAATACTTCGCACAGATAGTAAACTGCGCCATAACCGGTAGCTTCCGGACGAATTAAGGAGCCGCCGTAAGAACGACCCTTACCGGTTAACGTACCATTCTCGAAAGCACCTCTGATGCGACGGTACTGACCGTACATATAACCGATCTCACGTCCGCCTACACCGATATCACCGGCCGGAACGTCTACATCCGGACCAATGTGACGATATAACTCAGTCATGAATGCCTGACAAAATCTCATAATTTCAGCATCGCTCTTACCGCGCGGGTCAAAGTCGGAACCACCCTTTGCACCACCCATCGGAAGGGTCGTAAGGCTGTTCTTAGACGTCTGCTCGAAACCAAGGAACTTCATAATGGATAAGTTTACGGACGGATGGAAACGTAAGCCTCCCTTGTACGGTCCGATTGCACCATTAAACTGTACACGGTAACCGCGGTTAACCTGAGTCTGACCATTGTCATCAACCCATGCAACACGGAACTCAATTACTCTCTCCGGCTCACACATTCTCTCAAGAAGTGCTGCCTTTCTGTAAGTTGCCTCATTCTTGTCTACAACCGGCTTCAGGGAAGATAATACTTCTTCTACAGTCTGAAGGAACTCCGGCTCGGTAGCGTTTTTCTTAGATACTAACTCGATTACTTCTTCAACGTATCCCATCTTAAAAACTCTCCTTTCGTCCTCGGAAAAAATAGTGCACATCGCGTCTTTCCCCCGGAATTCCATTCCAAAAAAAGGGTTCACCGCCGTGCTTCTTCGATATTATACACCAAGATTTTCTATTGTGCAAGTGTTTTTCTAAAAAAATGTATAATTGTATACAATCCTTGTCTGTAATTATTTTCTGTCACAAAAAACGGCAGTCGCATCCTATGATACGACTACCGTTCCCATTCTCTTCTGTATCACTTTCTCCGATGATACTCTATTATCTGATTTTCCTTATATAGGAAGCAACATCATAGTTTTTCGTATATCCGTCATCTTCATACAGCTCGTAATCCGCTCCTCCATAACCAAGAACCGAAAACGTTCCTGCATCCAGCTTCTCCGTATTCAAAGCCGCTGCCCCCACAG
>JAZNBY010000132.1:0-20056 GCA_045587325.1 Lachnospiraceae bacterium | reverse complement strand
ATGGAAGCAAGGAGCGCAATGCATTCTTCGGACAGACAGTCCGGTCTGGTGGCAATGGAAAGACCTACCACCTCAGAATCTGCCAGTGCTTCGTGAAAAAGCTTCTCCAGATAACAGGTGGGAGCATAGGTATTGGTAAATGCCTGGAAATAGGCAAGATATCCTGCAAAGTCTCCTTTGTTTTTTGGGAGTTTTCCGGCAATCAGTTTCTTGGCACGGGACAGTTGTTCCGTAACGGAAAGGGTGGCATCGGGAGCAAAATCTCCGGAGCCCCCTCGGCTGCAGAATATACAGCCTCTGGTATCGATGGTGCCGTCCCGGTTGGGGCAGGTCATGCCGCCGTTTAAAGAGATGCGGTATACCTTTCCGCCAAAGCGGCCACGGTAATAGTCGTTAGCGGTAAGCATGGCTTAGCGGATATGTGCCTTTACGGCAGCGCTGACAGCGTCACAAACCCGCGGGTCAAACGGCTGCGGAAGGATGTTGTCGTCCCGAAGTTCGTCATCCTCCACGAGACCGGCAATAGCCAGGGCAGCGGCTAATTTCATTTCCTCCGTAATCTGCGGTGCTCTGCCTTCTAATGCACCCCGGAAAATGCCCGGAAAGGCTACGACATTGTTGACTTGATTCGGAAAATCGGAACGGCCGGTACCGATGACGCGGGCTCCCGCTTTTTTTGCCAGGTCCGGCATGATTTCCGGAACCGGATTGGCCATGGCAAATAAAATGGCATCCGGATTCATGGAGGCTACCATCTCCTCTGTTACAATATTCGGAGCGGATACGCCGATGAAAATGTCGGCTCCCTTTAATGCGTCTGCAAGTAAGCCTTCTTTTTCTTCTAAATTGGTCACCTGAACCATTTCCTGCTGCATCCAGTTTAAGTTCTCCGTCTTTTTGGAGAGCATTCCCACTTTATCGCAGAGAATCAGATGCTTGAAACCGTAATTTAATAAAAGCTTGGCGATGGCGATGCCGGCGGAACCTGCACCGTTTACAACGACGCGGCAGTCTTCTTTTTGCTTTCCTACAACCTTTAGGGCATTGATGACGCCGGCTAACACCACAATGGCGGTGCCGTGCTGGTCGTCATGGAAGACCGGAATCGGCAAAAGCTCCTTTAAACGTGTTTCGATTTCAAAACAACGGGGAGCGGAAATATCTTCTAAGTTAATGCCACCGAAGGCCGGGGCAATATTAACGATGGTTTGAATGATTTCTTCGGTGTCCTGGGTATCCAGGCAAATCGGGAAGGCATTGACGCCTCCGAATTCCTTAAACAGAACGCACTTGCCTTCCATAACAGGCATGGCGGCTGCGGCACCGATGTTACCGAGACCCAGTACGGCACTTCCGTCGGAAATGACAGCAACGGTATTGGCTTTGATGGTATAACGGTAAACGTCTTCCGGATGTTCTGCGATTTTTTTACACGGTTCGGCAACTCCCGGGGTATAGGCAAGAGCCAGGGCTTCCCTGGAATCAACGCGACATTTTGCTTCGGTGGTAAGTTTGCCGTTCCACTGTTCGTGGAGCAGCAGGGACTGTTCGGATGTAGTCATAAGTACTCCTTTTGTATGTATTATTTAATATGAACGAGCTTGTGTGAATCGTGAAAAGATGAATATCCACCTGCATATTATACAATATGCAAAAGAAAAGTGCAAGAAGACAGATAAATGAAAAAAGTGTTTGACGAAAAAGGAAATAAGGAGTAAAATGATACTATAGGTGTATAGATATGAAAATAGTCGGAAAGGGGGCAAACGAATGGAGAAACGTAAGGTTGCATTAATTGCTACATCCTGGGATGGTGAACTTTTAATGGATACCATTAATGGTATTAAGAAACGTCTTGCCGGGACCGGGACTGATTTGTATGTTTTTATGTGTTTCCCTGCGTTTGGTTTGGATTCTCCGGATAATTTCGGACATTATAATATATATTCCTTACCATATTATGAGGATTATGACGGTATTATTTTTTCAATCAATGTAGTACAAGGGTATGAGATGATAGAACGATACCATCCGGGACTGCTTTCCTGCGGAAAGCCGATGGTGTCTTTGGATTATAAGATGAATGGTGTTACTTCCATACTGGCAGATGCGTATAGTGCAGAATATCAGGTGGTAGAGCATTTGATTAAAGAACATGGTTGTCGTGCGATTAACTACGTGGGCGGAAGCCCGGAACACCCGGATAATGTGTTGCGTAAGAAGGCCTATACGGATGCGTTAAAGGCAAACGGAATCGAGATAGAAGAAAGACGAGTGAGGGATTACTCGTTCCTTGAGACTGACGGCCGTCAGGCGTATGCCGATTTTAAGGAGCTTGGAATCGAAACCCCGGATGCGGTGGTATGTGCCAACGATGCTATGGCATTGGGGTATTGTCAGGCGGCGGAGGAAGACGGAATTTATCCGCCGGAAGCATTTTTGATTACGGGCTATGATAATGATGAAAATGCAAAAGCATTTACTCCGATGATGACTACCATAGGAAAAGATGGCTATGAGATGGGATACATCGGATGTGATGCGTTACTTCGTCTCATAAAGGGCGAGGAAGTACCGGAGGTAATCGAGCATGTACAAAAGCCGGTATGGAGAGGCAGCTGCGGATGCTATGCTCCGGAGGAACTGGTGGAGTGGGATAACAGACAGTTGCAACGTCAGATTTATTACAGAGTAAAGGAAGAGGCAGAGTATTACGATAAGTTAAACGGCGTAAGACAGAATCTCGGGCTTTCCGATGATGAAGGCATTTTTAATTATTACATGATCGAAACTATGTCCCGTTTTCCTATTTACGGTTTTAGTATGTGTATTAATCAGGAGATTTATTACGGGACCCAGCCGACAGAGTTTAAATGGAAAGTCGGATATGATGAAGAGTTGTACGTAATCAGTGGACTGAAGGTTGGATTGCCGCAGGAAGATGCCCAGCTTATAAGTCGGAGGGATTTGGTGCCGGCATATTTGAAGCAACAGGACGAAGAGGTACATGATTATATTTTCGTACCGTTGCACAAGATTGGTGCCAGTCTGGGATATCTTACACTGGTAGACGGTACATCGGTACTGGCACGCCGGATGTTGATGTATATTATGTCAGCGATTAATACGGCATATACCAACTTACGAAATCTTGAAAACATGCGTAAAATGAACAAGCGTCTGGACAGCGTATATGTGAAGGATGCTCTGACGGATATGTACAATCGTTTCGGATATATGCGTGACGGTTATGCCATGTTCGAGAAGAGTAAGGTAAACGGCCGACCGCTTATGGTTATGTTTATGGATATGGACCGTTTGAAGGACATTAATGACATATTCGGACATTCCCAAGGCGATACGGCACTGATTTTGTTCTCCGGTGTGTTAAAAAAGTGTACTGCAGAGGAAATGATTGCGGTGCGATACGGCGGTGATGAGTTCTTAATTATCGGTTCCGTAGAAGACGATGCGGAAGCGTTGAGATTTAAGGACAAGCTTATGGCAGAACTGAAGGCGGTAAATGACAGTTCGGGACTTCCGTATGAGATTGAAGCCAGCATCGGATATGTTCTTACAGATGTAAAGAGTAAGATGGAACTGGATGATTATGTAAAGGAAGCGGATGATTTGATGTACGAGGTAAAGAAACAAAACCGCAAGAACCGGAAGAGTCTCGTCGAACGATAAAAGAATAATAAGAAAGGGCTACTGCGCAGGTAGTCCTTTTTTTCCGTAAGGCAGGAAAAACGCTCTGCCGCAAGAACGGAGAAAGTGAGGAAAAAGATGATTAGCAGTACATCCAATACACGGGTGAAAAATGTGGTATTGCTGCAGAAAAAAGCAAAGGAACGGAGATCGCAGGGGGTATTTGTGATAGAAGGACGCAAGATGGCGGAAGAAGTGTTACGGGATGCACCGGAAGCTATCGATGCGCTTTATGTGACAGAAGCCTATCTGGAATCGGAGTCACAGAAAAAGGCGTTAGACGGCGTGGCATATGAGCTTGTCACCGAAAGCGTAATGAAGGCAATGGCGGAAACTATGGAGCCTCAGGGAATACTGGCAACAGTGCGGATTCCGAAGTATGACAAGGAAGACCTGCTTAAGAAGGAAGATGCTGTATGGATTGCACTGGAAGATTTACGGGACCCGGGAAATCTGGGCACCATTATGCGGACGGCGGAAGCTGCGGGAGTGACCGGCATCATTTTAAGTGGTTCTTCCGTGGATATGTATAATCCGAAAGTGATTCGTTCTACTATGGGAGCGATTTTCCGCATGCCGCATTTTTATGCGGAAGATTTTTTTGGTGAACTGGCAATGTTGAAAGAACATGGGGCAACCTTGTATGCAGCCCACCTTGCCGGGACCGGATACTACGATGAGCCGGAGTATTCCGGACGGTCCGTCATACTGATCGGTAACGAAGCCAACGGGCTGAGCGAAGAAGCGGCAAAGGAGGCAGACTGCCTTGTAAAAATTCCGATGGAAGGAAGAGCGGAATCCTTAAATGCGGCGGTGGCAACAGCCTTGTTTGTGTATGAAGCATACAGAAAAAGAAGAAATCGATAGAATTGTGTCGGATTTTCTGAATGGATATTGTAAAAGAATGTAAAAAATATTCCCAAAAAATGTAAAATATTATATACTGGAGCTGTCAGGACATCCATAATCAGGATTCCGCAGAAAGGAGCACAGTATATGAAAGAGTGGATGGAACAGGGATTTGGAGTTATGGTCATCGGAGGAATCATCGGAGTGGGTTTGCTTGTCCGAATGGTTTTGTTCGGATATTATGTAAAACTGGGAAAGGCCTGTAAGAAAATCCGGACGACAAAAAATAAGTCGTTACAATACATAAAAGAGGGATTGAAGAAACATCCTACGGCAGGGAAGGAAATAAAAAACGTCTTGGTTTATACCGAATGCCGTCTGGCGGAATGCAGATTATTGGGCATTTATGTGGGAACATGGGAAGGTGTCATGGAGCAGTCTTTGCTGCTGGTCTTGTTAAGCAGTGGTCTTTGTGCCCTGGTTGCCGTGATATGTGAAAGCGCAAAAGAACAGATTTTGGCATGTTTGTTTTTGGGTGGAACCGGGGGTGTTGCTGTTATTGTGTTGGACATGCTTTCCGGAATGAAGGCCAGATATCGTAGAATACGGTTGCAAATCCGGGATTATATAGAAAATTGCCGGTGGTCGGATGATGCTGAGGAAGTGAAAGCGGAAGTAATAGCGGTGGAATTGCCGGAGCAGAACCAAAAGAATGTGACAGCAAAGAAGGCAAAGTCACAAAAGATAAAGTTGCAAAAAATAAAGAAAAGTCACGGAAAGGCTCAGGAGGAAAAACGTCGTCTTACGGAGGAACTGCTGCGGGACAGAAGATGTCTGGAAGCCCAGCGTTTTGCGGAACGACGGGAGAAAGAAAAGGAAACGGAACAGATACAGGCGGATGAGGAAGCGGCAGCTACGACAGTCGGAGCAACTACGGTAGAAGCAATGTCGCCTGCTTCCGTAATCAAAGCCGAACCTGTAACGGAAGTGCAGGAAGAGACGGAGATGTCCTATGAGGTGTTACTGCGGAATGTTTTGGCAGAATATCTGGGCTAGTTATTGAAAAATAAGGGGAATCATGGTATAATAGCCACTACATAACAGAAACATTGCAGCTTTGGTAGAAATAAATTTACCAAAGGGAAAGGACATTACTATGAGTATGGTATCGTTTGATGCATCTGCGGCAGAAGTATTTGTACGTGGTGCGGAATTGGAAATGATGGAACAGCCGGTATTGGCAGCAAAGAAGAGTTTGACGGACAAGACCGGTGCAGGCAATGATTTCCTTGGCTGGATTGATTTGCCGGTAGATTATGATAAAGAGGAATTTGCCCGCATTAAGAAGGCGGCGGCAAAGATTTGTTCCGATGCCGAAGTACTTGTAGTCATGGGTATCGGCGGTTCTTATTTGGGCGCCCGTGCTGCCATTGAGTTTTTAAGACACAGCTTCTACAATTCCGTATCCAAGGAGATCAGAAAGACTCCGGAGATTTATTTTGCAGGCAACAATATCAGCAGCACCTATCTTTCCCAGTTACTGGAAGTAATCGGTGACCGTGATTTTTCCGTAAATATTATCAGTAAGTCCGGTACCACTACGGAGCCGGCGATTGCATTCCGTATCTTTAAGAAGGTACTGGAGAACAAGTACGGCAAGGAAGAGGCTGCCAAGAGAATTTATGCTACCACCGATAAGGCCAGAGGTGCATTGAAGAAGCTTGCTACCGAAGAGGGTTACGAGAGCTTTGTTGTGCCGGATGATGTAGGCGGACGTTTCTCTGTTCTTACTGCAGTTGGTTTGCTTCCGATTGCGGCAAGCGGCGCAGATATCGACGCGTTAATGGAAGGTGCGGCAGCAATGCGTAAGGTATGTCTTGAGGCACCGTATGCAGAAAATCCGTCCTTACAGTATGCGGCTGTGAGAAATGTGTTATTAAGAAAAGGCAAGAGCATCGAGATTCTTGCAAACTACGAGCCGAATTTCCATTATGTGGCTGAGTGGTGGAAGCAGCTTTATGGTGAGAGTGAAGGCAAGGATCAGAAGGGTATTTTCCCGGCATCCGTTGACCTTACCACGGACCTGCATTCCATGGGCCAGTTTATTCAGGACGGACAGCGTACCATGTTTGAGACGGTTATGGAGCTTGAGACGCCGACCCATGAGCTTTTTATTGAGGAAGAGCCGGTGGATCTGGATGGTCTTAATTACCTGACCGGAAAGAGCATTGATTTTATTAATAAGAGTGCAATGAAGGGAACGAAACTTGCTCATACCGACGGCGGAGTGCCGAATCTTGTGATTAAGGTGCCGGAGCGCAATGAGTTTTTCCTTGGGGAGTTGTTCTATTTCTTTGAGTTTGCCTGTGGTGTCAGCGGATACCTTCTTGGTGTAAATCCGTTTGATCAGCCGGGTGTGGAAAGCTATAAGAAAAACATGTTTGCACTGCTTGGAAAGCCGGGATTCGAAAAGGAACGGGAAGAATTGTTAAAGCGTTTATAAGTTTCGGTTAAGAATGAATTTACGGAAGGCTGCGTGCGACGGAACGCAGCCTTCGTTTCTTTATAGGAAATGGTGTGATCTTCATTTTGTTTTTTGTTTTATTTTCTGTCACAAAATGTACATAAAAGGCAGGTATGATAGAGTAGGAAAGAGGGGAGGTATGACATGGCGATAGAAGTGTTCAACCGTTACGAGCGTAAGTATCTGATCCGGCAGGATTGTTATCAGAAGCTCAGAGAACGGTTGCTTACATATATGGAACCGGACGCTCACAGCAGAGACGGGGAATTTTATACGATTTGTAACATATATTATGATACAGATCAGAATGAACTGATTAGCCGTTCTCTGGAAAAACCGGTATACAAAGAAAAACTCCGGTTAAGAAGTTACGGCGTAGTGACGCCGGAGGATAAGGTGTTTCTGGAGATTAAAAAGAAATACAACAAAAAGGTAAACAAACGTCGTACAAAGCTTAAGCTTGCGGAAGCCTATGCTTTTGTGGAGTCGGGGGAATTACCGGTGCATCAGCCTTATATGAATGCGCAGGTATTACGGGAGATACAGTACTTCTTAAAACGAATGGATATGGAACTGAAACCGGCGGTGTTTTTGTCTTATGACAGAGTGGCCATGTTCGGAAAGGACAACAAGGAGTTCCGTATCACCTTTGATCGGAATATCACCACCAGACGGTATGACCTGGGATTGCACTACGGGGTGTACGGCGACAAGCTTTTGGCAGAGGATGAGTGGATTATGGAAGTGAAGATTGAAAATGCCATGCCGCTATGGATGACAAAGATTTTATCGGAACTTCAGATTTATCCGGTATCATTTTCAAAGTACGGAACGGAATATACCCGGTTTATGACGGCAGGCCGCCATCTGGGGGAGGTTGCGGAAGCAGAAGCGGCAGCAACGAATCAAATTACAATAGGAAAAGAAAAATAGGAGAGAAAGATTATGTTGGAGAAGTTATTTGGGATTCAGGAACAGGTGGAAAAGATTGATCTTTTCAGAACGTTGTCTTGTATGTTGGCAGCGGTGGTTATCGGTATTATCATTGCGGCAGTGTATGTTTTGATTACGGAAAAAAGCAGACGTTCTTTCAGCTTTATCGTAAGTATGCTGATGCTTCCGGCAGTTGTAGCTCTGGTTATTATTCTTGTAGGAAGCAATGTGGCACGGGCATTTTCCATTGCCGGTGTATTTTCCCTTGTAAGATTCCGAAGTGTGCCGGGAGAATCGAAGGATATTTCCCTGGTGTTCATGGCGATGGCTGCAGGTCTTTCCTGCGGAATGGGCTACATAACCCTTGCGTTTTGTGTATTGTTTGTTCTTAGTGTTATTGTGGTACTGGCATTTAAAGTGGTGGCACTTTGCTTTAAGAATACAACGAAGCAGCTTCGGGTACAGATTCCGGAAGATATGAATTACGTAGGAGTATTCGATGATTTGTTTAAGGAATATGCAAAAAGTGCGAGACTTGAGAAGGTAAAGACAACCAATATGGGAACCTTGTTTGAGCTCACTTATTATATTCAGATGAAGACAAATGCGGACGAGAAGAAGTTTATCGACGAGATTCGTTGCAGAAACGGAAACTTGCGTGTTATGTTTGAGAACAGAGAACAGAATGGAGAAAAACTGTAAGAGAGCCTTGCAGAGATTTTCGAAATAAGGTATACTGTTCTTGTAAAGAATTGTTTTCTGTATAGGAAGGAGGAGTTGTATGCCGGCAATTGCTTGGCTGGGGATTCTGGCTCTTTGTCTTACTGTTGAGGTAACAACATTGGGGCTTGTCTCCATCTGGTTCGCAGGTGGCGCATTGGTGACTTTTTTTGTTGCTATGGCTACCGAAACATTATGGATTCAGTTGGTGGTGTTTTTTGCGGTGTCCTTTGTTCTGTTGTTTTTTACAAGACCGATTGCTACAAAGTTTTACAACAACAGGCGTACAAAGACGAATGTGGACAGCTTAGTCGGAGAATACTGCAAAGTGACGGAAGTAATTGATAACTTTAATGAGACCGGAACCGTTGTACTGAATGGAATGGAATGGACTGCACGCAGTGTGGATGAAGCGATCATAGAGGTCGGGTCCAAAGTAAAGGTACACGGGATAGACGGTGTGAAGGTTTTAGTAGGAAAAGAGGAGCATAATAATTAAGAGAAGGCCGTATGAGGCGAAGGAGGCATTATGGGAATAGACACAAAAGTTTGGGCAATCGTGGCATTGGTAGTAGTTTTGTTACTGATTATTGCATCTTGCATAAAAATTGTACCGCAGGCACAGGCGTATGTAGTGGAACGTTTGGGAGGATATCAGGCAACTTGGCCGGTTGGTATTCATTTGAAACTGCCGCTCATTGATCGTATTGCAAAAAGAGTAGTATTGAAGGAACAGGTAGTGGATTTTGCACCGCAGCCGGTAATTACAAAGGATAACGTAACCATGCGAATTGATACGGTTGTATTCTATCAGATTACGGATCCGAAGTTGTTTGCATATGGTGTGGAAAATCCGATTATGGCAATTGAGAATCTGACCGCTACCACACTTCGTAACATCATTGGTGATTTGGAATTGGATGAGACCCTCACTTCCCGTGAGACCATCAATACCAAGATGAGAGCATCTCTTGACGTGGCAACGGACCCGTGGGGCATCAAGGTAAATCGTGTCGAGTTAAAGAACATTATTCCGCCGGCAGCCATTCAGGATGCCATGGAAAAGCAGATGAAGGCAGAGCGTGAACGCCGTGAAGCAATCCTCATTGCGGAAGGTGAGAAGAAGTCCACTGTCCTTGTGGCAGAAGGTAAGAAGGAATCCGCTATCTTAGAGGCAGAGGCAGAAAAAGAAGCTGCCATCCTTCGTGCGGAGGCAAAGAAGGAAGCAATGATTCGTGAGGCAGAAGGTCAGGCGGAAGCAATCTTAAAGGTTCAGCAGGCAAATGCCGACGGTATCCGTTACTTAAATGAGGCTGCACCGACGGGGCAGGTTATCCAGTTAAAGAGTCTGGAAGCATTTGCAAAAGCAGCCGACGGCAAGGCAACCAAGATTATTATTCCGTCCGAGATTCAGGGGATGGCAGGAATGGTAAAGGCTCTGACCGAGGTTGGTGCGAAGGACGTACAGTAATAAACAGAATGACAGGAGGCCGGCACATTAGGTGTCAGGCCTCCTTTTTGCGTGCAGGCAAAGTGAGCATTGAGCCGATGTAGCAAGCTTGCTTGCACAAGACGGCGAAATGCGAACGCGCCCACGACTGAGTGACGAAGTCACGAAGGTGCACAAGGTCCGGTGGACCTTGGTTCTGCACGGACCGAAACGGAGTGAAGACGGGTTGGTGCGAAGTACCGCCTGCACGGAAAGAGAGTGCAGAAGGTTTATTTTCTATAAATGAGTGGTTTTATGACTTCTATAGAAAATAAATGTGGATGGGAGGAGAAAAAGGAATAAAAAGTATGTAAAATGAGTCTGATCTGTGGTATCATTATCTATAATCTTTGCAAAATGACTGGTTTATAGAAGAACAGACACAAAGATTTGGTATGGCATAGCTACAATAGGGTGTTTATAGAAAATAGTACTTGCGTAGAAGCCGAAAACAACCATTATTGAATGAAAGCTATTGGATTTTGGGTGCAAAGAACAGAAAAGAAGTGTTTTGTAGAAAAACAGTGGCATTTTAAGGAAGGAACGAAAGTGTACGGAGGACAGAAACATGGTCAGGGAAATAAAAGAGCAAGAATTGAACGATTTGCTGGAACTATATCTACATTTACATGAAGAGTCGGTACCGGAACTGACGGAGTACTTGCAAAGCACTTGGGATACCATCCTGAAAGATCAGAATCATCATATTATCGTGAAAGAAGTGGATGACAAGCTGGTTTCTTCTTGTGTGTGCGTGATTATTCCGAATTTGACAAGAGGCATAAGGCCATACGCTTTTGTGGAAAATGTGGTTACCCATGCCGATTACCGGGGCAAAGGATATGCAACGGAATGCCTGAATTATGCGAAAAAAATCGCAGAACAGGGCAAGTGTTATAAGATGATGTTGCTTACGGGTTCAAAAGAGGAATCCACATTGAAGTTTTACAGAAATGCGGGCTATAACAGCATGGATAAGACGGCGTTTATTCAGTGGATGGAGTAAACTCTAAAACGTTGCAGTTTATGGAACCCATTTCCAGTTTTCTTCGTCTACTTATTGAAGACGAAGAAAAGGAGAGATTGGTATGAAAAAAGTAGTGGCTTTTTTGTTTGCATGGGTGTTTTTGTTTGTATTAATCGGATGTAAAGAAAATGACTTGGATGCAGTAGATACAGCAGATACAACAGTTGGTTCTGTGGTAGTAACAGACAATGCAGGTTCGTTAGCAAGGAGCACGGAACCGGTACAGTATGAGGTGCCTACAGACTGGGCGGATTTTATCAAGCTGGACGGGGTTACCTATGTGGGAGATTGGCGGATGACAGAAGTAGCAGTCGATTGTATCGGGGAAAAGATGGGAGAGGTGACTTGCGGCGTGCCGACCATATATACGGATGGTTTAGGTAACATAACTTCTTCCGAACCGGAAGATGGCGCATCCTATTTGTGTAACATTGGAACGGAACTATTCGTTGTTACAGATAAGGAAAATGCAATTGCGGCACTTGTGGACGGTAAGTATTATCTGTATATAGGACAATAATATCTATAGATAAGCAGAGAATCTATTCAAATCATTAGAATAGTAAGAAGAACCGAACTTCGGTTCTTCTTTTTTTTAGAAACCGGCAAGGGTGTCAAACGGGAATTATAGGTATAGCAGAAACTCGCCACGGTACATTTCTCCTTTCGAACCTTACATCCGGAGTACGAGAGAAAGGGAAAATATAGCGTGGCGAGTTTCGAAATTTAGAAATCCCGTTTGCCACTCTTGCCGTATATCTACCTAAGCAACGGCTGGATCTGCTCTCCGTTTGCGGCCTTAGAGGCTGACACCGGTATCAGAGCCATGTCGGCCACCAGAGAGTTTGGTTTGCCGGAACAATCGTCCTGGCGGAACGGCACAAAGTAGTAGTTCCGGGTGTTTAAAAGCTTACCGATGTTGGTAGCATTGCCGGTGAGGCCGTCGTTGGTGGAGATGGCGATGAGAACCGGACGGTTGTTTCGCAGGTGAGCCTTTACTGCCATGGTAACCGGGGTGTCGGTAATGGCGTTGGCCAGTTTTGCCAGAGTATTTCCGGTACACGGAGCTACGATGATAAGATCAAAGAGCTTTTTCGGACCGATGGGTTCTGCGGCCGGAATGGTGTCGATAACAGAGTTTCCGGTGATGGCTTCCACATCGGTACGGAAGTCCTCGGCTTTATAAAAACGGCTGTTAATCTGCGCCGTAGAAAAAGAAAAAATCGGGGTTACTATCGCCCCGAGGCGAACCAATTCTTTGATTGGGTCTAAGATTTTGGAAAAGGTGCAAAAGGATCCGGTAACGGCGAATCCGATGCGCATTCCTTTTAAGTTTTCCATAGATTCACTCCTTTTTTAATTGCGCTATGATTTCGTCAAACATAAGGGTTGCGGCGGATTTAGGCATAAACCGGGACGGCAGGGCACCGGCCGGTACAATGCGGAGTCCGGCAACTTCTTTGGTAATACAAGGGATGCTGGCCAGTTCGATTAATACTGCCGGAGCATCTTCTGCGGATAAAAATAAAGAATCCAGTACCGGAAAGGGAATGGTATTTAGAAGCAACATGCCGCTAAGGTCGGACAGCGTGGTGAGTTCTTTGGCAGGAAAACCGTCTAAGACGGCCTGGGCCCGCTCTTCCGGATTTTCGGTATATATTGTTACCGGGGCACCGACTCGAGAAAACAGCCGTGCACAGGCTTTGCCCAGATATCCGTATCCAAGCAGGGAGACCGGTGTGTCGCACAAGGCGGTTGTTGTTTCATTGATGGCAATGGAAAGAGCACCTTCGGCGGTAAAATCGGAATTTTTGGTCCGGAAGGCATTGCTTTGCTTTAGTCTGCGGTAACCGTGTTCGCTAAGAAAGGTATCGTCGCCGGCGGGGCCGCCCCAAACCAATCCTTTTTCTTTTATGTCATCTGTATGAGAAACAATGCTTTCTTTCGGAGAAAGTATCAGAAGATCCGCCGGAGCCTGCATGGTCATACCTGCATTGGTCAGTAAGGCAGATAAATAAGCATGCCGGCGGTCTTCTCCGTAAATCAGATAGTTCATGTCAGACTCCTTTTTGCGATATATGACAGTGTATTCCCTCTTTTTCATTTTGTGTTTGCACAAAAGAAAAGGGCAAAGAATAAAGTATAAAAAAAGCATAGGTCGCAGATATGGCAAAAAAATATTTTTCGGGAAGTAATAGCGGAACAGGGTTTTATAATCATTTTGACGGACTGGTACCGGTGTGGGGAAACTTAACCCGCTACTTTATGATAAAAGGCGGTCCGGGTGTGGGAAAAAGTACGTTAATGAAATCGGTGGTTAAACAGGCGGAGGAAGCAGGAGAGGAAATCGAGTGCTTCTACTGTTCCGGTGATCCGGATAGTCTGGATGGTGTGCGTCTGGTAAAACGGGGCATTGTGTTTGCGGATGCTACGGCCCCCCATGCCATGGATCCAAAGTATCCGGGAGCGGTGGAAGAGATTGTGAGCTTGGGAGATTTTATTGTCCGGAATAAGATTGTAAAGTATCGGGATGAAATTGAAAGGCTGACCAAAGAAAACAAACAAGGTTATAGCCGGGCTTATGCTTTTTTAGGTGCGGCAGCGGCTTTAGAGGATGCCCGTTATAAGGAAATAGAGTCTTGTGTGGATGAAAAAAAGTTACGAGAGGTTGTGGAAGAACTGAATGAAGCAATTCGGGAAAAGGAAAATAGTGGAGAAGCGGCGGATAAGAGCGGGGAACGGCGGTTGTTTTTAGATGCCATCAGCTGCAAGGGGTTTCTCAGCTTTCAGGAACAATTTTTTGCGGGACGGGAGGTGTACCGGGTAACGGGAGACTGTAAAGATGTGGTAACGGACCTTATTGGAAAAATGATAAACGGAAAAAAACAGGAAGTGTTCTGTGACCCGTTGCGTCCGTACTGCAGAAATCACATGTGGTTGCCGGATGCTGCATTGGGACTCACCTGTGGAGGAGGAACGACAGGGCATGTGATTGATGCAGATAAGTTGCTTGCAAGGTGCTACCCGGAGATTACAAAATGTTATCAAGAAGAGGCGCTCCGATTGAAAGAACAGGCGGTAGCATGCTTAAAGGAATGTAAGCGGATTCATGATGATTTGGAAAAAATTTACAGAGAATGTGTGGATTTTCACAAGGTCACGGAACGTACGGAAGGTTTGCTTACTCTTGTCGGCGCAGGAGGGCTTGCATAAAAAAACGAAAATGCCTCATACTGAAAGAAAAGCTCGAAAACGGAGGCAGTTATGAAAAAGGTATGTTTTTTTGATACAAAACCCTACGATAAGATTTTTTTTGACCGGTATGCAAAACAGTACGGCGTGGAATTGGTTTACTGTGAGTCTAAATTGAACGAAAAAAGCGTAGTACTTGCAAGGGGATGCGATGCGGTGGTGGCATTTGTAAACGATACGGTAAACGGAGAGGTAATCCGTAGTCTGCAGGCGCTGGGAATCGGTCTGGTGGCAATGCGTTGTGCCGGATACAACAACGTGGATTTGAAGGAAGCAGCGGGAAAACTTCGTGTAGTCCGGGTTCCGGCTTACTCTCCTTATGCCATTGCGGAATTTACCATGGGCTTGTTTTTAAGTCTGAACCGGAAAATTTACCGTGCATATAACCGCATCCGGGAATATAATTTCAGTTTGTCGGGGCTTCTGGGCGTGGATTTTCACGGACGTACCATGGGTGTGGTAGGGACCGGTAAAATCGGGCAGGTGTTTATCCGGATTTGCAAGGGATTCGGAATGAAGGTGATTGCTTATGATCCGTATCCGGCAGCGCTTCCGGATATTGAGTATGTGAGTTTTGAAACCCTGTGCAGGCAGGCGGACATGATTTCCCTACATTGTCCTTTGACCAAAGAGTCTTATCATATGATTGATGAGGAAGCTATCGGTTGTATGCGGGACGGTGTGATGATTGTAAATACCTCCAGAGGAGCATTGATTGATACCACAGCTTTGATTGAGGGGTTAAAAAGCGGAAAAGTGGGTGCAGCCGGTCTGGATGTGTATGAGGAAGAAGGAGATTTCTTTTATGAGGATTATTCCGGAGAGGTAATGCCGGATGATGAACTGGCCAGAATCATTTCCATGCCGAATGTATTGTTGACATCCCATCAGGCATTTCTTACCAGGGAAGCATTAAATAATATAGCGGAAACAACCTTTGAAAATCTGAAGCGATACTTTGAAGGGAAGGAACCGGAAAACGAGGTGGCCTATAAGGGTGGGAAATAATATGAAATAACGGAAATTACTTGCTTTTTTGAGGGTGGGAGTGTATTATTATGAGAGGAGCTTAGAAATAAAGCTTTACCGAAAGGGGTACGATAAGGAGTATGGAACATCAGGATACAAAAGATATTTATCTTTTATTAGTACGGACCCGGTCGTTGTTTTCCAGAATTATTCATGTTGCAACCAGGGACGAATATACACATATATCAATCGGAATGGAGAGTGACTGTACGGAGTTTTACAGCTTTGCGAGACGTTATACGAAGCTGCCACTTCCGGCCGGTTTTGTACATGAAAGCATCGAAAAGGGACTCATGGCAAAGAGTAAAAAGGCCCCTTGCGCTTTGTACCGCATGGCAGTGCCGTCGGATACATACGAACTGATTTATGATAAGTTCAGAAAAATGCTGCCGCACAGAAAACAGTACAGATATAACGTATTAGGAACCTTCTTATGTTTCTTCGGCATCGCCCTGAAACGTAAGAATAAGTACTTTTGTTCCCAGTTTGTTGCAGAGACGTTAAAGGAAGTAGGACTGATGGAACTTACCAAGTCACCGGAGCTGTATCACCCGGTAGACATCAGGAATACTCTGGAGTTGCAATTGTGTTATAAAGGTACACTGGGAGGCCTTGAAAAAGAGCGTTTTTGCCTTTCTTGTTAGGAAGAAAACAGTTGCAAATTAGTTGCAGTGTGCTATACTATTTATAAGAGGATTTTGTATTTTCGGACCATTAGCAAAAGAATTCAGAGGGGTACAACAAAGATGGAAAACGAAAAAAAATGCGGGACGGCTAAAAAGGTTTTACGTGTCATCGGTATTATTTTCAGCATAGTATTGATTCCGATTCTCATTGTAGGGATACCGGTGGGAGGCGCTGCCATGGGAGTGTCTTCCGTTGTATCGAAAGAAGCGATTGAGAAGAAAGTAGAAGACATCGGGTTGTCCGATATCGTGTTAGATGTTTTGGAAGAGCGGGTGTTGGATGGTGTTCATGTAGAAGCCCTCAAGGACGATTTTTTAAAGGATGTGGTACTTGGCAGTATTACGAAGGAATGGGTAGATGACGTAATAGCTGAGGTGCTTGTGGCAGTATACGACGGAAGTAAGCCACAGATTGACATTGACCCGTTTGTGAAGGAATTGCGCAGAGGTGTCAGCAGGGTTGCCGAAGGCGGGTTCCGAGATTTGTATTCTGCCTGGGTAAACGATACCAAGTCCGAGTTTTTTGATACGGAGTTCATTCATGACTTCTGGGAAAACATCGAAGATGATTTGCTTGAGGAGTATGCTTCTTATGATGTAACTTCGTTGGAGGCTTTGGAGGATGCCTATGACCGGACAAATGGTGTAGGAGCATTTTCCGATTTGCTGGACGAGAAGATGATTACCTTTGAGGATGTGTGGAACGACGAGTTTGAGGAAAAGATTGACGGTGCCATCAATAATATAGCAGAAGAAACGGAAGAGGAGATTAACAAGACCCTGTACGAAGTTGTGCAGGATAAGACAGTTAGAAAGTTATTTGATTTCTTTGGAGAAATGAGTGAAAAGAGCGGTCTTCTTAGGATTGCCGTATATGGTATTGTATTCGGAGCGATTGTACTTTTGCTGGGTTGTTTCTGGTTCAGAACGGCGGGATTTGTGTTATCGGCAGTTCCGGTAATCATCGGCGGTTGCATTTGCGTGGTTGCTAAGATGTTGCAACAGGTGGTGTTTGGTTTTATCAATCGCTTTTTGGGAAAAGAGGATGTGCTGACGGAGTTCGGCGGAGAGATTGATACCGCGGTGACCAGCATACTGACACCGGTATTCGGTACGATCTTGAGTTTTGGTATTACCATGATTATTGTGGGTGTGATTTTGATTGTTCTGGCAGTGGTTTTCAAGATGATGAGAAACGGAAAAGCGGAGCAGCAGGCGTAAGGATTTACTTTGCAAAATAGGCGCTTTATGTTATACTGGAATCAATAGTATAACATAAGGCGTTTTGTTACTTTATTTAATAATTGCATGGAAAAGGATGAAACGGATGGAAAGAGGAAAAACTTATACTTATATGGGATTTACATTTTCTTCCCAAAAGGAATTGGAGGAAGCAAAAAAAGAAGCGGAAGTAATAGACTATATCCGTTCCAAAGCAGATCTTACCAACATGAAGACGGTGGTAAGGCTGTATAATCGCCTGGTGGAGAAGGGGACGCTTGTAACGGAACCGGGAATCAGTTTTTTAAAAGAGCTTAGGTCCCGGGCGCTGGAATCCGGCGTTGTTGCGGAGAACAGTCTGGCAGCGCTGCCTGCTCCAAGAAAGAAAACAGAGACACCGGCAGTAAAAACAAGAGAACAGAAGTTGTTGGAATTATATAAGGGTCGTGTAAAGACGTTATCTTTTGCGGTGGCGGTACTTTGCGTTGTTATCGTGCTGTTGTTTGCAATCCGGTTGTTCGGCACAGCCTCTCCGTTTACGGACTATGAGAAAAAAGTGGTGGATGAGTATGCGGGCTGGAAGGAAGAACTGACGGAGAAGGAAAAGATGTTGCATGCGTGGGAACAGGAACTGATAGAACGGGAAGAGCAGCTTTCGGAACGGGAAGCCGGGTTACAGTAGGAGTTCACAGTTTAAGCGTAAAGCAGACACAGAATTTCCATAATCCGGTGGTATTGTTGTAGCAGAAGCATTTGGCAGGAGGTAGGAGATGGATCGGATTAAAATACTGGTTGTGGATGATGAAAGCAGAATGCGGAAGCTGGTACATGACTTTCTGGCAAAGAGCAATTACGAAGTACTGGAAGCGGAAAACGGGGAACAGGCAGTGGATCTGTTTTTTGACAAAAACGATATTGACCTGATTATCCTGGATGTAATGATGCCGAGGATGGACGGTTGGCAGGTATGTAAGGAAATCAGACAGTATTCCTCGGTGCCGATTATTATGTTGACGGCCAAAAGCGATGAACGGGATGAACTGTTGGGATTCGAACTGGGTGTGGATGAGTATATTTCCAAACCTTTCAGTCCGAAGATTCTGGTGGCCAGAGTGGAGGCAGTGTTGCGAAGAGCAGGTACCGTTGCTGCGGAGACCACGGAAATCGGCGGCATCGTGCTTGATAAATCGGCACATACGGTTACGGTTGACGGGACAGAGATTGATCTGAGCGTCAAGGAGTTTGAACTGCTGGCTTATTTTATCGATAATAAGGGAATGGCACTTTCCAGAGAGCGTATTTTAAATAATGTATGGAATTACGATTATTTCGGAGATGCCAGAACCATAGACACCCATGTAAAAAAACTAAGGAGCAAGATGGGACCAAAGGGAGATTACATTAAAACCATCTGGGGAATGGGATACAAATTCGAGGTGTAACATATGAAGCACGGGAGACGTTCCGTAAGATTGAAAATGATTCTTTTGACATTTGCCGCCGTATTCGGTACGGTGGCACTTTGTCTTGTTTTGAATGAAACCTTTCTGGTAAAATATTACGAATCCAGTAAGCAGAAAGAGCTGGGAAAACTGTACGGAAAAATCGACAGTCTCATAGCGGAAGAAACAGGAGAAGCGTCTGCAGAGGGAGCCGGTATTCTGCTTTCGGAAGACCTTCGCCTGCAGCTGGATATTTTGTGCGAAAAGGCCAATATTACCACAGTAATCACAAAGGATGTAATGGCAAAGAACGAGAGCCCTGCCGATATAATCCGGTACGTTTATGGTGCGGGAGGAAAGAATAATCCGGATGACATGATTATCTGGGAATTGATCGGAGATTATTTGTTGCCGGGATTTTCCGACCGGTTGCGGGATAAGCAGTTAGAAATCGAGAAGGAAGATTACAGTGTATTTTCCCTGTATGACATGCGGATGAAGTCAAAGTACATCGAGTTGGTAGGAAAGCTTGAAAACGGTGATATTATTCTGATGCGTTCCAATGTGGAAAGTATGCAGGAGAGCGTAAAAGTGGCCAACAAGTTTCTGGTGTATGCGGGCCTGGCCAGTGCAATTATCATATCAATTATCATGTATTTTGTGAGCCGGCGTTTTACAAAGCCGGTGTTACAGTTGGCAGATATCGCAAAGGAAATGTCCGAGTTGAATTTTGATGTAAAATATGAAATAAAGAGCAAAGATGAAATCGGTGCTTTGGGAAACAGTATTAATATACTGTCCGAAACATTAGAGAAGACCATTTCCGAACTGAAGAGTGCAAACAACGAGCTGCAGACGGACTTGGAGAAAAAGACGAAGGCGGAAGAGGTGCGAAAAGAGTTTTTATCCAATGTCACCCATGAGCTGAAAACACCGATAGCGCTGATTCAGGGGTATGCGGAAGGTCTGAAGGACAATATAAGCGACAGTCCGGAGGACAGGGAGTTCTATTGTGATGTGATTATCGATGAGGCTTCCAAAATGAATACCATGGTAAAGAAGCTTCTTTCCTTAAATCATTTGGAGTACGGTACAACTAAGGTGGAGTTTGCCCGGTTTGATTTGACGGAAATGATACAGGGCGTACTTTCTGCTACCGGGATTTTGGCAAAGCAG
>JAZNBY010000131.1:0-12189 GCA_045587325.1 Lachnospiraceae bacterium | reverse complement strand
GCTGCTTAAGCGATCCGCTTACGCTCTGCTACTTCGACACCAATGAAAACTGTGCTGCAATCCTTGGTATGAGATACTTCGGTGAGCACAAGAAGGGTACCCTCACCATGGCTTGGGCTATTGCAAACCGTAACGGTTATGCTTCCTGCCACGGCGGACAGAAGGAATACACCCTTGCTGATGGTTCCAAGTACGTTGCTTCCGTATTCGGTCTCTCCGGATCCGGTAAGTCCACTTTAACCCACGCTAAGCACGGTGGCAAGTACGGTGTTACCGTTCTTCACGATGATGCATTCATCATCAACTCCGACACCTGTGCTTCCATCGCACTTGAGCCGACCTACTTCGATAAGACTTCCGACTACCCGACCGGCTGCCCGGACAACAAGTATTTGTTATCCGCTCAGAACTGTTCCGCTACTTTGGACGAGGATGGTAAGATCCAGCTCGTAACCGAAGATATCCGTAACGGTAACGGCCGTGCAATCAAGTCTAAGCTTTGGTCTCCGAACCGCGTAGATAAGATCGAGTCCCCGGTTAATTCCATTTTCTGGATTATGAAAGACCCGACCATTCCGCCGGTAGTTAAGTTAAAGGGTGCAGCTCTTGCTTCCGTAATGGGTGCAACTCTTGCAACCAAGACCTCTACTGCAGAGCGTGTTGCAGCAGGTACCGACCTGAATGCACTTCGTATCGTTCCGTACGCTAACCCGTTCAGAACCTACCCGCTTGTTAACGACTATGAGAAGTTCAAGAAGCTCGTAGAAGAGAAGAACGTAGATTGCTACATCATCAACACCGGTGATTTCATGGGCAAGAAGGTTAAGCCGGCTGATACTCTTGGTATCTTAGAAGCTATCGTTGAAGGCAAGGCAAGCTTCACTCAGTGGGGTCCGTTTGCTGACATCGAGATCATGGATTGGGAAGGCTTCACTCCGGATATGAAGGATGCTGATTACCTTGCTCAGTTAAAGGATGCTATGCAGAATCGTGTAGATGCAGTTGCTAAGTTCTCTACTGCAAAGAACGGCTACGACAAGCTCCCGGATGAGGCTCTTGAAGCTCTTCAGAAGCTCGTTGATGCATTGAAGTAATTTAGATTTCTATAAAAATAAAACCGCTGATGAGGATTTCTTTATCAGCGGTTTTTTATCTGCACTTTTCGTGCCTGTCTTATTTTGCATTCATTTTTTCCTATCCGCCCATGCATTATATACTGCCAGGACCCCGGCAAACAAAACTCCTGCTACCGGCCACACAATCCAACTCAAACTATTCCATCGTTGTGCCTGGGAATCCACAAACATCCAGACAAGATAGATTGCAGTAGCTAACGACCAATACACGAGGGCAATAGCTCCTTTTCCCTTCCCTTTCTCCTTTTCGGTGTCGGTAAATTCTCCCTCTTTTAAAAGTTTTTGCATAGCCGCCCAACGGACACCGGTCACAATAAAGAGCGTTGCACCTGCTCCTGCCACTAACATCGTAACCGACAACATGATTACCAATAAAAAAATATTTTCCATAAAGGCACCAATAAATAATGTAACCGGAGACAATATACACAAACAGGTAGCAATCGTATTATTCCTTACATAATTCTTGCGATACTTTTTCTGGTGTTCTTTCACCATGCCGGAAACACCATACTCTGTCTCAAATGTCTCTTTTTCCAAAAACTCATACGGTGCATTTTTAATTCCAATCATTACAAAAACAGCAACTGCAGGAGTAACCAACAAAAGCAAAAGTGCCATTCCCAAGCCTCCGGCTACATTTTCTGAAAGAGGAAAGCCCGGCACCTCTGCCGACACTCCTAAAATCAATAGCGGAATCACTGCAAAAATGCACAGATACGTTGCCACTGCGATTCCGATGGAGGCACGATTTCTCCAAGCCAAATACTCATTGGCTTCCGATAAAGAAACCTTACGCACCGTACAATCCGTTTCGGCTCCCGTAAACTCTTCCTCCTCCACCTCGTCTTTTAATAAGTAATCTGTGGTAACACCAAACAACTCACTCATCTGCAGTATTTTCTCAATGTCCGGAATACTTTGTACTCCTTCCCATTTGGAAACCGCCTGCCTGGATACATTCATTTTATTGGCAAATTCTTCCTGGGACCAACCGTTCTTTTTTCTGAGCCTAATAATTTTGTCTGCTAAAATCATAAACTTCACCTCATCATCAATTTGCTTACATTCACTATATCATGTTTCAAGGTTGCATACAACCATCAGTGCCTGTCATTTTGTCAACCGACAGTTGCTTTCCACATGCGCGGTGGCTTCGGGCGTGGCGGATTCTTATAAGCAGTAAGAAAATTAAGTTTGAACCCCCCATTTCTATGGATACTCTGATTTTTGCATTCCCGAAGGGTCGCGCTTTTAGCGCAGTCGAAATCACCTCTTAGATAAGACTGGGCGCTAGGTCGCTCCCGAGCGTCCTAGTCGTTCTTAGAGGAAGTTTGACGGAGCGTTGCGACATGCAAAAAGGAGATTATCCATAGAAATGGAGGGTATTAGTAAAGTTTCTCTGCTTATAAGAATGGGACACCGCGCGGACAAAAAAGGGACGTGCAAAGCACGGCCCGAACGTCGCTTGGGGGAATCGAACCCTCAACTAGCCCTTAGGAGGGGCTTGTTATATCCATTTAACTAAAGCGACCTTTTGTACTCACTTATTTTACTATGATTTCCCGGGTTCGTCAACTCTTTATCGTTGAAACTCTACCGTTCCCTGCATCCAGATATTTCCCCGGAACCGACGTCCCGGCTTTGGTTCCCCATACAAATCCTTTTTGCTGATGCACACCGGAAAACAGAGATCATTGCAACGTAAATCCATAGCATATAGCTCTTCTCCGGTAATACGGTTCACACATTCCGTCACAGAATCAATCATTGCCAGAATCGTATAATTGTCTGACTCAGAACCATACGGAATAAATGTGGTTTCCACAATAGAATAAATATCTTCTGTCTTCAGTCGCTTACTAATCTGCGCATACAGATCAATATCATCAATGGTCAATGCCTCCATGGCTTCCTTGTCGCCTTTTCTGGCAGCTTCGATGAGTTTGGTTCTTCCCGATGTATCCACCGGTTCCTTCACCGGGGCCTCCTTCATGGATATAGTAGGAAGTAACACCTTTCCTTCGGAGGCTAATGCCGCCAATGTAATAGGACGTTCCCTCCGATCCTCCGGGTATCCGCCGGATACATAATCCGTTACATTCTGCAAATAGAAAATCAGGGAAACGCCAATACGATAATCCTCACACATTCCCGTGAAGGCATCCGTATCCACCCGCTTGCTAATGAAAACCGCTTCATTCGAACTGGTGTTCTTTCCTTTCATATACGGGAAATAGTGTTCCATATGAAAAGCCCCTTTTTCATCATATTCCCCACGCAGGGCTACTCCTATATTGTCTGCTACCTCTAAAAAAATCTCCGCAAACACGGTTTTATTTCCTAGAGTCGCCATGTATCGCTCCGCACCTTGCTCAATCACCAGGCGCACCAGCTGCTCTACTTCTTTTCTGCTTTTGATATCCCGAAAACCCACTGTTTTCAAAAAGCTATGCATTTCATTACCTCAACTTTTCTAATACTCCACCGAATCCACAATAAAAAGGGTAAGACACTTTGTCAAATCCCGCTCTTCGTTTTCCTGATACGGATGTCCCTCTGCATTCTTTATCAACCGGATGACCGGACGGGTCGGAAACTTATAATTCTGTCGTACCACTACTGCCGTGTCCCCTTCATTGGTGGTCACGGTAATGCCGATTGGATATGCCGCCACAGATTCCATAAACAACTGCACCAGGTCAAAATCAAACTTCACTCCGGCCTGGCTCAACAAATACTCCATAGCCTCCCGCACTTTGTACCGTGGCATCAGGTTCCCGTAAATCATACTATCAAACTGGTCACACAAAGCAACAATGCAAACTTCCTTCTTTAGATGCTTTCCTGTGTGGTGAAACGGGTATCCGCTTCCGTCCAGTCGCTCATGATGATGCAAAATAATATCTTTTACCGTCTTTGTTATCCAGTCTTTTTTCTCAACATCAGTATATCCGTAAATAACATGATGCATGACTTCTTTTTGTACTTTTTCTTCACAGGTGTCCAAAATCAAATCGGAAGTTTCCACAGTCACGGTTGTATAACCGATATCATGTAGCAGCGCCCCTGTTGTAATCTCCCGCACTTTTTTCTTGGAAAGCTTGGCACGCAATGCGATCAATGTAGAGATTGCGGCCACATTGATGGAATGCAGATACAAAGCATTGCTCTTTTCTCTTACGCAGGAAACATTATACATAATCTCCGGCTGACTCAGAATATCCGCAATCATTTCGTCTGCCACTTTTACCATCTCTTTTAATTCATCACTGTCCGCATAAGCGTACTTCTGCATACTGTTTCGCACCAGCTCGGCACATTGTGCTTTTACTTCTTCTTCAATAATACTCTCGGAATCTAACGTCTTCGTCGACGCATCCTCCCGAATATAGACCTGGTCGATCTCCAGTTCCAGCAACCGTGCAATATATTCTTTTTTTAAACTTGCTCCCTCAGACATCAACACTACACCTGAGGAAGTAAAAAGGTCTTTCGCAAGAATGTCTCCATCCTTGATAAACTCAACCATGATTCTCCTCAATGTATCTGCCTCCTTATTCCCTATGCCATATAATTACGCTTGTTTTTTGCCTCTTCCAATGCTTTACGCTCCTCTTCCGAAAGTACCACAAAAGATTCGCCCTTAATAATTTCTTTTACATAGGTGTAACAGCCTTCTCTTGTATGAACGGAAGTTAAGATATAACCATTGTTCTTATCGTCTAACATAGCCAAAGAGAAGCTAAGCTTTCCGCCCATTTCTTTAAAGGCATCATACTTTACAATGCTCATCTTCTGATATGCAGTCAACAACATATCACATGCAATATTTAACTTGCCGGACATAAACTCAATGTCCGATTTGATTGTATCGAGTTCCGCAAATCTGGTGAAAATGGAAGCCTCTAAATCCTTTCCGGTAGAACCTTTCATAAACACACCGTATTTTTTGTTCAACTTTCTAATCTTTATCAGGCAAATCACTACAAGAATCGCCAAACCCATTGCCAGAATTGCTGCGGCGCCCCCAACAATCAGGGAAAGACGTAACACTTCTTCTGTCTTCATCCCCGCAATCACTGTTGCATCATTATTCATCTTCTTCTACCTCTACTTTAAACGATTTATTAACTCAATCAGTCTTTCCAATTCTTCCAAGGAATAATATTCAATTTCGATACGACCTTTGTTCTTTGCCTTCTTCTTAATCTCTACCTTGGTGCCCAGGATGTTCTTCATATTGTTCTCAATTTCCCGATAGATTACCTGGTCGCCGGACTCTTTTTCTACCTTGGTTTCTTTTTTCTCTGTCTCCGGCTGAAGTTCCTTTTTCACAAGGCTTTCCGTTTCGCGCACACTCAACTTCTCGTCAAAAACCTTCAAAGCCAATGTATGCTGTCTCTCCTTATCGGTAATGGCAAGCAATGCTCTGGCATGTCCGCCGGTCAGCATATTATCAATCAACATCTGCTGTACCCGCTCATCCAACTTTAACAAACGCATAGAGTTTGTAATGGTAACACGGTTTTTCGCCACTTTTTCTGCCAATTCATCCTGCTTTAAATGGTGTTCCTCGATCAAACGGCTGTATGCCTGCGCTTCTTCAATAGGATTTAAGTCCTGACGCTGAATGTTTTCAATCAACGCAATGGCAAAAATATCTTCTGCCGCAAATTCCTTTACAATAACCGGGACCTCCAGAAGACCTGCTTTTCTTGCGGCTCTCCAACGGCGCTCGCCGGCAATAATCTCATAGCGTTTCCCCTTCTTTTGCACTACAATCGGCTGAATCACACCATACTGCTTAATAGAATCCGCTAATTCCTGCAATGCATCCTCATCGAAATTTCTTCTCGGTTGAGTACGATTCGGTTCGATTTCCGATAATCGTAAAAATGTTTCACGTGAAACATTATCTTTCTTCTCAGATTCTACAGATTCATCTATTCCGAACAAGCCTTCCAGTCCGTTTCCCAGTGCCGGTTTCTTCTTTACTGCCATTTTTCTCCTCCTTAATACTGATACCAGTCTCGTACATCCCGCTCAATGACTTCATCTGCCAGTGCCCGATATCCTTCCGCTCCATTACACTTGGAATCATATAAAATAATCGGAAGTCCGTGACTCGGTGCTTCTGCCAACTTTACATTTCTAGGAATAATGGATTTATAAATGTTCTCATTTAAGTTCTTCCTTACATTCTCCACTACCTGTAAGGATAGATTTGTTCTGGAATCAAACATAGTAAATACGACACCTTCCATCTCCAAGTCCGGATTCAGTCTCTTCTTTACCAGTTCGATGGTATGTAACAACTGGGACAAACCTTCCAATGCGTAATACTCACATTGAATCGGTACCAAAACTGTGTCCGCAGTTGTCATAGCATTTATTGTAAGGGTATTCAAAGACGGAGGACAATCAATAATAATATAATCGTACTCATCCTTTACCTGATCGATATACTTTTTCAGAATATATTCTTTTTTCTCCAGTCCAATCAATTCAATCTCTGCCGCAGCAAGATGTTCATTGGACGGCACAACAATCACCCCATCCATAACACTTTTCTTAAGGCAATCTTTTAATTCACATTCACCAATAATCAGATTGTATGAGGTTTCCTTGCATTTCTTTTTATTTACGCCAAGTCCGCTTGTCATATTTCCCTGCGGATCAATATCAATAGCAAGAACCTTCTTTCCTTTTTCGGCAAGACATGCGGCAAGATTAATCGCCGTAGTTGTTTTACCTACGCCACCTTTCTGGTTGGCAACAGCAATTGCACGTCCCATAACATCTCATCCTTCCTGTTCACAATCCATGTTTCACGTGAAACATCTTCACGTTTTGCTTCGCCCATCAAATGTTTCACGTGAAACATTTATTTGATATCAACAAACTTATGACGAATAGCATATACCGCCGCCTGTGTACGGTCCGAAACACCTATTTTCTTAAAAATGTTGGAAACATGATTTTTTACAGTCTTCTCACTAATCTGTAACTTTGAAGCAATTTCCTTATTGTACAATCCTTCCGCCAAGGCACATAATACTTCAATTTCTCTTGTAGATAATACTTTCTCTTTACTTCTGGCTTCCTTCTGCAGTTCTTTCAAATAATTCTGCTCTTTCAACAAAGGAGTCATGGTAGAATCAATAAAACTATCTCCATTATATACCGCAAAGATTGCTTCCTTTAAAACAGAAGATTCGGAATCCTTTAACAAGTAGCCTGCCACTCCGATTTCCACTGCCCGCATTAAATATTCCACTTCATTGTGAATGGTCAAAATCAAAACCTTCTTATTTAACTTCTTCTCCTTAAGCTTTGCAAGAACCTGTAAGCCATCCATCTGCGGCATATTAATATCCAGAAGAATGACATCCGGTGTCAATGTTTCTAACATATCCAGACAAATCATACCGTTGCCTGCTTCACCGATTACTTTAATATCCCCATCCAACTCAAGAAGCTGTCTAATTCCTTCCCGGACCATAGAATGGTCATCCACCAACATTACATTAATCATCCCCAACAATGTCCTCCTTCTCTTGTAACGGTACCTCCACATGCACCATAGTTCCTTCTCCGCTTACGGATTCGATACGAATACTACCGCCAAGCAACGCGGTTCGTTCCTTCATCATTGCCAATCCAAAGCCGTGAAGCTTTTCCTTTTCGGATGCAAGCACTGCTTTTGCATCAAATCCTTTTCCATTATCTTTCACTTCAAGAATAAGTGTACCATTTTCATAGGAAAGTGTCACGCACATTTTTGTTGCACCGGAATGTTTTACTACATTGCATCCGGCTTCCTGCAAAATGCGATATACCGTCACCATCAGGATAAACGGTAACTTCGGTTCTTCTTCCTGTTTTTGAAATTCTACTTCAATGTCATAGTTCTTCTTATGTTGCAAACAATATGCTTCAATTGTAGCTGCCAATCCCAAATTTTCCAGTGACATCGGCCGTAAATCATAAATTATTTCCCGCATACCATTGATAATTGTCTTAATGGTTTCTATCATGGTCTGCAGTTCTAACTTCACGCGTATCGTATCCATATCCACAAGTCGCAAGCACAATTCCGTCTTGTGTACCAAACAGGTCAGGGACTGTACCGACGAATCGTGCAGGTCCCGGGCAATACGGTTTCTATCATGTTCATGGGACTCCAGAATATGCATTCCATGATCTTTGGCTAACATTGTGTTTTCCGTTGAAAAAGAAGCAGTATCCGCATCCCTCGTTGCAGATAACAACAGAGTTCTCATACCCTGCAACTGTTCCTTCCGATGCTTATACCGGGAAAGCTTTTCCTCTAACAGTAGCATTTCCTCTTTTAACTGCTCGGCCTTCCGGTACAATTCTTGCTTTTCTTCCCCCTCTTCACAGACTCCTATCGGAGAAAAAAAAGTCATATTGGAATCCTGCTTTTGGTCTAAATCCTGTAGTTCATATTGAATCTCCCGCAAGCTCTGCTCCGTATTTTGAATTGCTTCAATAATTCCGGAAAGACTTCCTTCATTTTCCTCTTCCAATGTTTCCAGACAACGACATGCCTCTTCCTCTGTAAATCGATTCATCTCCAATACGACCCTCCTCCATATTACCTCTCAAACAAAAAGTATTATTTTGTAGTATGACCCTGGCATGCTTTGCACACCGTATTTTGTCTGATCTCCATGACTGTGTGTTCAATTCCGGCTTCCACATAAGTTTCTCCCACCGGACGGAATCCAATCTTCTGATAAAATGCTACCGCATGAGGCTGCGCTCCTACCAACACTCTGTCGGCACCCATCATGAGACCCTTGTCCACTAACATGCGAACAATAAAATCTCCGTAGCCGCATCCACGTTCCTCTTTCTTTACCGCAATCCGGCCAATCTTATATTCTCCATCGGTACCGATTCTGTGAAGACGGCCTACACCGACCGGAATTGTTCTGTCAATATCCTTATATACAACTGCCTGAATCGCAGTTTCATCCGTCTCATCAAAGAGAATATTTTCACTAAAACCCTGTTCTCCACCGAATACTTCCCTACGAATCGGTGCGATTTCATCCATGTGATCCAGTCCCAAATAATATCTGCCGCAAATCATCTTACGTCCTTCTTTCTTTCATATCCTATAATGGTTGCTTTACCGGCTTTCCTTGTCCTCTCGGATATTTTTCCGGAGTTTTCTTTTCTTTCCTTATCACCACAAAGGTTCTTGCAATGTCCGTATCCGGGAGTAAACATTCTTCCTGACGAATCACTTTCCCGCCAAGAATGGAAATTGCCTTTTTTGCTTCCTCGCATTCTTCCCTGCAATCCCCGGCTTTATAGGAAACAAAATACCCGGTTTCTTTTACAAACGGAATACAAAATTCGGACAAGGTGGCCAGTCTTGCCACTGCTCTGGAAACACAATAATCAAAGTTTTCCCTATACTCCGACTTTCTTGCCGCTTCCTCCGCCCTTGCATGAACGGCAGTTATTTTTTTCAAATCCAGAAGTTCAATAACTCTGTTCAAAAAGCCGATTCTTTTATTCAAGGAATCCATTAATACAAATTCCGTTTCCGGAAATGCAATTTTAAGCGGAATCCCCGGAAATCCGGCTCCGGTACCTAAATCCAGTACCTTCTTTCCGTCAAAATCCTTTATGGTCTTTGCCATAAATAAACTGTCCAGAAAATGCTTCTGCAAAACTTCTTCGTATTCGGTAATTGCCGTCAAATTCATCACTTCATTTTGCGCAACCAAATAGTCATAGTAAGATTCAAACTGCTGCTGCTGTTTTTCACTTAATACAATGCCTATCTTTTCTGCACCTTTTACCAATATGGAATTATCCCGCATAGCATTCTCCTTTCCTCAAGCTTAACGTCCCAAATAAACCAGCAGAACCGAAATGTCCGCCGGGGACACTCCGGAAATACGGGAAGCCTGTCCCACATTCTCCGGTCGTACCTGCTTTAATTTCTGTCTTGCTTCAATACGAATGGAAGGAATTGCATCATAGTCAATATCCTCCGGAATCCGTTTGTGCTCCATCTTCTTAAACTGAGCTACCTGGCTCATCTGACGACGGATATAACCTTCATATTTTAACTCAATCTCTACCTGTTCCGTCACATCTGCCGGAAGAGACGGACGATTCTTATCAATTGGGGCAAGCATATCATAGGTAAGCTCCGGTCTGGTAATCAATTCCGCCAAGGTACTGCCGGACTTTAACGGCGTACTGCCAAGCGTAGTTAAAAGTTCCTGTACCTTTTCCGTTCCACCGATGGTTGTCTCCTTGGCACGGACAATCTCTGCCTCAATCATGGCTTCTTTTTCTTTTAATTTCTGATAACGCTCTTCCGAAATCAAACCTACCTCATAGCCGTACTTGGTCAGACGCAAATCCGCATTGTCCTGACGCAAAATCAAACGATATTCCGCACGGGATGTCATCATACGATACGGTTCGTGGGTTTCCTTTGTCACAAGGTCATCGATTAATACGCCGATATAAGCTTCGGACCGATCCAAAATCAGAGGTTCTTTCCCCTGCAATTTTCTTACGGCATTGATTCCCGCAATCAAGCCCTGGGCTGCTGCTCCCTCGTAACCGGAACTGCCGTTAAACTGTCCGCCACTAAACAATCCGCTTATTTTCTTAAACTCCAGGCTAGCCTTTAACTGCATCGGATTGATGCAATCGTACTCTATGGCATACGCATTTTTAACAATCTGGGCATGTTCCATTCCTTTTACGGAACGGTACATAGCTACCTGCACATCCTCCGGCAAAGAACTGGACATACCGGCAATGTACATTTCGTTGGTATAATTGCCTTCCGGCTCAATAAATATCTGATGCCGGTCCTTGTCGGCAAATTTCATTACTTTGTCCTCAATGGACGGACAATACCGCGGGCCTGTTCCGTGTATCACACCGGAATACAGAGGCGAACGGTCAATGTTCTTCTTTATAATATCATGTGTTTGCTCATTTGTATAGGCTAACCAGCAAGAAACCTGCGGTTTTGTTAAAGAATCCGGGTCTGTGGTAAAGGAAAACGGAACTACCTTTTCGTCCCCGAACTGTTCCTCCATAACCGAGAAGTCAATGGTACGCTTATCAATTCTTGCCGGAGTTCCGGTTTTGAACCGGTACATCTCGATACCGTGAGCAATCAGACTGTCAGTCAAATGATTTGCTGCCGGCAATCCATTCGGACCGGTGTAGGTACTGACATCACCATAAATACAGCGGGCTTTCAAATACGTACCCGTACACAAAATTGCAGCACGACACGGATAAATTGCCCCGGATGCAGTCTTCACACCGGTAATCTGATCATCCTCTGTGAGAATCTCCGCAATTTCCGCCTGCTTGATGGTGAGATTGTCCGTATTTTCCAACACTCTGCGCATCTCCGTGGAATATTCCTGCTTATCTGCCTGAGCACGCAGGGAATGTACTGCCGGACCTTTGGATTTATTCAACATTTTGGATTGAATATAGGCCTTGTCAATATTTTTACCCATCTCACCGCCAAGGGCATCGATTTCTCTTACCAGATGTCCCTTGGAAGTTCCTCCGATGTTAGGATTACATGGCATCAGTGCAATACTTTCCGTACTGACCGTAAATAAAACCGTACGGAAAGAAAGTCTGGCACATGCCAGAGCAGCTTCACAGCCGGCATGTCCTGCACCGACTACCGCAATATCATAACTTTCATAAATCTGGTCCATAATTTCGCTCCTCTATTTTCCCATACAAAATTCCCGGAAAATGGTGTTCACCAAATCCTCATCCACCGATTCTCCCGTAATCTCGCCAAGACTTTCGTAGCCCTGCATCAAATCAATGGAATAAAAATCTTCCGGAAGTCCTGCCTCGATGCTCTCCAGTACTTTTTCCATAGCATCATAAGCTGCCTGCAACGACTGTTTTTGTCTCTCTCCCGTAATATACAGTTCTTCATTATAGGAAAGTTCTTTTCCGAAAAACATCTTCTCTATCGTGTCGTACAGTTCATCCAGTCCTTCTT
>JAZNBY010000130.1:0-22108 GCA_045587325.1 Lachnospiraceae bacterium | reverse complement strand
GTTTTCCTTATAAGAATATAACTTCCCCTTGTCCAGTTCCACAATGCGGTTGGTCACCGCATCCAGAAAATACCGGTCGTGGGTAATCATAATCAATGCTTTTCCGTTCTTTTTCAAATACTCTTCCAGCCATTCCGTCATAGCAGAATCCAAATGGTTGGTGGGCTCATCCAATACCAGTACATCTGCGGGCATCAAAAGGGTCCGAACCAGTGCTGCTCTCTTTCTCTGGCCGCCGGAAAGAGTAGAGGGCATTACCCCCGGCTCGTAGATACCAAGCTTACGAAGCATAGCGGCCGCTTCTCCCGGAATATCCCGGTACTCCTCCGGATGCACCAGTCCTTCCACAATATTTTCCAACAGTGTCTTTTTATCATCGAACTCCGGATTCTGGGGCAAATATCCGATGCGGACATCTTTTCCCTTTGTAATCGAACCTGCATCCGGTTCTTCTATTCCAGCCACAATCTTTAAAAAGGTGGATTTTCCCGTTCCGTTAATTCCGATGAGTCCGATACGGTCTCCCTCGTTGATGCCCAGTGACACCTCATCGAATAACATCCGTTCCGTATAGCTTTTTGAAATTCCTTCTATGGTAATTAAATTCATACTTCCTCCGACTTATGTTTAGATTCTTAACATAGAAAAAAACCGGTCCTCAGTCCGGTCACTTACGTACCGCACTTTCAGGCCGGTCTTTTTCAATGCCTTTGCACGTTCCCCAACGTTCGTCCTCTAAATCAATACCTTCTCCTAATATTGATTGCTTTCACAGTATACTATAATTTGCCTGTTTTGTCAATATAAGACCTTATTCCTATTCCTTTTTTGTGGCTTTTGCACAAAAGAATTTTGTCAAAAACTGCGTAAGTCCTTCTACGTCATCCTTCCCTGCCAGCTCTCTTGCGGAATGCATTGCAAGCATCGGTACTCCCATGTCTATGGCACGCATCGGAAGCCAGCTTGAAAGAATCGGACCCAACGTACTTCCGCCTGCGATATCGCTATGGTTTGCCACCTTCTGATAAGAAACGCCCGCTTCTTCGCACAACATCTGGGCAATGGCCACCGTCTCCGTGTCATAAGCGTAGCGCTGGCTACTGTTTATTTTTAAGGCAAAGCCTTTGTTTAACATCGCTCTGTTGACCGGGTCATAGGAGTCCTGACGATTCGGATGCAGGCCATGGGCACCATCTACAGACAAAAGGATTCCCTTGGCAAGGCCCTCCGGAAGTCTGCGTACCTCCGCTCCCAGACCTTCGTAAATACGTTCCAGCACTTCCTTGGTGAGAGCACTGTCCGCACCCTGCTTGGAACGGCTTCCGATTTCCTCGTGATCATACAACACTACCATCCGGATGCCGGATTCCGGTTCCGTCTCCATAATGGCCTGTAAAAGTGCGTAGCAGGAAAGCTGATTATCCAGGCGGGGACCGGAAATGAACTCCTCCTTTTCCCCAAGCAGACATGCTTCTTCTGCACAATACACTGTCAAATCATAATCCAGAATATCTTCTTCCGCCACGTCCAGTTCTTTGGCCAGCAGACTCTTCAAATATGCCTCTCCCGTCTCTCCTTCTTTTAACATCCCGAGTAACGGAAGCAAATCTCTCTGAGGCTTATATTCTGTCCCTTTGTTTACCTCCCGGTTCATATGAATGGCCAGATTCGGCACCGTAAGAAGCGGACGACGAAAATCTACCATCTGTAAGCGAGGACATAACGCAGATGTTCCCCGCAATGCCACCCGGCCCGCAATGGAAAGAGGACGGTCAAACCAGGTATTTAAGATAGCACCGCCGTATACCTCCACATCCAGACGCTTATATTCCCCCGCTAACAGCTCTGCTCTCGGCTTTATACGCAAACATGGTGCATCCGTATGTGCGGCTGCCAAACGTATCTCGTCCCCCGGTGTAAAGTCCGTTCCGACGGTATATGCAATCAAGCCGGTGCCGTACACAGAAATAAAATACTTCTTTCCCGGCTTCGGACAAAACGGCTCGTTTAATTTTTGTTCTTCAAAGCCTGCTCCCGTTAACAATCGGCGACCGATATCTACTGCGTGATAGGGCGTTACCGCTTCCTTCAAATATTGTAATAATTCCATGAAATTGCTCCTCCTTCACAATGAAACGGGGCGTCGTATCACAATACGACCGCCCCTGTATTCTTACTCATCCTTTGTTCTTATTCTTCCGTTACGGAATCCATGTCCGCAACCGGAGCCTCAACAGCCGGCCCTTCTACTGCTTCCCCAGCCACTGCCCCCTCTTCGGTTACAGTTGCCAACGTAAAGCGTGCCACACCTTCCTCAAGCGCTTGTTTTAATGTTACGAGTTCCTGTGCCTGTCTGGTGCATTCCTCCAATATAGTACCAACTTCGAACATGGATGCGGAAGTCTCCTGTGCTCCTGCCGCATTTTCTTCTGCAATGGCTGCCAAACCTTCCACAATGTTTACAACACCCTCACGAAGATCCGATAAGGCTTTCATCTGACCGGAAATCTCCTTAATGGCACGCATAACCGCAGATACTTCCGCTCCTAATTCCGCAAATACCTTTAAGGTCTCGTCTAACTTATCATTCTGGGTGGCGATACTGTCGGATACATTGTTCATGGTCTTAACACTGGTATCGGAGTTCACAATCAACGCATCTACAATTTCACGAATCTCCTCCGCAGAATTACGGGACTGTTCTGCCAGTTGTCTGATTTCATCCGCAACTACCGCAAATCCCTTTCCTGCTTCCCCTGCTCTCGCAGCTTCGATGGAAGCATTTAAGGACAGCAGGTTGGTCTGACTGGCAATCGCCGTAATCATATCGGTTGCTCTCTGAATCTGCTGTGCGGATTCATTGGTCTCATTGGTCTGTTTCTTAATCTCGCTGATGGCATCGTCTGCTTCTTTACTGATAATGAGAAGCTCCTGTAAAGTCTTGTCCGCATCGATGCTGTAATCGTCCATCTTTCTTGCGCTGACGCTTAAGTTCTCAACCTCGCCTACCGCAACCTCAATCGCTTCCCCAATCTGGGCAACCTGGGTATTGGCCTGCATGGTCTCCGTTGCCTGGGAAGTAGCTCCCTTTGCGATCTCTTCCACTGCAAGATTTACACTGTTTACCGTGTCTGCAATCTTGTTCATGGATTCGTTCATTAATTCAGAGAAATCGGAAACGTCTTTTGCGGAATCCTGAATGCCTTTTACAATCACACTTAACTCATCCGTCAACCGCTTTACGCCCTTGGCAATGTCGCCGATTTCATCCTTACGCTTCACATCCGCATCGTCCATCTTTACCGTCAAATCGCCTTCCGCAACCTTGGTAAGACCGCCTACCGATTTCTTAATTGCCTTGATCATCTTCTTAATTTCGAAGAAGCAAAGCACCATAGCTGCTGCCGCAAACAGAACACCGATGATAATCAATGCGGTTACAATACCGTTCATATCTTTGTTGATACCGGCACGATTCACACCACAGTATATCGCACCCACAATCTCACCGCTGCTTTCCTGCATCAAAGGATAATAGTATACAGCATAGGATTCACCATCATAGCTTCCGTCGGAGTCGTAATAATAATTCCCTTTTTGTACATGTTTTACTAAAATATTTTCATAGGTGTCCGCATCCAGTTTCTGGCCGGATATACGATTCCCTGCTTCGTCTTTATGCGTAGTCATCACAATGGTATCACCGAAGATCACCATGACATCTACATCCGCCTTCTCACCCATATCGTCCAGATACTCATACATCATCTCCATGTCGGTAGTTCCCTTATAGAAGGTACCATCCGCATAAGAATAATCTCCGTGAGCCACTACGGTAAACGCCTCCATGGCAGACACGGTAAGACCTTCCATCTCTCCGTGCACCAACTCATGGGTCAATTTCTTTGCACTGGATACGGAATCAATGATGTAGAACATGCTGATTGCAATCACCGGTCCCATAACAAGCACGAGGATACGAACCATCAGGTTAAAAAAAGTCTTCTCCTTACGGGCTTTCTTCGCCTCTTTCTTTAATTCCATCTTCCGGAGCTTTTCTTCTTCCTTCGCATCTTCTCTTTCTACATCGCTGTAGTCCATCTCAAACAGAACACCGTCGTCCTCTGCATCGTCTTCCTCATCCTCATCCAAGTCCGCATCTACTGCGACAAAATCTTCTTCGTTTACGCCGGCAAAAAAATTCTCCGGAATATCCATATCGTCTCCTGCGTCCGGTGTCTCATTCATCACTGCGGTATCCGGAAGCTCCTGCTGTTCCATCGTATTTTCCAAAAAGTCGTCTGTTGTATTCATCGCCGTTCTCCTTTCCGGACGTTTATCCTCACGAACCTAAAAACCCACCGCAATATTTGTTATAGTATATCATATTTTGACATCAAAGTCCAGCGATTTCCCTTTGTTTTCACCAAATTTCCCCGTTCTCCCCATAAATTTACGCACAACTTGTTCTTTCGAATAATCAGACAGATTTCTCTTGGAAAAATTTCCTTTTCAAGACAATTATTCTATGGTATACTATTCGCAGAAGAATTGTTGAAACGTTACCGAAAGAACTCAGTCAGGAGGTTTTTATGAAGCATCTGAAATACCGCATAATTTCCGTTTTTTGTGGCTGTGTCTGCTTTTTTATCGTAACGCTTTCCGGCGGTTTCCTTGTAAGCGCCGATTCCTCATCAGAGTCCGCTCTTTCGGTAGGTGACCCGGTGACTGCAGCTCCGGATTCTCCGGCAGATCCTTCTCCGGATTCTGTGAGTCCCGCTCCGACAAAGGGACCGAGTCCGACACCGACTATGACACCGACGCCGAGTCCGACACCAAGTCCAACACCAAGTCCGAGCCCTACGCCGACTATGACACCGACGCCGAGTCCAAGTCCTACTCCGACGCCGGAGCCGTATCCGTTTACCAAGGCCATTGCAAATGTGACTGACTATGTAAATGTAAGAAAAGGACCGGGTACCAATACCCCGATTATCGGTAGATTGTTTAAAAACGGTGTTGCGGAAGTCCTCGGCACGGAAGACAATTGGACCCACATTTCTTCCGGCAAGCTGAACGGATATATCCGTTCTGACTATTTGCACCTGGGAGACGATGCCGTTTCCTACGCGGATAAGATTTCCGGCTTTAATGCCAGAGTTCACGTAAATTCACTGAATATAAGAAAAGGACCGGGCACCGACTACGAAAAGATCGGTTCCACTACCAACGGAAAGACCTTCCCGGCCATCCTTTCCCTTTCCAACAAAGAATGGATTGCCGTTCAATACGATTCGGAAACCATAGGCTACGTATTTGCCGAGTATGTCACTTTGGTCAGCAACTTAAAAGAAGCCATGACTCTCGTTGAACTCACCGAAGTAAAAACGATTCCGGTTACCTACCGGGACCCGATTTCCATTTCGGACAAAGACATGGAAGTATTTGTCCTTGTAGTCGCTGCAGAATCCTATTGGGAACCATACGAAGGAAAAGTCGCCGTTGCCAATGTCATATTAAACCGTCTGTTGACCGACTCTTCCTGTGACACCATCTATGAAGTGGTTACCAAAAAGGGACAATTTGAAGGATATCAGTATATCGACCGGTATCGCGACAAAGATTTGTCCGACTGCAGACGAGCCTGCGAGGAAGCCCTCTCCGGCAAAAACAACATCGGGGATTTCCTGTTTTTCCACGCAGACTATTATGTAGATGCTACCAACGAATGGCCGTTGTTTACCGCATGGCATAAGATTGCGGGACATGTATTCTTCCGTGACCGGACCGACTGGTAACTTAAAGCATCCCCGCCAATATCGTACTGACCGCTACACCGGTTGCCGTCGCCACCAGGGCGCCTGCAAGGGTGTAGCGTGTTTTTTTTACACCGATTGCCATGTAGTATACCGACATGGTATAGAACACGGTTTCCGTCGAAGAACACATCAGCGACGTCACCTTTCCAAAGAAGGAATCCGGCCCGTATTCCTTAAAAATGTCCAGTACAAGACCCGTTGCCGCCGAAGAGGAAAACAACTTTACCACTACAAGGGGAACCAATTCCGCCGGAAACAAAAGGAATTCCGCTACAGGAGCAAGAAACCTTGATAATAAATCCAGAAAACCGGAGGCCCGCAACATTCCCACACCCGTCATCAGCCCAATCAAGGTGGGAAGAATTCCGAAGGTCACACGGAATCCGTCCTTCGCTCCCTCCGTAAACTCCCCGTACACATCCGTCTTATTCATCATTCCGTAGCATACCATGTAAAACAGCAAAAGAGGAATGCACAGATCTGACAAATACATCAGTAGTTCCATCTCTTATTTCCTCCTATCCCTACCGTTCATTATTTTCACAAATATCACTGCCGCCAGGGTACTTATGGTCGTCGCCACAATAGCGGGACCTACGATTTCCGCCGGGTTTACTGCGCCGTACTGTCCCCGGTAAGCAATAATATTTACCGGGATGAGCTGAAGTGAGGATATATTAATAATCAGGAACGCACACATGGACCGGGAGGCCACCTCCTTTTTCCCACCCTGGGCCAGATTGATTTTCTGCAATTCCTCCATGGCCTTCAGTCCAAAGGGCGTAGCCGCCCAACCCAGCCCCAGAATATTTGCCATCATATTGGATGCAATATAGTCATTGGCTTTGGAGTCCTCCGGCACATCCGGAAACAAAAAACGGAGCAACGGACGCACCAACCGGATAAATTTCCGGGTCAGTCCCGAAGCCTCGGCAATTTTCATCACACCGGTCCAAAGCGCCATAATTCCGAGCATGGAAATGCACAACTCCACCGCTTCTTTGGAGGAATCCAGCGCCGCATTCCCTACTTCTGCCACCTTCCCCGTGGCGGTTCCGTACACCACCGCCACCAAAATCATTCCGCCCCATATGTAATTTAACATAGCCGCTCCGCACCGGTGGTTTCTTTCTAACTTATGCCCCGATTGCTTTCTGCATGTATAAAAATTTCTGCAGAACAAAGAAAAAGGCCTGCTGTCGCAAGCCCTCTTACGTCACACCTATCGTTTACTCCGTTTTACACAAATACTCTACCACTTCGGAAAACTTCATGCCGTGAGATGCTTTTACAAGCACCGTACTTCCTTCCGGAATCCATGCTTCTATGTTTCCTTCCAGAGCTGCCAAAAACTCCTCTCTGGTGGAGAAATACAACACTTCTCCCTTCGGATTCCGGGCCATTGCCTCTTCTTTCATCTGTTTTGACAGCGTTCCCACGCAAATAATGCGGTCAACACCCTTTTGGGCCGCATAGGCACCTACCTCGCCATGCAGAGCCTGTTCATTTTCACCCAACTCAAACATATCGCCCAGGATTGCTACCGTTACGGTGTCTGCCATGCACAACAAATCGATGCCGGCTTTCATGGATACAGGATTTGCATTGTAGCAATCATCGATTACAGTAAAGTGTTCCCCGTAAATCAAATGATTTCTGCCGCCCACTGCTTCTACCTTACCGAGTCCGCTCCTGATTTCTTCCGGTGTCAGCCCCAATAGGGCTCCTACACCGGCCGCTGCCGCACCGTTTAACACCATATGCTCTCCAGGAAGCGGAATGTCTACTTCAAAGCGTGCTCCGTCGGCTGCATGCAACAACACGGAACTTCCCCGCAGACCCTTGTTTTTCCGGTCCGTCACGTACACATTCCCCGGCTCTGTCTGTTCTGTACCGAAAAATACAATCTGCCGTCCGTCCGCTGCCGCTACCGTCCGCAATTTATCGTCATCCCCGTTTAAGAAAATCGTTCCTTCCGGGGACATATAATCAAAAATCTCCGTTTTGGCCCGGAGCACACCGTCTCTGTCCTTCAAATTCTCCAGATGGCATTGTCCGATATTGGTGATCACCGCAACATCCGGTCGTGCCATTTTGCTTAACCGGTGCATTTCCCCGAAATCGCTGATGCCCATTTCCACCACAGCCACCTGATGCTCTGGGCGGATCCGAAGCAATGTCAACGGAACACCGATTTCGTTGTTGTAATTCCCCTGGGTCTTTAACACATTATATTTCTCGGACAATACTCCCGCAATAAATTCCTTGGTACTGGTTTTCCCTACGCTTCCCGTTATGCCGATGACCGGAATGGACAGCTGTCTGCGATAAAACTCTGCGATATCCTTTCACGCCTGCAAGGTGTCTTCCACCAGCAGATACCGCTCCCAGTGCTCTTCCGGTGCCGGCTTGCGCTGCACGATAGCCAACAATGCCTTTTTCTCGTATACGGATTCCACAAAGGAATGGCCGTCTACCCGTTCTCCCACGGTAGCAATAAATACGCCGCCCTCCGTTACCTGTCTGGAGTCTAACACCACACTATCCACACAGGAGTCCAAAAACACCTCGGCAAGGTCTGCTTCCTTTTCTTCAGCAAAGCAAAGGCATCCGCCTGTCGCTTTCACAATCTGTCTGACTGTCAAATCCATCCGTCATTCCCTCTCTTATCTTGCAAATGCCTGCTCTAAAATCTTCTCGCAAAGAGCTTCATAGCTGATACCGATGGCCGCAGCTTCCTGCGGCAGCAATGACGTCGGTGTCATACCCGGTAACGTGTTTGCTTCCAGACAATAGAGATTCTCGTCTCCATCCATCATAAAATCCATCCGGGCATAATTCTTCAGACGCAATGCCTGGAATACCCGTACCGCTATCGCCTGCATCTCCTTTGTCTTTTCCGGAGAAAGCTCAGCCGGACAGGTCTCCACCGCACTACCCGCCTGGTACTTATTCTTATAATCGTAGAAGCCCTGCTTCGGCGCAATCTCAATGACCGGCAATGCCTCTCCGTCCATGACACCCACGGAAAACTCTCTGCCCGTAATGTACTGTTCGATTACCACCTCATTATCATAGGAAAAGGCCTCTTCCTTCGCCACCTTATACTCATCTTCGTTCCGTGCGATGCAGACACCCACACTGGAGCCGCCGCAGCATGCCTTTACGATGCAAGGAAACGGCACCTGTACCTCTTCCGTCTCTCCTTTTTTTAACCGGATACCTACCGGCGTCGGAATGTCGTATGCCTTGAATAAATCCTTTGTAATACCCTTGTCCATGGCCATAGCTGCGCTGACAAAATCCGTTCCCGTGTACGGAATGCCCATCAGTTCAAAGCATGCCTGGATCTTTCCGTCTTCCCCATTTGCTCCGTGCAGTGCCATAAATACAGCATCCGCCTCCCGGCAAAGGGTTAATACATTCGGTCCGAAAAAGTTCTTGTCTCCATCCGGACGCATGGCCTTTATCTTCTCCAAATCCGGGTTCTGCTCGGAAATGGCACTGATATTTTCCGTCCAGTCATAGTCCTTTGCAAAAACTCCTTCTGTATTCCCCTCATATCCCAAATATACATCAAGCAAAATCGCCTGATGTCCGTTCTTTTTCAATGCCTTATATATTCCGCTGCCGGTAATCAGGGAAACGTCTCTCTCCGTGCTGGTTCCGCCTGCCAAAACAACTACTTTCATACCACTACCTAACCTTTCGTTCTATACTTATCTATTATATTAGCACAACCGTTTCTGTTTGTCAGTAGAAAAATACTTTCTTTATTTTCCCTTTGACAAATTTCGGAAAAAGGAGTACAATAAATTTCGTTAGAGAATTAACAAATAGTATTGGACACTGGGGAGGTATTTCATGAAAAACATCGGTATTGTTCGTAATCTGGATGAGGTCGGAAGAATCACCCTTCCGATTGAATTACGCAGAAACTTGGATTTGCAGGAAGATGATCCTGTAGAAATTATCCAGGAGGGGAACCGCATTATTCTTACCAAGTATCAGCCGTGTGATGTATTTAACGGCGATACTAAGGATTTGATTGACTTTTGCGGTAAGAAGATTTCCAGAAAGAACATTAAGAAGCTGGCAATGCTGGCAGGCTTAATCGAAGAATAAGATTACATAAACAAAGCCGTTACTTCACGTAACGGCTTTTCTTATCTTTCTTCTGCCTCGTCTTTTAATAGCATGGCATAGATCTCTCTTTTAGACACGCCTCTGTCTGCCGCCACGGCTTTCATGGCGTCTTTTTTATTCATTCCCTGGGACAAATAACGTTCCATATGCTCCTCAAGGCTCAGTGATTCGTAAGACTCCTGTTCCGCCTTTTTCATGGCTTCCCGGTCTGCTCCCTCAATCACAAGCACACATTCTCCCTTCGGCTCTGTCGTCTCATAAAAAGCCAACGCCTCCGAAAAAGTGGTACGAAACGCTTCCTCGTGCTTTTTGGTCAACTCTCTGCAAATGGTCAGGCGACGATCCCCCAACGCCTCCAAAAGCTCCGTAAGTGTCTTCACCAGACGATGAGGCGCCTCATACAGTACAATGGTACGGGTTTCATCCTTTAGCTCTGCAAGCACCTCTTTCCGTTCCTTTTTATCAGAGGGCAAAAAAGCCTCAAAACAAAACCTTCTCGTCGAAAGTCCGGATAAGGTCAGGGCAGTCACACAGGCACAGGCCCCCGGCAACACCGTCACGGTTACTCCCGCTTCGTATGCCATCTTTACCAATTCCTCGCCCGGATCCGAAATTCCCGGCATTCCCGCATCGGTAATGACCGCAATGTTTTTCCCGGAAAGCAACTGGTCAATTAACTGTCTTCCCTTGTCGTATTTATTGAATTCGTGATAGCTTGTCATCGGTGTCTTAATTTCAAACCGGTTTAACAGCTTAATGCTGTTACGGGTATCCTCCGCCGCAATCACATCCACGGTTTTTAATGTTTCCAACACCCGGAAGGTGATGTCTTCCAGATTTCCTATGGGTGTCGCACACAAATATAAGGTTCCTGCCATCGTTCCTCCCTCGCCGTCTCCGGCTCATCGGGCGCATCTTTTGTGCCCGTCCATCGTCTTAGTATCCGTATATTCCGGTAATATCGTCGTGGTATACGCCCTGCTCTTTAAACACAATGAGCGGCGGTTCCACCGTTACTCTCGGCCGGCCTCCTTTGCTTGCTTCCAAGAGTACCATGTTAGGCTCCTTGTCCACATAAGGATGCACCATCTGCATCCGTTTTAACTCCAGACCGTGAGCCGAAAGCGTCCGGATAATTTCCGCCAGACGGAACGGCCGGTGCACCATAAAAAAGTTCCCGCCCGGTTTTAATACATAGGCTGCTTCCCGTACCACGTCCTCCAGTGTACAAAGCACCTCATGGCGGGCAATGGCCTTCGGCAGCTCCGGATTAGTCAGCCCGTGATCTGCCGTCATATAAGGCGGATTGGACGTTACCGCATCAAAAGAAGCCGCACCAAAAATCCGGCCGGCCTCCTTAATATCTCCGACGCAAATGCGAACCTTTTCGGAAAGCCCGTTGACCGTCACACTGCGTGCCGCCATATCCGCACTCTCCTCCTGAATCTCCAGCCCCGTAAACTGCCGTCCTTTTGTCTTTGCCTCCATCAAAATCGGCAAAATCCCGGTGCCGGTCCCAAGGTCCAACACCGCACTTCCCGGTTTTATCCGCACAAAACCTGACAAAAGCACCGCATCCATTCCGAAACAAAACCGTCCCGGATGCTGAAAAATCAGATATTCATTCCGCTGCAGTTCATCTATCCGTTCCCCGTCCTTTTTCAGCTGTTCCGCCAAGGCATATCTGGCAGTGAGTGCCGGTGAACGTAAGGTATCCTCTGTCTGCGCCATATCTATTTATTCCCCTTGCTTCTTCGCTTCTTTCCGTTCCAGCTGCTCCAATGCATGCAGCTCCTCATCCATCTGTACCCGTTCCTGTCTTCTGCGTGGCTTAAACCGTAAATCTGCCACCTTGTACTCGCGGATTTCCTTTTCATCGTTATCTAATGTAACAATTACCTTCACGAGCTGTTTTAATACGCTGGTGCTCTGTACCTCACCCTTCAAACCGTCTGCAGTAGTCACATATTCACCCACATTCGGCAAGTGGCTGTTTAACTCCTCGTAAGCCTCTTCCTCGTTTTTCAGACAGCACATAAGGCGTCCGCACACGCCGGAAATCTTGGTGGGATTGAGGGACAAATTCTGCTCTTTCGCCATCTTAATGGACACCGGAATAAACTCAGACAAGTAAGTATGACAGCACAATGCCCGTCCGCATACACCGATACCGCCTAAAATCTTCGTCTCGTCTCTTACACCGATCTGACGAAGCTCGATACGGGTCTTAAATACCGCCGCCAAATCCTTTACCAGCTCACGGAAATCCACACGTCCGTCTGCCGTAAAGTAAAAGAGCAATTTATTATTATCAAAAGTATACTCGGAATCGATTAACTTCATTTCCAGGTTATGCTTTCTGATTTTCTCAAGGCAAACCTTAAATGCTTCCCGCTCTTTCTCTGCATTTGCCTCCTGTACCTTGGCATCCTCTTCCGTAGCCAAACGAAGCACCGGCTTTAACGGCTGGGTAATCTTTTCATCCGGCAAATCCCGAATGCCCATTACCACATAACCGTATTCCACGCCTCTGGCCGTCTCTACGATAACATTGGTGCCCTGCTTTATATCAAACTCCAGCGGATCGAAATAATATACCTTTCCCGCCTTCCGGAATCTTACACCTACAACCTTCATCTTCTTTTTTAAACCTCCTTCATATATAACAACAATAATTCCAATGCATTTTCAAAATTCACATTGGACTTTGCTCTCTGTTTTACCTGTTCCAATGCATCCACAATCCCCTGCAGGTTCTCAAAGCTGCGCTTCCCCGCCTGGGCAGTCACCGCTTCTATCTCATCCCGGAACAACAAGGAATTGACATCCTTGGTAGCCTTATACAAGAGCACATCCCGGTACCAGTACAGAATCATGTCCAGATACTCATCCGCCACATCCTTCTTTGCGGCAAACAGCTTCACATTCTCCATAACTTCTGCCATGGTCATTTCATCAATATACTTGACCAGATGAAGCACTTCGCTCCGCTTCTGGGTAAACTCCTCGGACTCCGTATACTGCACCGCACGGCCCACAAGACCGCCGGAAAATGCTGCCGCGCTCTCCGCCATGTAATCCGGAACTCCCTTCTTTTCCATAAGAAACTGCTTTATCTTGTCCGTTGCCACCGGATAAAAAGACAGGGTCACACAACGGGACAACACGGTCTGCAACAACAACTCCTGCCGCTTTGCCAAAAGCAGAAATACCGCATAGGCCGGCGGTTCTTCGATGGTCTTTAGGAGCGCATTCTGGGCTTCCTCCGTCATCTTGTCCGCCTCGTCAATGATATACACCTTATATTCGCTGCTGTAGGGCTTTATCTGAACATCCGAGTTTACCTGCTCCCTGATCTCCTTTACACCAAGGGTAGTCTTCTCTCTCACTACCTTCCGGATATCCGGATGATTCCCGGACTCCGCCTGCTTACAGGACTTACACTTCCCGCAGGCCTCTATGCCCCCTTCCTCACACAGAAGGGTCTTCACAAACGCATCCGCCACCAGTGCTTTTCCGCTGCCGGTCTCCCCGCACAACAGATAAGCATGGGAGAACTTCTTCTGACGAATGGCATTCTGCATATGATGGATGACCTGTTCGTGACCGATTACATCCTTAAACTCTGCCATAGCGTCCTCCTTTCCCCCATGTCCGGCACAGGCACAGCCTTTTTATGTGAAAATATCCAATAACAAGCCTCGAATTTCATCAATCCGGCTCAAAATCATCAAATGATCCTTCTCATCCTTTATAAGCTCCGCCGCCAGTTCATCCAACGTCTCATCCACCAAACGAATCATGCCGTAGACGCGGTGTCTTCCCCGACGATCCAAGAAATTCTCACGGGAAAACTTATGGGACCGGGTGACGATTTCATTCATGAAATCTTTGATCAGTTCCCGGTACTTCTTCATATCCCGCACGTCCATATGCTTGGCAATCTTCTTTCCCTGGAGCGTAATGTCATCCATCAAAGAATTGAGCCGTTCCTGCAATGCCGCCTCTTCAATCTTTCCGGCGAGCATGAACTTAAAACTTCCGTCTGCCTCCGGCACCTGCTTCGGCAGTTCCACCGGCTCCGGTTGGGAAATCTGATTCACTTTCAGATCCATCACGCTCACCTCCTTTGACACCAATCGGCATCACTTCTTATTAGTATAGCACGAATCCCGGTTCTTCGCAAATAATATTTACGCCCGCTCTTTTACAATATCTTCCGCAATTGCGTTGACACAACCGTCCAAATCCGCATTCTTATAACGCTTCTTTATACCGGCCTCTTTTATGTTCTCTTCGGAAAAATCCTGTTGGTCTGCCAAAAACCGTCTGCACACTTCTTCGTAGTTGGGCCTTTCCTGCCGTCTTTCCCTGCAAACCGATCTCCACAGGCGCTGGTCATCCTCTACTTCAATATAAAGAGGCACCACCGCATCTTCTCCGAAATGCTTTTTGAGCTGCACAAATCCTGACAACGTAGAGATAAACAAATAGTCCTGCCCTGTAAGATTCACCTGTCCGTCATCCGCGGTAAAATAATGCCAGTCTCCCACCACCGTATGATAGGTACGGGATTCGATGACCTTATTCTCTCTTTGTAAGCTCTGCCATTTTTCTATACTGACGAAAAAATATTCTTTTCCGTTTACTTCTCCCTTACGGATGGGACGTGTCGTATAGCCCACGACTGTACGCAGGGACAACTGCTTCATGCCCACCAGCCGTTTAAAAACCGTATCCTTTCCGGTTGCACTTTTTCCCATCAAAACATATATTTTACCCATGACGACCTCCTGCCGGTTCTCTACTTCCATTTTTACATATTTTCCGTGAATTTGCAACTGACTTTGTTTGTCCATTGCATTTTTCTGTCGTCTCAAACCCGCTAAAATCAAGGCTTTTTGTGGGTTTTGAAAAAAAATTTAAAATTTTTTAAAAAAGTGCTTGCATTTTTGAAAAGAATGGTATATAATCGTTTTTGCGCTCAGGGATGAGCGAAAACAAAATAAGCGCGACTAGCTCAGTTGGTAGAGCACCTGACTCTTAATCAGGGTGTCCAGGGTTCGAGCCCCTGGTCGGGCACTTGAAGGTCCTAGAGGTTGCCAAAGAGCAGGTTCTGGGGCTTTGTTTTTTATTTTGAAAATACCCAGGGAAGTTGTCCGAATAGTAGAAAGTCCTTGACAAGAAATCAAAATCGTGCAAATAATAAAGATAGGCAAAAGGAATACACGTGTCATTCAGGCACAAATTGAAAACCCCAGGGGTGCGATCCTCGGGGTTTTCTTTTGGGCTAATCATCGCTTTCATCATTCCCAACCATTTCTGATTAGTTTGATAACTTCATTCTTTCAAAGCGTTCATTTTAGACTGCATTCACGATTTCTTCTTCATATAGAACATAACCGCGAACATCATCTTACGATTCTGTTGTGAATGCATTGCAGTGAAATTTCCCGTCACTATATGTCAGTTCTGCACCGTCAATATAAATAACACCATTTTTACATTCAAATGAAAATGCCGGTTCGCTCAGTATCATTCTTGTTATCACTTCAATGTTTTCCATTGAAGTCAAATCAAGAATACCGACGCCCAGATAAGACAGACCGGAACCACATGTATAATAGGAAACCAAGTCTTTTGTACCGTTGCCGTCATAATCCCAAAGGCACAATTGCTGATGATATCCTCCGAAAGTGTCATATCTGTAAATTGTATGATTTACCATCAAAAAGCAATGTTGATTGCTCAAATAAAAAACTTCAACATCTGACCTTTCATTGGAAATACTGTCCGGGGTAATGTTTATAATATCAGTAATACCGTCCGTGTTGTAATTATGATCCATTTCACCGTCACGATAGTATCCGTCACGTTTCAAAATTTCCAGAAATTCATCGGAATGAAGCCGGTTTGTCGAATGATAATCCGGAATAAAATAGCGTTCTTCACTCTGTGAGCTTTTTCTTGCTTCTACGGACACAGCAGAGCTGAGCTTTCCATTAATCCACACCTTATCTTCATTCTTGATAACATCTCCCATCTGGATTTCAAGAAACAGATGCCACTCCGCCATATCGTCTGTTCCGACTTCCGGTACAATTCTGTCGATTGTTATATCCCAACCGTCCAAAGAACCGTTTTCATTACTGTGAGGGCGCACATCGGTGATTTTATGCCGAACGGAACCGCTACCCTCCTCAAGAACAATCAACACCAGATTCTGTCGTTCAAAATAGATATCATCATATTTGTCACAAGCATCCAGAAAACCTATCGTAGTATCCGAATAGACCGTCTCTTTACGCTCCAAATCAAAAACTTCTTTATTCTCTTCATAGTAGGCTTCTAATTCTTCTCTCGAATCAATTATCACATGGCAAGGGTAGCTTCTGTCCTCAGAGTATCCATTCGTGCGAATATATTGGGCTCCAAATGCATAGGCCGCCGGGTCAGACAGTTCTTGACTTGACAAATCTTTGTTATCCTTGCCCTCCTGATTTACCGAAGCAGCATAGTCTGTTTGCTTTTTAGATCCACATGCCGCCAGAAACAACAAACAGACACCTAACAAAAGCTTTGTAATGAACTTATTCATATGATATCCCTCCATTCGCCAAGTATGATTAAATTATACCATATCTATCCTCTGCCTTCAACAAATTGCCTCATCTCACCGGAATACAGGTGATTTTGCAAGTCAATCTGCTCTTGTATCACTAAATTTCTTGCGGACAGCTTCGTTTTACGATATACTGATAGCAAATACTGTTTTACACCCCACAAGGAGGCATTCCATGAAACACCACGTGAAACATATACTGTTTATAATTTTACTGTGCAGCCTCGCACTGTCCGCATGCTCCGGCTCCGATACGGCAGATTCCATCGGAGGAGCGTCTTCCGTGGATATGTCTGTCTTCACGGACATCCCGGTGCTGTCCATCGAGACAAAGAGCACTGCAAAGAACGTAATGAACTTTGTTACAAAGCCGGTTACAAGACACGTCGCAACCTCTATTTCTTCCTGGACTCCGGGCTATGTCATGCCGCCGGAGCCGTACTACGAGGCCTGTAGCGTTACGCTGACGGATACGGACGGCACTGTTTTATTAAATGGTGCAAATGCGGAAGTGAAGGTACGCGGCAACTGGACCACCTCTTATGATAAAAAACCACTTCGCATCAAGTTCGAACAGTCCCAGAATCTTCTTGGTCTGAACGACGGTGCCACCTTTAAGAACTGGTTGCTTCTGGCAGAATACAAGGACGCTTCCATGCTTCGCAACAAAGCGGCACTTTCCGTTGCCAGAGAACTGTTTTCCAAAGACGGACTCTATGCATCGGATACGGAACTTGTGGAAGTTGTAATTAACGGACAATACTGGGGCGTATATCTTTTAGCGGAACAACAGCAGATTAATAAAGATCGTGTAAATATTACAGAAGTACAGGAAGGATATAGCGGTACCGACATCGGATACCTCATGGAATTTGACGGGTATTATATGCACGAAGAACCGTTACAGCAGTTTTTTGTCGATTATATGGACAATGCCCCTCTCCTTCCTTTTGACGGAGAAGGCGGCAAAAGGCACATGACGTGTCTGTCCCACCCAATCTACGGGCGAAAAGATGACATCGGGATTTCCATAAAAAGTGATATTTATTCGGAAGATCAGCGGGATTTTATCGCTTCCTTTGTAGACAACGTTTATAACATCATGTATTATGCCGCTTACGAAGGCACGGCGTATGTGTTTAACGAGGATTACACGCAAATCGAAATGACCACGGACATCACCCCTATGGAAGCGGTTTCTCTTGTTGTGGATGTGCAGTCTCTGGTTGACACTTACATTATTAACGAGCTTCTGTGTGACGCAGACGTTTACTGGTCCAGTTTTTACATGAGTGCGGATTTCGGTCCGGAAGGAAACAAGAAGCTGACTTTCCAGGCACCTTGGGATTTTGACTCGGCTATGGGCAACAAAAATCGCTGTCTCGACGGTACAGGCTTCTATGCAGCAAATATCGTGCCGGATGTGAACGGCGGCCCTCATGGTGGCGGCAACTTCGAAACCATTAACCCGTGGCTTGCGGTACTGATTTATGAAGACTGGTTCCAGGAGGCAGTAAAAACCACCTGGACCGCAGCGTATGACAATGGTGTATTTTCCCGTGCTCTCACCATGATTGCAGAGGACACCGACCGGTGTCAGAATGCCTTTTTACGAAATTACGACAAGTGGGACAACATTATTCAAAACTATGCCTTTGTAAATGAACTGTCCTCTGAAGCAGCACGGTGCAGAACCCAGCAGGAGGCTGCGGATTTCCTTGCCCGTTGGTTTGAGAGCAGAGTTGACTTTTTAAACGAACACTGGCATAACTAAGCACTGCCCTCAGTATTTTCCGCAAAGTCTGTCACTCATACGGCATATCATTTTACACACATATAACCAGGAACGGAGCAGACATATCCACTGTCTGCGCCATTTATTGTTGTTCGTATTCTGTTTCCGGTATCTTCCATAAGACATTGCATACTCCCCACAAAGCAGATTGTTTTCTCTGCCCTGTATCAGTCTTTCTTATTACAGAGTATGCTTCCGTCCATAAAACATTCCCGGTCCGCTTTCTTTACAAATAATCTTCCGTCCATGCCTTTAATTCTTCGTAGGACTGAGCGCCCCGTACCCGGCCGACTTCCACTCCGTCCTTATAATAAATCAACGTCGGAATGGACATTACCTTGTACTCTGCTGCCACATCCGGCACCTCATCCACATCCAACTTATACACTGCAAGCTTTCCTTCATACTCCACGGCCAGCTTCTCCACTGCCGGTGCAATCATTTTACACGGGCCGCACCAGGTAGCAAAATAATCTACCAACACCGTTCCTTTTGCATTTTTCACCTTCTCCGGGAAGGACTCCATTGTCAAATGTTCTACCATATACATTCTCCTTTCTTTCAAATACTCTTTACATCCAGTATCCCATATTTTACGGGAAATATTTGTGTTATCCCCTTTGTACTTTTCTGGCTACCATGCGGTGAATCGGATTGCCCAGTGCGGAAAACTTTTCTTCATACTCCGTCATCACATTCCCTTCCGCATACGGACTGTGGTGTAAATCATAAGTTACCTCCGTCAGTTCCCAGCCTTCTGTCTTTGCTTCTTCCACGGAAAAATCAAACAAATCTCGGTTGTCCGTCTTAAAACAGATCTCACCCTCCGGCTTTAAAAACTGCTCGTATACCGCAAGAAACTGTTTCGAGGTCAGCCTTCTCTTGGCATGACGGTCCTTCGGCCACGGGTCGGAGAAGTTCAGATAAATCCGGTCCACCTCTCCCGGCGCAAATACCTCCGGCAACCGGGCCGCATCTTCCGACAAAAAGGTAAGATTTCTAAGGCCAGCCAGTTCTTCCTGTCCCTTTCTCTTTTCTACGGCTCGAATCAAAACGCTGTCATACCGTTCCACGCCGATGTAATTGATTCCCGGGTTCTGCAATGCCAGTGTTGTGATAAATTTCCCTTTTCCCATACCGATTTCCACATGAAGCGGAGCTGTTGTCCCGAAATACTCGTTCCACTTCCCTTTCTGTTCTTGCGGATTCTGTGTTACATATTCGCTTACGGCAATTTCTTCCTTTGCCCCTCTTATATTTCTAAGTCGCATATTTCCTCCGAATATCCGTGTTATTTTTGCTTCATTTTATCACATTTTTCGGCGGATGACAACTTGCATTTTTCTCCCCCCCATGCTATAATGACTATACAACTTTTATACAACTATGATACAACTTTTATTTCTGAAAAAGGACGGTGTACATCTTTGCCAATCAAAAATTTATTAAAACACCGACGCATTTCCCAGTGGATTGTAAATTCCATCAATAACGGTCATTTCAAGCCGGGAGACAAGCTCCCTTCCGAGCATGCCCTCTCCAAGCAATTCGATACCAGCCGGCAGACCGTTCGCCACGCCACCGAAGAATTGGTACAGCGGGGGCTTTTATCCAGGCAGCGGGGAAGCGGCACTTATATATGCGGTACCGCATACCAAACAGGTTTTTCACCGAAGCGTGTAGGTGTCATTACAACTTATTTGGACGATTACATATTCCCGGGTATTATCCGCGGAATCGAAGACGTTCTAACGGAACAAGGCTATACGATTTCTCTTGGGATTACCCACAACCGGCATACGGACGAAACCGCCTGCCTGCAACGTATCTTAGAGGACAATGTTTGCGGTCTCATTGTAGAAGGTACCAAATCTTCTCTTCCGAGTCCGAACCTTCCTCTGTTTGAGGCACTGCGTTTCAGAGGGATTCCTATGGTTTTCTTAAACGGTTACTACCGGGAGTTTTCCCAGTGCGGTGTCTTTCAGGATGATGTGGCGGCCGCGAAGATGCTGACGGAGCACTTGCTTATGAATGGGCACCAACGGTTTGCTGCCGTTTTTAAAGCCGATGACTTACAGGGACTGAAGCGGTTTGAAGGCATGTCCCTTGCCCTTACGGCTGCGAATATCCCGGTGGATGACCAGCGTATTTTATGGTATACCACAGAAGATACGTCGGATCTTTTTTCCGGAGAAATGGACACCTTTGTTTTAAAGAGATTGGGAGATGCCACGGCACTCATCTGCTACAATGATCAGATTGGCGCCAAGGTCAGCGATCTCTTAAAACGCCATGGCAAATCCATTCCGGAAGATATTTCCGTTGTCAGCTTCGACAATTCTCCGCTGGCTGCGGATATGACCTACGGCTTTACTTCCGCCGTGTACCCTTCCGTTGAAATCGGAAGCGAAGCAGCAAAATTATTACTGCGTTGTATCCGCGATACCTCGTACCGCGAGCACATACGTCTTGAGCCTGCTATTTGTTATCGGTCCTCCGTCCGTGACCTGTCGGATCCGGAAGACTAGGCTCCTATAGAACCAACCAATTTACCATGCAAAGGATTTCTCCGCAGTTTGCCTCCTACCCCCTCCACTTGAAAGCAAACTGCGGGGTATGCTTATAAGAAAGGAGACACATTATGTTAGAACAATTAAAAAAAGAAGTTTACGAAGCAAATATGCTTCTTCCGAAATACGGACTTATTACCTTTACCTGGGGTAATGTTTCCGGCATCGACCGGGAAAAGGGACTTGTGGTAATCAAGCCGTCCGGCGTAGAATATGACAAGATGACTGCTGACGATATGGTTGTGGTGGATCTTAACGGCAACCGTGTAGAGGGCAAGTTAAATCCGTCCTCTGACACCCCGACCCACATCGAGCTTTACAAGGCATTCCCGAACATCGGCGGAGTTGTCCACACCCACTCCCGCTGGGCTACTACTTTTGCACAGTCCGGTCGCGGCATTCCGGCCTTCGGTACCACCCATGCGGATTACTTCTACGGCGAAATTCCGTGTACCAGAAAGATGACCCCGGAAGAAATCAAGGGCGCCTACGAGAAAGAAACCGGCACCGTTATCATTGAGCGCTTCAACGAGCTTTCCATCAATCCGGACGACGTTCCGGGTGTTGTGGTTTACAGCCACGGACCGTTTACCTGGGGCACCGACCCGCACAATGCGGTTCATAACGCGGTGGTTTTAGAAGAGATTTCCTTCATGGCATGGCATAACCTTTCCTTATCAAACGGTACTCTTCCGCAGATGCAGCAGGAGCTTTTAGACAAGCATTACCTCAGAAAGCATGGTGCAAACGCATATTACGGCCAGGGCAAATAACAAAGGAGTCTTTTCATGGAAAAGATAGAGCGCAACGCACCTTGTTGGTGCGGCAGCGGCAAAAAATACAAAATTTGCCACGCTGCTTTTGATGACAAGTTAAAAAAATTCGAACGGGAACCATATCCTCTTCCTACCAGAGATATGATCAAAACCCCGGCACAAATCGAAGGCATCCGCGCCACCAGTAAAATTAACATCCCTGCCCTGGACTATGTGGCGGAACACATCCGTATGGGCATGTCCACCGCCGAAATCGATGAAATGGTTTATCAAAAGACCACAGAACTGGGAGGCATTCCGGCACCGTTAGGCTACGAGGGATTTCCTTGCAGTTGTTGTGTTTCCATCAACAACGTGGTTTGCCACGGCATCCCGGATGA
>JAZNBY010000129.1:0-4769 GCA_045587325.1 Lachnospiraceae bacterium | reverse complement strand
CATTATCACCGCAGCAACAAAGGCGGCGGCGAATGGGAGTTTTTTGATTTGCCGCAAAACTGGCTGTTGCATTATAAGGAACTGACCTTCCGTTTGCAGCCTTTTGCATTTAAACATACCGGTGTATTTCCGGAACAGGCGGTAAACTGGGACTGGTTCGGCGAGAAAATCCGTGCCGCAAAGAAGGCAGACCCGAATCGCGAAATCAAAGTATTGAATTTGTTCGCATATACCGGCGGTGCCACCATGGCTGCCGCTGCCGCAGGTGCTGCCGTAACTCACGTAGATGCCTCTAAAGGCATGGTGACCTGGGCAAAGGAAAATGCTGCCCTCTCCGGTCTCGGTGAAGCGCCGATCCGCTACATTGTAGACGACTGTGTCAAGTTCGTGGAACGGGAAATCCGTCGGGGCAACCGTTACGATGCGGTTATCATGGATCCGCCTTCCTACGGCAGAGGTCCGAAGGGTGAGATTTGGAAAATTGAAGAACAGATTCACTCCTTTGTACAGCTCACCACACAGGTATTAAAGGATGAGCCTTTGTTCTTCTTAATTAATTCCTACACCACCGGCTTGCAGCCTGCCCTTCTTTCTTATTTGCTGGGCACGGAATTACGCCGTTTCTCCGGCCGTATCGAGTCCTCTGAAATCGGTCTTCCGGTCCGGGAAAGCGGCCTGGTTCTTCCGTGTGGTGCGTCGGGACGTTTCGAATCAACTCTATAGGAGGGTTGTCATAATGAAAAAAACAGCTACTTATGAATTAGACATGACAACCGGAGCATTACTTCCGAAAATGCTCCGGTTTGCCCTGCCTTTGATGGCGTCCAGCCTTTTACAATTGTTATTTAATGCCGCAGATGTTGCCGTGGTAGGCCAATTTGCCGGAGACGATTCCCTGGCCGCAGTAGGCTCCACGTCCTCTTTGATTAACCTACTGACCAATCTGTTTTTAGGTCTGTCCATCGGTGCCAATGTTCTTTCTGCAAAATACTATGCAGCAAAAGAAACGGACCGTGTGCAAAAGGTCGTACATACCGCAGTTACCGTCAGTATCCTCTGCGGAATTGTTTTAACCATCATCGGTGTATGCTTTGCCCCGCTGTTTTTGGATCTTATGGGGTCTCCGGATGGAGTGGCCGGTTTAGCGGCAACTTACCTTCGCATCTATTTCCTCGGCATGCCTGCCATGATGTTATATAATTTCGGAAGTTCCCTGCTCCGTTCCAAGGGTGACACCAAACGTCCCCTGTATTTTCTTACTGCCGCAGGAATCATAAATGTACTTCTGAACCTGTTATTTGTTATCGTATTTCGTATGGATGTAAAGGGCGTTGCCTTGGCTACCATTATTTCCCAATACATGTCTGCAGCGCTGATTTTATTGTGTCTTATGAAAGAAAAGGACGAAGCGTTTCATCTTATACTGAAAAAACTGGGAATCGACAAGGCTACTCTTTTATTGCTGGTGCGCATCGGTGTGCCGGCCGGAATCCAGGGGGTTGTATTCTCCCTTTCCAATGTAGTCATCCAGTCTTCCATTAACAGCTTCGGAGAAATCTTTATTGCCGGTAATTCTGCTGCAGCCAGTATCGAAGGCTTTGTCTGGGTTTCCATGAATGCGTTCCATCAGGCAGCTCTCACTTTTACAAGTCAGAATATCGGAGCAAAAAAATACTCCCGTATTAACAAAATTCTATTTTGTGCCCAGGGATGTGCCATTGTTGCAGGACTTGTCTTTGGTAATTTGGCATACCTGTTTGGACGTCCGCTTCTTGGCATCTATACCGACACAACTGATCCGATTGCCGACGGAATGCTTCGACTCAGCATCATTTGTACCACCTACTTCCTTTGCGGTATGATGGACACCATTGTAGGTTCCATCCGAGGCATGGGCTACGGTGTTATGCCAACCATCGTTTCCGTCATCGGTGCCTGCGGTCTTCGTATTGTTTGGATTGCTACCATTTTTCAGATTCCGCGGTTCCATACACCGGAAGTACTGTTTTTGTCCTATCCGGTCACCTGGACCGTTACCTTCCTTGCCCATCTGGTATGCTTCCTGATTGCAAGGAAGCGGTTCCCGAAGGCAGACGGTACCGTCGCTCTCGCAAAATAATGTTTCGATTACAGAAAAGTCGCCCTGCACTACATTGCAGGACGACTTTTCTTATTGTTTCGTATTATTTTTATCTTCTCTCTGTGCACTCAAGCTATTCTTAACCCTTATAAGCCACCACTTCGATTTCAAACAGTGCGCCCTTCGGAAGTGCGCCTGCCTGTAAGCAGGAACGTGCCGGAGTCTCACCGGTGAAATACTTTGCATAAATCTCGTTAATCTTGCCGAAGTCTGCGATGTCAGCCAAAAATACAGTAGTCTTGATTACATCTGCCATGGTGCAGTCTGCTGCTGCCAGTACTGCCTGAATGTTCTGTAATGCCTGCTCTGCCTGTGCCTCTACGCCCTCAGCCAGTACGCCGGTAGCCGGAACAAGACCGATCTGACCGGAGGTATATACGAAATCGCCTACCTCTACCGCATGTACATAAGGTCCTACTGCTGCCGGTGCATTTTCTGCATGAATTGTTTTTCTCATAATTATGATTCCTTTCTTATCTTAATTTTCGTTTTATTCTGCGGAATCCCGCCGTATGTTACTTTCTTTCAAAAGAAATCTTATCAAAAAGTACTTCTAAAATCAAGCATTTCTTCCGTTTTGCCCTCTGACAAATTCCATCCGAATCCGTTGAATCTCCGGCTTCTTTTTATTCCTCTCCAAACACCATATCTCTCAATGTCGGATGAATCTCACTATAGGCCCATCCGCAGTTTCTTACGTGCTGCAAATATACAACGGAGGTCTTGGACTTGGTATCCATGGTAATACAAGGACCCGCGGCACCATCCCAACCGAACACCCCTACCGGAGCGGTAGAGTTCATCTTTTCCGGCTCCATTACAATCTGCACACCGCAGCCGTAACCATAGCCTACCCGGCCCATGGTTTTAACAATGTCTTCTCTGGATACCTCGCCCAAAAGGTTGGTCTTCATCAGTTCTACCGTCTCCGGCTTTAAAATCCGCACGCCTTCTTTGCTGATACCGCCACATGCCAGGGTATCCGCAAATACTGCATAATCCTCAGTACAGCTGATAAGTCCGGCGCCGCCGCTTTCGTACTTTTCCGTAAACTGATAACAACAGGACTGCTCCATCGGGACAATCTCTCCCTTTTCGTTACAGATAAACTGCTGTGCCAAATTCCTAACATCATCGTTCATTGGTTTTGCAAACCGGGTTTTCTGTAAGCCCAACGGCTCCCAGATATTTTTCTTTAAATATTCCCCAAAGGACATGCCGGACACCACTTCAATCACAGCTGCCACCACGTCATGACTTAAGCTGTAATTAAAATGCTCGCCCGGAACAAAGTTCAGCGGAGACTCTACAAAACCGTTTACAATATCCTGTGTCGTGGCCCCATTGCCCTTTTCCGCAAGCACCCGCACAATACCCGGACGTCCCAAATCATAATCCAGCCCGGACTGCATGGATACCAGATGCTTAATTTTAAGCGGAGAGTTCAAAGGCTCTACCGTATCCCCTTTCTTTACCGTAAGGTTCTTGTATGCCGGAAGATATTTGCCTACCTCATCCTCTAAGGAAAGCTTTCCCTGCTCAATGAGCTGCAGTACCGCCGTCATGGTCTGCACCTTGGTCATGGAAAACATCAGGTACACTTCATTTCCGTCGATTTTCTTTTCTTTCTTCTCGTCGGTAGTTCCGTTCATGTGGCGGTACACAAGCTCATGCTCCTTGTAAATCATACAATGCACCGACGGGATGCCTCTGGCTTCTAACAAATCTAAATATGCAGTAATCTTTTCGAAATTCATGCTTCTATCTCCTATTCTTATAATCTCTTTTCGTCCCTTCTCCGGCACATTCCGAATCGGCCTTATCCTCGTCTTGCTTCCCTTAGCGGCTTCTCCCAATCGATAATTCCCCCGAGGCTCTTTGCCAGTTCATCCGCATGCACTCTTATCTCCGCAAGCATGCCCGCTTCTCTCTTTTTGGAACGTCTACCCTTCGCATGATAGATTTCCTTTTCGGCATAGGCATCGTAAGAAATCGCAAAATCCTCCGGATTCTCGTAAGGAAAGAAGGAGATACTCACTCGATACCGAATGACTCCCGCCTCGGAACTCGAGGTCAGATTAACCACAACACCTTTTCGCTCACGGCCGTTATACACACACTCTGCCGCAAAATACTGAGAATATACATCTACATCCATTCTGTCTCCTCCTTCTCTTGCCTTCTGTTTTATCCGGCTCTGTCTCGTACTTATTCAAACTCCCCTTGCCGTTCCTTAAAGAACTGATAGTACAACTGCACATTCTTAAGCTGGGTCCACTTCTTCGGCCGCACCGGCATCGTATCCAAATCGTAAATCTTTGCCCCCTTCATCCCCAACAAAAACGGGGAATGGGTCGAAATAATAAACTGGCAATTCAGGTACTTTGCCGCCTCTTCAATAAACTTCACCAACTCTAACTGACGCTCCGGGGACAGGCTGTTTTCCGGCTCGTCCAAAAGATACAACGCACTCTCCTCCACCTTTTCCTGAAAATAGCGGAATGCGTTTTCCCCGTTGGAATGCTCCCTGATATTGTCCATAAGATTGGCTCTGACATACTTAGACTGAGTTTTCCGCCTCGCAAAATTCACCTGCTTCAACCGTTCAAAGTCCTCCATGGTTCGGTAG
>JAZNBY010000128.1:0-4576 GCA_045587325.1 Lachnospiraceae bacterium | reverse complement strand
GCTGGTAAGGACTTAGAAGGTAAGGGCTTTGACCCGAGAAAGCTTCTTGCTCCGGGCTTCGAGGCTATCAAGGCAACCGTTAAGGAAAAGATGGAACTGTTCGGTTCTGTAAACAAGGCTTGCTAGTGAATTTTGGAGGGCTGCTTCGGCAGCCCTTTACTAATGTTTTGAAAAATCGCCAGACGGGAGGAGGGACGTTTGTCTCTTCTTTTGTTTTGTACATGTCCAATGCGAATGGGACTTTACATAAGAACCTTTTCTCGTACTACGGATATAAGTCTTTCTAATTACCTCGGGATTGTTTGAATAGAAGTGACGCAACCGGTACTTACGCGCCGTCCGTGGCGCGTGCGCACCTCTCTCGGACGTCCTGTCCGAGAGTTGCTGACAGACTAACGAAGTAATAAGAAAGTCTAATATCCTGCGTAAAGTTCAAAGGTTCGTATGTAAAGTTCAATCCGCAAGGTAAGTTTTCTACAAACAAAAGAAGAGACAAATTTTCTAACTATATTGCGGCGATTTTTTGTCAAGAAAAGAAGGCTGCCGAATGCAGCCTCCCCTAAAATTCCTAGCTATAGTTTTTCTTTTAAACTTGCCAATTGCTTTTCGAAGAAGCTGATATAGATATCAAACGGCTCCTTCTTCATAATCGGAATCAGTTTCAAAGCAGTTTCCGTCTCTTCCACCGCCTTTGCGATATTCCCTTCCGCCTCATAGCATTCCGCCAGTTTTTGCATCATCTGAAGAAGATTTTCGAAGGATATCCACTTCTGCTTTTCCGCGGCTTCAAATTTTTCCTTGCCTTCTAAAAGATAAGCAATCTCGGTCAGCTTTGTAAAATAGATTTCCGGGATTTGTTCCAGGGCGGCTTTTGCGCTGTCAATGTCGCCTTTAGCCTTGTAGGCATAGGCAAGGAAGCGCAGTGCATCATACTTTACGTTACTCTCGCGGGTGGTTTCGCTGAGCTTACTTGCAATGGCGATGGTTTCGTCCGGGTTCTCTGTATAGTTGATGACGTAGAGCAGGTTGTTCAGCAGAATGTCATTTTCAGGGTATTGGGCGAGACCTTCTTCTAATATGGCCCGGCTTTTTGGTGGGTCGCTTTCTCTGTACTGATACGCATCTTTGCGGATGGCATCCACTGTCTGTTCCAGTTCCGTTAAGTGAAAGTCAAACAGTTCGTCCATGGAAACACCGAAGTAGCTTGCCAGTATCGGTGCCAGAGTGATATCCGGTAGAGCTAGATTGTTTTCCCATTTGCTGACTGCCTGAAAGGAAATGCCGATGCTGTTTGCCAGTTGTTCCTGGGTGATGCCACGCTGTTTGCGAAGTTCTTTTATTTTGGTTCCGATTTTCATTGGAATGTCCTCCATCCTGTATATGATTGATATGTTATCAAAGTATCAAGGTGGCGCCTGCCTTATGTCTTAGTTATACCATGGATGGAACAGTATAACAATAAACGGGTAAATGACTTTTTTCAACCATAGGTTGAAAAAAAGGAATGTGATGATAAATGTTATTGTCTACTTCGATAAGCTACAAAACCACAGATGCAAGAATTGACAAAATAAAAAAGAGAACACCAGATCATGATATCATTTCCCGTAAGACAACCGCTTAAGATATTTAAGAGCCCAATGAAGATCCAAAGGAATGCTAAACCGATGAATATCTTGCTTTTTGTAAGTTCTTTTTCTTTAAAGGATTGTGTGGTTTCTTTCACCTTCGGTAAATCTTCATCGCTTGCATATTCGTCATGAATCAGATAGTCGGCGGAGACGCCGTACAGTGCGCTTAATTGTTTTAAGTTTGTAAGGTCAGGGGTGGTTTCACCAAGCTCCCAGCGGGAGATGGCCTGACGGGATACACCTAGCTGTTCCGCCAGTGCTTCCTGGGACAGCCCGCGGGCTTTTCTTAGTTGAATCAGTTTTTCTTCGAATTTCATAAGTGACTCCTCCTATCGTGTGATTTGATACAAAAATCATATAATATATGCATCGGAAAAGCTACCACGTGGCTGTAACATTTCCGCAACCGGATGTAACATGGGGAAAATAATTGGTTGCTGCAAGGAAAATCCCCCTGAGATGCGTGCTCAGGGGGATACAGTTCCTGTTGTTTATTTTTGCATCACAAAATAGAACCGGTGTACCTTTCCTTCCACAAAGCCCTGTTCGCAGATCAGTTTCTCTACTTCAAGGAGGTTCTCAAAGCACGTTTCCACAGAGAAGTCGATGAATTCCCACGGAATGACTTTTGCGAACCATACAAGAGCGGCGGTATCGAAAAAGCGGATTGGTTTAAACGTTTCGTTCTGTTCCAAAGAAGTGAACCCGGTGCAGGTAAAAAGGTTTGCCTGTACGTGCAGGTTATGCCCCGGGAAAGCTTTCTCGTAGTCCGGAAGCGCCAGCCTTACCAAATCAAAGTCGTTTTCTTCGCCTACCTGCTGGGTAATGAAAAGGCCGCCCGGTTTCAGAACACGATAAATCTCCTTTGGGTCATAGGAACCGTGGCGATTTAATACAATGTCGAAAGTGGCATCGTCAAAGGGCATCGTGGTCTCATCCTCCATTTCCCGGAAGTCGATACCGAGAGGTGCCAGGGTTTCCCGGCACAAGGTCACGTTCGGAGCATAGCCTTCTGTGGCACTGGTAAGAGAATACGGATGTCCGAGAGATAACAAAAACTCTCCGCCACCGGTGTCCATGTCCAGAATCCGGTCTGTCGGTTTCAGGTACTTCTTAATAACAGAGGCATAGTCCCAAGGCATGTTGTCTTCTTCGGATTGAAACTTTCCGGCAATATGGGAAAATTCCCAGCCCTTCATCTGTGCGATTTTTTCTTCTGCAAGCCATTTCTCTTTTAATTCATTTACGTTCATAATAACTACTCCTTTTCATGGGTTTTAAGCTTTTTTATGTTTCAATGCCTAAAAGGTGCAGTTAACTGACCATCTGAAATACTCGGTACAATCGATGTCAGATTCTTACTGCACCGAGTAGATAATTCGTTTCATCACCATAGAATGTCCTCCGAAAATAAGTCGTCTGGTAAAATAAGTATACTGCAGGATACGGTGGAAGTCAATACAGTAGAGGGACCGGCACCCACACAAAAAATGCGGTGTTCAGCCGGTTCTCTCTTGCACTCTCCCCAAAATGTGGTATGATTAAGTAGTAGGTATTTTAGGTGACGGCGAAGGGAAATAGAAGCCGTTATCCGGAAATATTTTGTTTTGACAGTTAGGGCCAGACTACATATGTAGAATAAAGCAATTGACAAAAATTTACAAATGCCGCTTCTGGGTCTGTAGATTGAAAGGAACGTTAAAATGAAGTTTGTAATTCAAAGAGTGACAAAAGCAAGTGTAACGGTGGACGGAACCTGTATCGGCTCCATTGGGAAGGGATTCATGGTTTTAATCGGTGTGGGTGCCGAAGATACGAAGGAAGTAGCGGATAAGTACGTGAAGAAGCTTCTGGGACTGCGGATTTTTGAGGATAGTGAAGGAAAGACGAACCTGTCCTTAAAGGATGTGGACGGAGAGTTGCTTCTTATTTCCCAGTTTACTCTGTATGCGGATTGCCGCAAGGGAAACCGTCCGTCCTTTATCAATGCAGGAGCACCGGCACTGGCAACAGAACTTTACGAGTATATTATTGAGAGTTGTAAGAAGGAAGGGTATTCGGTGCAGACCGGCGAATTCGGAGCGGACATGAAGGTGGAGCTGTTAAACGATGGCCCGTTTACTATAGTGTTAGACAATCTGTAAAGAAGAGCGAAGGGGAGGATACTGCATGATATACTTGAATTCCTTTTCTTTTCCTGACGGGGAGGAAGAGCAAAGCTTTTTCATGAGCGTGAAACGGACCTGCTATGATTCCTTTTATCCCTTTGGGCAGGTGGCGAAAAAAGAGATTTCTATCTTGAATTTTGAGGATGTTACCATTTTATACGGCGGTAACGGTTCCGGAAAGACCACGATATTGAATGTGATTGCGGAAAAGCTGGAGTTAAAGAGAGAGTCCATGTACAATCGTTCCAACTTTTTTCCGGATTATATCGCTTTGTGCGATGCGGCGCTGGAGCGGGATTTGACGGAGCACAGCCGGATTATTACCAGTGACGATGTGTTTGACTATATGTTGGGAGTGCGGACATTAAACGAGGGCATTGATACGAAGCGGGAGGAACTTTATAAAGAGTATCTGGATGCTAAGTATTCGGATTTTCACTATCGTACCATGGAGGATTTCGAGCGACTGAAGCAGGTGAATTTTGCCAGACGGAAAACCCAGTCCAAGTACGTGAGAGCCAATCTGATGGACAACATCAGGGAGCATTCCAACGGAGAAAATGCATTCCGTTACTTTCAGGAAAAGGTGGAGGAAAGTGCGTTGTACCTTTTGGATGAGCCGGAAAACAGTCTGTCGCCGGAACGGCAGATAGAGCTTGTGAAGTTTATTGAGGAAGCTGCCAAGTATTTGAACTGCCAGTTCATTATTTCCACCCATTCCCCGTTTTTGCTTGGGATGAAGGGAGCAAAGATTTATGATCTGGATACCATGCCGGT
>JAZNBY010000127.1:0-5148 GCA_045587325.1 Lachnospiraceae bacterium | reverse complement strand
CGGCTCCGCAACCTTCTCGCCGTAACGAACGAAGGTAACTACGCTTCCGCCTCTCTGTGCCATACCGTGTACCTCGGAAAGCTTTACATCAAAGCCTGCCTCTACGGTAATATTTCCTAAAATACGGCTGGTAAGCAGGGTGCCCTGACCGCCCACACCGACAATCATAATATTTCTTGTGGTCATAGTCTTCTCCTCCTTATCTTGCCTGTTTCTTAATTGCATCAAACTTACAAAGCTGCATGCAAAGTCCGCAGCCGTTACACATGGTTGCATCGATTGCGATAGTGCCATCCGCATTCTTTGTGAGAGCCGGACATCCCGGTCTTAAGCACATACCGCACTTCTTACACTTATCACTATCCGGAATGCAAACATCCGGGAATACATTGCCCTTTAATAGAACACACGGAGACTTGGTGATGATAACAGATACATCATCTCTTGCAGTCTCTTCCTTAATAATACGCTCAAGCTCTGCGGTATCAAATGCATTTACCTCTACCACATGCTCAATGCCGATAGCCTTACAGAACTGTACTAAGTTCACCGCCTTGGTGGTCTCGCCCATAAGGGTCTTACCGGTGGCCGCATGATCCTGATGACCGGTCATACCGGTGGTGGAGTTATCTAAAATCATAACCGTACCGGTACCCTTGTTGTATACCATATTAATAAGGGAATTCACACCGGTATGCATGAAGGTGGAATCACCGATAACGGCAACCCAGTTCTTGATGTAGTCCTTGCCCTTTGCCTTTTCCATACCGTGAAGAGTAGAAATACTTGCACCCATACAAACGGTGGTATCCACTACGTTAAGCGGAGCTACGGCACCAAGGGTATAACATCCGATGTCGCCTGCCGCATGAATCTTAAGCTTGTTAAGTACAGAGTAAACGCTTCTGTGAGGGCAGCCCGGGCAAAGAATCGGCGGTCTTGCCGGTACCTGTGCCGGAGCTTTAAGCTCTGCTGTCTCACCGAGCACAGCCTTACGCAGCATGTTTGCACTGTACTCGCCCTGTACAGTAAAGATTTCCTTACCGATACACTTGATGCCCCAGGACTTTACCTGCTCTTCGATTACCGGTTCCAGTTCTTCGAAAATGTAGAGCTTATCTACCTTAGATGCAAACTCCTCAATGAGCTTACGCGGAAGTGGATGAACCATACCGAGCTTTAATACGGAAGCATTCGGACAAGCCTCCTTCACATACTGGTACGGAATACCGCTGGTAATGAAACCGATGGAAGTATCGTTGTACTCTGCCTTATTAATGGAAAGAGTACATGCATCCTCTGCCATCTTCTTCAAGCGTTCTTCTACATATAAATGACGTAACTTTGCCATACCCGGCATCATTACGAACTTCGCTACGTTTCTCTCGTACGGCTTATCCGCAACCTCTTCACGGTCACAAAGCTCAACCAAGCCCTGGGAATGTGCCAGACGAGTGGTGGTACGTACAATCATCGGCGTATCGTACTGCTCACTGAGTTCAAATGCAAGCTTTACGAAATCCTTTGCTTCCTGGCTGTCGGACGGTTCAAGCACCGGCACCTGTGCCGCTCTGCCCACCATACGGGTATCCTGCTCATTCTGGGAGCTGTAAAGGCCCGGGTCATCCGCTGCCACCAATACCAAACCGCCGTTTACACCACTGTAAGAAATGGTATAGAGCGGGTCACTTGCCACATTCACACCTACGTGCTTCATGGAGAACATGGCACGCACGCCGGAAATTGCTGCGCCGATTGCCACTTCTGCAGCCACCTTCTCATTCGGCGACCACTCGGAATAAATCTCCTTATACTGTACAATATTTTCGCTGATCTCCGTACTCGGAGTTCCCGGATACGCAGCCGATACCTTCACGCCTGCTTCATAAGCACCGCGGGCAATGGCTTCGTTACCAAGCATAATCTTCTTTGCCATAATTATGTATCCTTTCTTTTATTTCGACCTTTTAAAAGCCTTTTTCTCTTGTTTTTATAGAACAAACAATAAACCAAATTATATTCTATCACACTTTTTCGCAATAGAAAAGCCCTAATTTGTGTCTTTTCTTTAACAAACTGATGCATTAATGCGCAAATTCATCAAAGAAATAAAATCACTTGACTTTTTCCCGTCTTTCCATTATACTTTATTGGTGGAAAGCGTCAAAGCACTACTGTGTTTTGCTTTCCCAAATTATTTTAAACGGAAACCGAGGAACATTATTATGCCGATCACAAACATTTTGGAAAAAAACTGTGAAATGTACGGAAACGAAATCTGCCTGGTGGAAATCAACCCGCAACTTCCGGAAACCCGTCGTATCACCTGGAAAGAATATGAACTGATGGAGCCGACGAAAAGCAGTTACTATCGTCGCGAAATCACCTGGAACGTATTTAACGAAAAAGCAAATCGTTTCGCAAACTTCTTACTCTCCCGTGGTGTAAAGAAGGGAGATAAAGTTGCGATTTTACTTATGAACTGTCTGGAATGGCTGCCGATTTACTTCGGTATCTTAAAGACGGGTGCTCTTGCGGTACCGCTGAACTTCCGCTATTCCTCCGATGAGATTGACTACTGCGTCGGTCTTGCAGACGTGGACATCTTAGTGTTCGGTCCGGAATTCATCGGTCGTGTGGAAGAAATTGCGGATACCTTAAGCAAAAATCGTCTTCTCATTTATGTCGGCGACAACTGCCCTACCTTTGCGGAAGATTACACAACCCTTACCGCAGACTGTTCCAGCGTTGCACCGGACATTACACTTACGGACGACGATGATGCCGCCATTTACTTTTCTTCCGGCACCACCGGTTTCCCGAAAGCGATTTTACATAAGCATCGCAGTCTCATGCACTCCTGTCTCGTAGAACAGAATCACCATGAGACCACCCATGACGATGTATTCCTATGCATCCCGCCGCTTTACCATACCGGTGCAAAAATGCACTGGTTCGGCAGCTTCTTAGTAGGTGGCAAGGCAGTTCTCTTAAAGGGTACCAAGCCGGAATTTATCTTAGATGCCGCATCCAAGGAGCATTGTACTATTGTATGGCTTCTGGTTCCATAAACACAAAATATTTTGGATGCCATTGACAGAGGTGATGTGAAACTTTCCGATTACGAGCTTGACCAGTGGCGTCTCATGCACATCGGTGCACAGCCGGTTCCGCCGAGTCTTATTACCCGTTGGAAGAAGCTGTTCCCGAATCACAAGTACGACACCAACTACGGTCTCTCCGAATCCATCGGACCGGGCTGCGTACACCTTGGTATGGACAACATCCACAAGGTAGGCGCCATCGGTATTCCGGGCTATGGTTGGGAAACAAAGATTGTAGACGAGCATCGTAACACCGTACCGCAGGGCGAAGTGGGCGAACTGGCTGTAAAAGGCCCGGGTGTTATGACCTGCTATTATAAAGATGAAAAGGCAACCAATGAAGTGCTTGCCGATGGTTGGCTTTTCACCGGTGACATGGCAATGCAGGATGAAGACGGATTCATCTTCTTAGTAGACCGCAAGAAAGACGTTATTATCAGTGGTGGCGAAAATATCTACCCGGTACAGATTGAGGACTTCCTTCGTAAGCACGATTCCATCAAGGACGTAGCCGTGATCGGTTTGCCGGATAAGCGTCTTGGCGAAATTACCGGTGCCATTATCGAGGTAAAACCGGGCTGCACCATGACCGAAGAAGATGTCAACACCTTCTGTCAGGCTCTCCCGCGCTACAAGCGTCCGCACACCATTATTTTTGCTGACGTACCGCGTAACCCTACCGGCAAGATTGAAAAACCGAAGCTTCGTGAACTGTACGGCGGCAAGGGACTGGTAGCTGCACAGAATCAGGGGTAATGTCGAATCTGATTCACACAATTGCAATATATACAAAATCAAAGGGGCTGGTAATCAGCCCCTTTCTCATTTTCTTTTGTTACGCTCACAGAACAAATTTACATTTCGGACACTTTGTGGTATACTGTGGAAGGAGAATAGGTATATTCCAATGTTACAAAAGGAAGGGAACAACATTTATGAGAAAAAAAACGTATGGATTACTTTTCGCAACCATAGCTTCTGTAGCACTTTGTGCCTGTGGCGGCGATAAAACAAACGAGCCGGCCAAAAATACTCCGGCAGTCACAGCGCCGGCAGAGGATACTTCGGACCAGACTCCGTCCGGTGACACAGATGCAACGGTTACGAAAGCACCGGAAGCTGATACTCCGGGCACTGATACAAAAGATGACAATGAAGAAACCGCAACACCGCAGTATGTTCCGGTATTCTCCGCAGAGGGAGGATTTTACAACCAATCCTTTACTCTTACACTTTCCGAAGAGTCCGGTTGCGAAATCTATTTCACTTTAGACGGCAGCGACCCACGCACTTCTGATACAGCGGAACTGTATACTGAAGCAACCGTGATTTCCGTTTATAACAACACCGATCGTCCGAATGTCTACAGTGCCATCAGAGACATTTCCCTTAGCGGATACCAGCCGCCAAAGGACCCGGTAGACAAAGGTATTATTGTACGTGCCGTTGTAAAAACGCCATCCGGTGAATACGGCAAAGTCGTTAGCAATAGCTACTTTGTAGGAAAGACCGCTTCCTACTATTCTAAAATGAAGGTAGTATCTCTTGTTACCGACAGTGATTACCTGTTCCACGAGGATACCGGTGCTTATATGATCGGTTCCAAATATTACGATTGGAAAAAAAGCAATGAATTTGTACAATACGACGCCGGCGATGTACGAAACGTGACCAACTATAACACCAAGGGACGGGAAACCGAATTCCCGGTTTCCATTCAGGTATTCGAGGACGGAAAGGCCGTTTACTCCACTAATGTAGGCGCCCGCATCTCCGGCAACTGGTCCCGGGCCCATGCCCAGAAGAGTTTCCGCCTTTACGCCAGAAAAGAATACGGCGACGGCAAAATGAATTATGCCTTCTTTGAGGAACTGACAGACGCAAACAATCAGCTGATTGAAGCGTTCGATAAAGTTACTCTCCGCAACGGCGGTAACGATTACCAGGAGCTCCATTTCCGTGATGCCCTGATTCATGATTTGGCACAGGATTTGGCCTGCGACGTTATGGCCTCCGAGCCTTGCATTTTATTTGTAAACGGCGA
>JAZNBY010000126.1:0-4923 GCA_045587325.1 Lachnospiraceae bacterium | reverse complement strand
GAAGAAATCTCCGTTACGGTAAACTCTTCTCCGTTAAAATACTTCTCCATCAGACCTTCGCTAGTCTCCGCTACCGCCTCCATCAAAATCTCTCTGTATTTATCAACGTACTCTTTGGAATAGTCCGGAATCGGGCATTCGTTATATTCACTGTTCTTCGTAAATCGACGTCCCGCCATCTTTACCACGTTGACAAAGCCCACAAACTTTTCATTCTCTCGAATCGGGGAATGGAACGGCGCAATCCGTTTTCCGTAACGTTCGGTCAAATCCTCCACTACCTGGCGGAAGCTGGCATTGTCCACATCCATATCGGTAACAAAGAAAATACGAGGAATCTTGTACCGCTCACAAAGATCCCAAGCCCTTTCTGTTCCGACTTCAATACCTTTTCTCGCAGAAACCACAATCACTGCCGCATCACAGGCACTGACCGCCTCCTCCACTTCTCCCACAAAATCAAAGGAACCCGGAGTATCCAGAAAATTAATCTTGATATCCTCCCAAATTACCGGCACCACCGAGGTGCTGACAGAGCACAAACGCTTTGCTTCCTCCTTGTCATAATCACTGATGGTGTTTCCTTCCTCTACCTTGCCTTGTCGGGTAGTTAACCCCGTGGTAAACGCTATTGCCTCCACAAGCGTGGTCTTACCCGCACCGCCGTGTCCCAACACAGCCACGTTTCTAAGCTTCTCGTATTTGTAAGTATCCATAGCAACCTCCTATCCGGTCCGACGGTTTCCCTTCTTAACCTACTGCGACATGATGTTTTGCCATTTCTTAACACCTACTTATATTTTACTAAATACTTGATGATTTTACAATAGTTTTCTCTGTACTTTACACTTGTTTCTTTTTTGTCAAACAACTATCCATGAATGCTCTGCTTTCTTTTACGGTTTTTCCCATATTTCCGCTTCAACTTTTTGGAAAACTCCTTCATTTTTCTATAGAGCAAAAGAAAACCGGTCGCAGGAGCACTCTCCTTGACCGGTTTTGGTTCTTTTTGCAATCTAGCCGACTCTTATTTGTGAATGTACATCCTTGACGGTTCTTCTTCCCCGTCCCCCTGTGCCATACATAGGAATTCCCAACCATACCGCTCATAGAAAGAAGTATGGTCCGTTAAAAGATACAGCGGAGTAACGCCCTTTGCCCGCATCTCCTCCACCGCCATAGTAAGCAGCTTTCCGGCAATGCCCTGACATCGATACGCATCCTCCGTGTACACTGCGCACACATTCGGTGTCAGATCTTTCCGGTCGTGAAAATCATTGTCAATAATACCGAGACCTGCTACAATATTCTCTCCATCCAAACATAGGTACCAGCCGTTCTTCGTCTCACCGGAAAGGTACGCTTCCATACACTCTGCGTAGGCTTCCTCCGGCACGCCCCACTTTTCATGGAACCACTTTGCCGCTGCGCCTTTTAATTCCGGTCGTGTCATTAAATCAATATACTCATATCCGTTCATGTCAGCTTTCCTCGCATTTTCTGTAATATTCTGCGTTTTTTGTGCCCGGATAATCCGTTGGATACTTTTCTCCGAAAGTGCATATTCGACCGCTAATGTCTGCGCCGATGCACCGATCCGGTGTTTTTCATAAATCTCCAGATTCCTGTTCTCCAGTATCTGCTTCGTATCCGTCCCACTACCCCAGTCCGACTTTTCCTTGGCCGGTATGTAGACACTTTGCCCGTTCACATATTGCTGAACCGCTTCCAATAACGCCTTGGGAAGAATCTCTTCCCCACGTAAATAGCTCATTTCAAATCCTCCTAAAAGTTAATCTTCCGGGATTCATCTGAGCTCATGAATTCGTTTTATAAGCTCAGACTACTGAGCAATTACATATTTTCTCATACGCAAACTCCTCCTTTTATAGATATTATACAAGCTGTTCCTGCAGAACGCAACCTCACGTTTTCTTCGAAACATGTTTGCGCCGTGGGAAACCCGTCGAATTCGACGGGTTTAAAAAAATTTTTAAAGTCGCAAAATGCGACTTTAGACACTTATATCGACTTATCAAGGTACATAAGTAGCTTATCCATCACCGAATGAATCATTGTTGTTTCTGCTATGGTATTAATTGCACAGAGTTTCTTCCCCGCGTCCTTACTGGATGCTCCACAATGAAATGCCTGCTCCGTCGGCAATCCGTAATCCAAAACAATCAGTCGGTCATGGCAATCCGGATTGGGTTTTATCCGCAAAGTCGGATACTCCTGCATGAAATCACTCACAACTGACGCAGTTAAAAAGCCTTTCCTTCCATGACCGTTCTCCGTAAACAGAATCACTTCTACTCCCGCCTGTTTCTGGGATAAAAGCTGCAATGTCTTTGTATTCACATAATCGTCTACCACATAAATACTCTTCGTTGCCTGCTGATAGATATCTATGTAAGCCGCATCAGCCTCAAACTTCTGCCCTTTGTATATAACAAAATTTTTGAAATCCTTCTCCGATACAAAATTCTCATTAATCGTGTCTATGCTCTTTTGAATTCGTTGTACATCCTGCTCCGTCTTCTTCTGCCTGTCAGCTATACCTGCCATCTGCACCGACATCTCGGATACTCTGGCATTTACAAGATGCATTTCTGCCTGAGTGACAAACTGCTGATTCTGTTTTATGTAATGACGCATTTCACGAAAAGCCCGCATGATAAAAATGCTTTGCTGTTCGGCCAATTCTCCGCGAAGAACCGTAGATAGCATGTAAATTCCCTGCTCCGTAAATACATACGGCATTGTACGACTCATACTGTTTATATTTGCGGTCACATTTTGCAACCGCAATTCTTCTAATTCCCTTTTTTCCAACTGAAACATAAAATCCTCCGGAAATCTATTCATATTTCGTTTTACCTGCTGATTTAAGCGTTTCACTTCATATCCATATATCTGAGCAATATCCGTATCCAGCATAACCTGATGACCGCGTACCCAATATACCTTCTCACATACCTTCTCTACAGTTATAATTTCCACTTCCTCCATCGCAACCTCCCATCTTCCGTACTCATCTTGCGGTCGTAAAAATCGACCGCAAACTACTCCATCTCCTCCAGCCTCTCCAATTGCTTCAACGTCTCCACATACTTTAGCAACCGTTTCTTTTGTTCTTCCTGCATTCCGTGATAATCTTCAATAATCTGCCAATCCACAGGAGTAATCAAAGCTTTCTTTTCCAAATCCCCTTGTCCGTCCCCCTCATCCAGACCACGTCCGGATAAAAGTTGCTCCGGCGTCACCTCTAACACCGTACAAATATCCATAATCTTATCGGCAGAAGGATTGGTCTTTCTCTTTTTCCATTCGCTGACCGTACTGCATGCAATTCCGGCTCTTTTTGCAAACTCTGCCTGCGTCATGTTTTTCTCTTTTAAAAGCATAAAAATCCGTTCACTGATAAGCATAGTACCAAGCCTCTTTTCATATTATTGAATCCACAATTCCATATATATGTATATCATAACATAAAAAGTTCCGGATTACAATATCTACCATCAGATATATAATCCGGAATACTTTACTTCTTCTTTATCAGTTCGCTCCACTGTTCCTTCGTCATTACTTCGTCAAAAGCACAATACATTCACAATGCTTCGTCCCCGGAAACATGTCCACCGGCTGTATCACTTCCACCTTGTAGCCCTTTGCTACCAGCTTTTTCAAATCCCTCGCCTGGGTCTCCGGATTACAGGAAATATACACAACCCGTTCCGGTGCCATGGCCACAAAGGAATTCAAAAAGGCATCATCACTTCCTGCCCGTGGCGGGTCCATAATGACTACTTGCGGGGCAATTCCCTTCTTTGCCTGCTCCCGCATAAATGCACCGGCATCCTGACAGATAAACTCTACATTGGTGCAGTGATTCCGCTTGGCATTGTCCTTTGCATCCTTTATCGCCTGGGCATTTACCTCTACGCCGATGACTTTCCCTGCGTAGTCTGCTGCCATAAGAGAAATGGTACCGATGCCGCAATACGCATCAATGACCGTATCTTCTTTTGTAATCTTCGCCAGCTCAACCGCTGTTTTATAAAGCACTTCCGTCTGCTCGGAATTCACCTGATAAAAGGAATTGGCCGAAATACGGAAGGTATGTCCGCACAATGTGTCCGTAATATAGCCGTTTCCGTACAATACCATTTCTTTTTTTCCCAGTACCATACTGTTTTTCTGCGGATTAATGTTGTGGATGAGGGTGACGATTTCCGGGTGCTTTTTCTTAATCTCTGCGGCAAATTTTGCCTTTGCAGGAAACTCCGGTGTGCCGGTCACCAGTGCCATCAGCACCTCTCCGCTCTTACGCCCTATACGAAGGAATACATACCGTATGGTTCCTCTTCCCGTGTCCTCGTTGTAAGGCTCCGTATGGGTATCCTGCATGAGCTTCCGCACGGTACGAAGGTACTCCGCCGCCCGTACATCCTGGATGAGACAATCCGTGGTCTCAATAACCCGATGGCTCTCTTCCTCAAAAATACCGGAAACAATCTTGCTTCTACTCACCTGTCCGCCCTTGCCGTAGCTATTTCGGTTACCGGTGCCTTTCCCCTGCATTCCTGCTTCTCTGCCTGCGAATTTCCGTGCAAAAGCCGCATGGACCTTATTTCTGTAATTTCTTGGGTTCTCTGCCGTAAGAATTGGATTTACCTTTCCAAAGCATCCTAACAACTTTTCGCACAGCTCCTGTTTAAAGGCCTTTTGAGCCTTTTCATTCATATGAAGCAGCTGGCATCCACCACACTTGTCAAACACCGAGCAGGCCGGTTCTACGCGGTTAGGGGATGCCTCCAATAGCTGACAGAGTCTCGCCCCCGTTTCCTTTGCCCGGTACACCAGTTCCATGGTGACCAGTTCCCCCGCCAGCAGTCCCTTCATAGCAAACTTCCCGCCGTT
>JAZNBY010000125.1:0-9709 GCA_045587325.1 Lachnospiraceae bacterium | reverse complement strand
ATCCGTGTCAAGAAGCGCCAAGTCTTCTTCCATCGGCATGGTAAACGGATGGTGCATTGCCACGAAACGTCCTTCTTCTTCGTCATACTCAAGAAGCGGGAACTCCGTTACCCACAGGAAATTAAACTGATTCTTATCCAGTAATTCTAACTGCTTCGCAATCTCTAAACGGAGCGCACCAAGCACGTCATAAACCACTTTATTCTTATCCGCCGCAAAAAGAAGCAAATCGCCCGGTTCGCCACCCATAGCAGCCACCAGTGCCTTCAGCTCATCTTCGGTCATAAACTTTGCAAAGGAAGACTTTATATTACCGTCTTCTTCTACTGCAAGGTAAGCAAGACCCTTTGCACCGTAGCCCTTTGCGAACTCTACCAATGCATCAATCTTCTTACGCGGCATACCTGCCTGTCCCTTTGCGTTAATACCACGCACGGAACCACCGTTTGCAAGAGCACCGGTAAATACTCCGAAACCGCAACCCTTAACCACGTCGGACACATCGGTCAATTCCATACCGAAACGAGTGTCCGGCTTATCGGAACCGAAACGATCCATCGCCTCCTGCCAGGTCATTCTCTGAATCGGAAGCGATACCTCCACATCCAGAACTTCCTTAAACAGCTTGTGAAGCAAACGCTCGTTTACATCCAAAACATCCTCCATATCCACAAAGGAAAGCTCCATATCGATCTGGGTAAACTCCGGCTGACGGTCCGCACGTAAGTCCTCGTCACGGAAACACTTTACAATCTGGAAATAACGATCGTAACCGGAACACATTAAAAGCTGCTTAAAAATCTGCGGAGACTGCGGCAATGCATAGAAATTGCCCGGATGCACACGGCTCGGTACAAGATAGTCTCTTGCGCCCTCCGGCGTACTCTTGGTCAGCATCGGCGTCTCGATTTCAAGGAAGCCCTCGTCCGCTAAGAACTGTCTGGTAAGAGTAGCCACCTTACTTCTCATCATAAGATTTCTCTGTAAATCCGGACGACGAAGGTCGATGTAACGATACTTTAAGCGAAGCTCTTCCTTGGTCTTAGACTCTTCTTCTACCGGGAACGGCGGAACCTCTGCCTCGGAAAGCACACGAAGCTCCTTGGCACGTACTTCGATATCACCGGTTACCATTGTCTCATTTACCGCACCGGAACGAGCTACCACTTCACCTACCACTGCAATTACAAACTCACTGCGAAGCTTTTCCGCTTTTGCAAAATTTTCACTTCCGCAGGTATCCTCTTCAAAAATAATCTGAAGTAATCCGGAACGGTCACGTAAATCCAAGAAAATGATACCGCCCTTATTACGACTCTTCTGTACCCAGCCCATAACCGTTACGGTTTCACCGATATTGGCGCGGCTTACTTCCGTACATCTGTGGCTTCTTTTTAAGCCTCTCATCGACTCTGCCATGATATTCTCCTCCTTTATCCCGGGTTCGGGATTCTATCAATTCATTAAAATATGAAAACACTTTTTTAAACTTTCCTTCTATACTACACCATTTTAGGCTCCATGTAAATAGTGTTTTTTCCGATTTGCAAAAGTTGCATATTCCCTGATTTCATCAAAGGCATCGGAATGATATAACTTCATAAATTCAAGGAAAATGCCCATATCCAAATCCTTGGAATCTTCAATCATCATCTCCAGTGCCGTATCAAACTCAAAGGCCTTCCGGTACGGACGTTCCGACACCAGCGCACAAAAGGTATCGCATACCTTTAATACACGGGCCGAAAACGGAATTTTGCTTCCCACCAGATTGTCCGGATACCCGGAACCGTCGAAATTCTCATGGTGGTGATAGACCGCCTGCACAATAGCGTCCGGATACCCGCACTCAGAGAGCATCTTTCTGGCGTTCTCCGCATGCATCCGCATATAACGCATCTCATCAATCTGCATGGCGCTTTTGTCACGGCCGTACAGCACCTGACCCAGCTGCAGCTTTCCGATATCGTGAAGTCCCGCTGCCGTCAGCACCATTTCCTTAAACTCATCCGAAATGCCGGAAGTTTCGCACAAAAGACGCACCGTCTTCGTAACCAGCACGCCATGGTCAATGGCATCCGCCAGGTCATCCTGCACCACTGCGCCGAGACCCGTCTTTTTCACAATCTCCATGATGTTGTAATAGGTTCTCTCAAAATCGTCCTTCCCCTGATACATCCTGCTCCTCGCTTTCCTTTTTTGAACCTGTCTAATATAACCCTTTGTACTGTTCAAAAAAAGCTTTCTTTCGTTCTATCATTTCGTCGGTCCGCTCCAGATAATCCTTCAGACTCTTTACGTTTTCGGACCGCTCAATCCTCTCTCCTCCGGATAGTACCAACTTCGTGGCACCGCCGGCTCCCAGGGCTAAAATGGAATGTTTCTCTTCCATAATAAGGATATTGTAAAGGCCTTCCTTTCCTTCCCTTGCATATCCTACATTTTCCAGATTTTCTTCCATATTCTTCTGGCGGTACAAGTAATACGGTGCGTATCCGTGTTCCTTGGCAAACTGTACGGAAGCCGCCAGCATGTCGCCAACCTGCACTGCACCCTTTCCTTCGTACTGCTCTTTTTCGATATTCAGTCGTGCCGCACGTTTTAATGCCAGGGTATGTACGGTTACACTGTCCGGAGAAAGTTCTCCGATTTGACGCAACGTTTCCTTCACATCCTCCGCATTTTCCCCCGTAAGACCGATAATCAGGTCCATATTGATGTTATCAAATCCCACTTCTCTGGCCTGCCGGTAGGCACGTCGGATATCCTCTGTGGTATGACGGCGTCCGATGACTTCCAATGTCTTGTCATTCATGGTCTGCGGGTTAATAGAAATCCGGCTGACCCGTTCCTCATACAACATACGAAGCTTTTCTTCGGTAATACTGTCCGGCCGTCCGGCCTCCACCGTCCACTCAGCCGCCTGTTCTACCGGAAAATAGTCCTTTACCGTGCAGATCACATCCCGCAGCTCCTCCGCAGACAACGCAATCGGGGTTCCTCCACCGAAATAAACCGTTGCCAGACGTTTCTCGGACAACAGCTTTGCACTCGCTTCTATCTCTCTTTTTACCGCTTCCACATAAGCACCGGTCTGATGACCGAACTTTGACAGCGGATAAGATGTAAAGGAACAATACAGGCAGGTAGTCGGACAAAACGGGACGCCCAGATACAGGCTGTAACTGTTCTTATAATCAATCTTTTCCAGTAATTCCTTTTCTTTTCTTGCCACCGCAAGACTTAAATTTCTCTTCTCTTCCGAACAGTAATACTCTTCTTTCAAAAAGGCATCAATGGAACTTTCTGCTTCTCCGGCCTCCAACCGTTCCAGCACCTGCTTTACCGGACGCACACCGGTCAGTGTTCCCCAAGGAAGTTCCTTCTTCGTCTCAGCGGAAAGCATACGGTACACCGCCCGTTTTACTTCATCACGGTATCGTTTCCGGTCCGAAATGGCTACTTTCTCTTCCTCTTGCTGTACTGCCTTTGACAAATCATTGTTACAAAACAGGGAAAGCTTAAATCCGTCTTCGGTCCAGGTCCCGTCCAGCAAATAGCAGAACTCCCCTACCGGTTCTTCCTCGCCGAAGGACACAAGAAGCTCTTCCTTCGGAAAAAAGGACTTATATAACGGTCTGATATCCTGTTCAAAAGATTCGTTTGTCAGTCGTAATCGAATCATTTCTTTCTTCCTTCCCTGTCCTTTCTAAAAGTCCGGTACAAACGGATTTTCCCGCTTTTCCGAACCGATGTCCGTTTCTTCTCCGTGACCTGCATACACTACCGTCTCTTCCGGAAGCACATACAGTTTCTCCCGGATGGACGCCGCCAGAACACTCATGCTGCCTCCCGGAAATTCCGTATTTCCTACGCTTCTGTAAAACAGTGTATCCCCGGAAAACAAAATACCGGCCTCCGGCAAATAATAACAACAACCTCCCGGCGTATGTCCCGGTGTGTGAAGCAGTGTTACCTGTATCCCTGCTTCCGTAAAACAGATCCCATCCATAAGACCTTCCGCACCTTTTAAAATATACGGTTGTCTCATAAAACGGGCTGTCAGATTCTGCACCGAATCCGTAAGCACCGCCAGTTCTTCCTCATGGCAATATACCGGCACATGATACTCTTCTCTGAGTCTGTCCGCCGCCATGATATGGTCCAAATGACCGTGGGTCAGATAAATCCCGGTCAGCTTCACTTCTTTTTCCTTCAGAAGGTCTAAAATCTTCTCCTCATAATCACCGGGATCGATCAAAAACCCTTCCTTGGTGTCCGTATTCTGCACCACATAGCAGTTGGTGGAAAATACGCTGACACGAATACTGTATACCTTTATCATAATTTCCTTCCTTAACCGGTAGTACGGGTTACATCCATAATACTTTCCACTGCACTCAGCTTTGTAATAAGATACTGCAGCTGTTCCTTTCCCTTTACCTGGAAGCCCACGGTAATGGTGGCAGTTCCCTGCTTGCTGGTGCGAGAATTTAATGTCATAATATCAATCTTGTTTTCCGTGAAAATCCTGGAAATATCAAGCAATACACCACTGCGGTTGTTGGCATACATAATCAGCTCCGCATAGTAGCTTTCCGATGCCTTTGTTCCTTCCGGCATGCTCCATTCCGCAGAAATCATGCGGTGTCTGTCTTCCTGCGAGGCATTGATGATATTGATACAATCGGTCCGGTGTATGGAAACGCCCCGGCCTCTTGTTACAAAACCGATAATCTCATCTCCCGGTACCGGAGAACAGCACTTGGACAGATGTACCGCTACGTCATCTAAGCCCTGCACAACAATTCCCGCTTTCGCTCTTGCAGTCACCGGTTTTGCCGTTTTATTGCTGCCGATGTTTTCCAACAGCTTTTCATCGGTTACTTCTTTCTTTGCCTTTTTATTGTACTCTTCCTGCAGACGGTTTATGATTTGCCCTTCCTTTAAGGCTCCGTGGCCGATGGCCGCAAGCACGGAATCCCAATCCCGGAAACCATATTTGCGCATACAAACATCCAAAAATTCCGGCTTGGACAAATCCGAGAACTGTACACCCTTTGCTTTACAATACGCCTGTAACAGTTCCTTTCCGTGGGTAATATTATCTTCCTTCAGCTCAGTCTTAAACCACTGGTTAATCTTATTCTTCGCCTGGGTACTCTTTACAATGGAAAGCCAGTCACGGCTCGGTCCCTTGGTATTCTGAGACGTGATAATCTCAATACGGTCGCCGTTTTGCAGCTGATATTCAATCGGAACCAGCTTTCCGTTGACTCTGGCTCCTACCATCTTGTTACCTACCGCACTATGGATGGCATAAGCAAAGTCCACCGGGCAGGACCCTGCCGGAAGATTCTTTACATCTCCCGTCGGGGTAAAGCAGTAAATACGATCGGAGAACAAATCCAGATCATCCTTAATGGAGCTTAAAAACTCCTTGCTGTCGGACATCTCCTGCTGCCATTCCAGAATCTGACGAAGCCAAGCAAGCTTCTCTTCTTCCGTATCGGAACTTTTTGCTCCGCCCTGGGTCTCCTTATACTTCCAGTGAGCTGCGATACCGTATTCTGCAGTACGATGCATATCAAAAGTACGAATCTGGATTTCAAACGGAGTTCCGTTATGACCGATTAAGGTGGTATGCAGAGACTGGTACATGTTTGCCTTCGGCATGGCGATATAATCCTTAAAACGTCCCGGAATCGGCTTGTACATCTCGTGGATGACACCTAACGCCGCATAACAATCCTGTACGGAATTTACGATAATGCGTACCGCAAACAGGTCATAAATCTGGTCCAGTGTCTTATTCTGATTGACCATTTTTTTATAAATACTGAAAAAGTGCTTTACACGGCCGCTGATTTCCGCTTCAATCCCAGCTTTGCGAACCTGTTCTCCCACTTCTTCGATGATGCCGTTTATAAACTCAGTCCGTTCGTCTTTTCTGAGCTCTATCTTTGCTTCCAGTTCTTCGCAGACTTCCGGTTCCAAATAACGGAGGGACAAGTCGTCAAGCTCTACCTTAATCTTGGAAATACCGAGACGGGACGCAATCGGCGCATAGATTTCCATGGTCTCTCTTGCTTTCTCTATCTGCTTCTCCGGCTTCTGGTACTGGAGGGTACGCAAATTGTGCAAACGGTCAGCTAACTTAATAAGCACGACACGGATATCCTTTGCCATGGCAAGGAACATCTTACGGAGATTCTCCGCCTGTAACTCTACCTTATCCATGGAATAATTGAGCTGTGTCAGCTTGGTAACGCCATCCACCAGCAGGGCGATCTCGGCACCGAACATTTCCGTAATCTCATCCAGAGTGTAGGCCGTGTCCTCCACCACATCATGCAAAATACCTGCAATAATGGTCTCCTTGTCAAGTTCCAGCTTTGCCAAAATAATAGCCACACAAATCGGATGCATAATATACGGTTCGCCGGATTTGCGCAGTTGTCCCTTGTGGGCCTCGTCTGCAAGCCGATACGCCTTTTCGATTAACGACAAGTCCGTAGAAGGATGATAAGCACGAACAGCCTCAATCAGCTGCTCATATAACACTTCCGGGCTGGTAAAATCCGCCGGTGTGCCAAGTTCCTTCTCATCGGTGCGCCGAATCTGTGTACTTATGGTTTTTTCAGTCATTTCAGTTTCCATAGGTTGCCCCCTGTTCCGGCCAACTGCCTTTGTGTCATACTGCCATCTGTTACCTGCTCCGACATACTTTACTTCCCCGGATAGGTAACAACAGTATCCACATCGTACTTCGCAAGCTTTCCTCTTCCGTCAAGTCCTGCCAGTTCCAGTAAAAATACAATCTTTACAACCTCACCGCCCAGCTCCTCAATGAGCTTTGCGGCAGCCTCTATGGTGCCGCCGGTGGCAATCAAATCATCCACGATAACAACCTTCTGTCCCGGTTGTATGGAGTCCTTATGCATCTCGATGGTAGCGGTACCGTATTCCAGCTCATAGGTCGCCTCAACAGTCTCACACGGAAGCTTTCCCTTCTTACGCACCGGCACAAATGCCTTTTTCATATTGTAAGCCAAAGGAGCTCCGAAAATGAATCCTCTGGACTCTGCCCCAACAATTACATCAAACTCCGTATCGGAAAGCAGCTTTTGCATCTCATCAATGGCCAGATGAAAGCCCACCGCATCCTGCAACACCGTAGTCACGTCACGGAACATAATGCCCTCCTCCGGAAAATCCGGTATGGTTCTGATATAATCTTCTACCTTCTTCATAAGTGTCTCCTTTCAAGTTCGCCATAGGTATCGCATTTTCTTAGTGATTGAACTATGTATGATACCTATTCTGGGCACACTTTCTCATTTTTAAGTATATTTAATATAGTATACCACTATTTCATAGGAATGAAAAGAGGGATTTGTACAAATTGAACGCTGTCACTGTATAAATAGACTGCTGTCTCCATGTGTGTCCCCTTGCTTGACACCCGCACACTCCCTTGTTTGTCGATTTTCTACAATTCCTTTTAATATGTGCATTTATACCCAAAACTCAGCAGATTCCGTACACCATGCCCGTCAAAAGGTTTCTCTATATCCTTTATTTTCTATAATACCGCCTTTTCAAGTACTTTGTACCCAATCAATCTTCTTTTTTTCTACAATCCAGTCTAATGGCAACATCTATAGAAAATAATGCCTATTCGTACCGTCGAAACCAATAAAAAATACCGCTTACCTATTTTTTAGATAAGCGGTACTCAAAATCTATCCACTTCTTGTCAATCCTACAACTACTGCTTACTTCCCCGTCGTACTACCCAGTCCGCCGTTCCGCTTGCCTTCCGCCGCATCATCTACCGTGATGCCGTACGGCAGGAACACACCCTGGGCAAAGCCTGTGCCTTCCATAAGTTCCACGGTCTTTCCTTCGTTGGAATCGTTGGTCACCTTTATAAAGATATGACCCTCGTTGTCGGAGTAAGCATAGTCGCTATCAATAACACCTACCGTATTATTCAACTGTAGGCGGTACTTAAAGCCCAGACCGCTTCTCGGAAATAACATAAGCACGAAGCTCTCTGCCATCTCTGCACGGATACCGGTCGGAATCTTTGCCGTTTCGCCCGGACGCAACGTTACCGTTACCGGCATAAAAAAGTCATATCCGGCAGAGCCTGTAGTGGCTCTGACCGGAAGTTTTAAATTCTCATAAATCTCCTCTGCCCGTCCCGCTTCCGCCGGAAAGGTATCGGAAAAATCTGCTACAAACCGCTCCTTGCTTACCTTAGAAAAGGCGGCAATCCGCGGTGCACCCGGATAGTCAAACGTCATGGTATCCTACATCTCCTTTAAAAATGCCACATAACCGCAATATGCTTCATACAAATCGGACTTGCTGATAATCTCCCACGGAGCATGCATGTTCAGTACAGCAACACCACTGTCAATAACCTCCATGCCGTAGTTTGCCATAATGTAAGCGATGGTTCCGCCGCCGCCCTCATCTACACGACCAAGCTCGGAAGTCTGATAGGTCACCTTGTGAGCATCCAGTGCTGCGCGAAGTTTTGCCATATACTCTGCATTGGCATCGTTGGAACCGGACTTTCCTCTGGAACCGGTGTACTTGTTAAATACAAGACCCTTACCGAAATATGCGGTGTTCTTCTTCTCGCTTACCGACGGATAGTTCGGGTCATAAGCCGCACTTACGTCGGAGGAAAGCATCTGGGAATTAGAAAGTGCACGGCGTACCTTCAGTTCGGAGTAATCGCCGCACAGATTCATTACCTCTGCCACTGCATTTTCAAAGAAACGGGAATGCATACCGGTGGCACCTACACTACCGATTTCTTCCTTATCTACCAAAATACAAACTGCAGTACGATCCACCTTCTTTAATGCGAACAATGCCTTTAAGGACGGATATGCACACACACGGTCATCGTGTCCATAACCCATAATCATGCTACGGTCAATACCGAATTCTCTTGCCGCACCTGCCGGTACTGCTTCGATTTCCGCGGAAACGAAATCATCCTCTTCGATGTCGTATTTATCCTTTAACATGGCAAGGATATTGCTCTTTACCGCTTCCTTCTCCTCGCCCTCAAGCGGAATGCTTCCCACTAAAATATTTAAGTCTTCGCCTTCTACAACCTTTGCGGCGTTCTTTTCCATCTGCTTTGCGGACAGGTGAATAAGCAAGTCCGTAATACCCACAACCGGGTCCGTATCCTTCTCACCGATGACTACATTTACTACCGTACCGTCCTTCTTTACCACAACGCCGTGAAGCGCAAGCGGTAAAGTTACCCACTGGTACTTCTTGATTCCACCGTAATAGTGGGTATCCATCAATGCCATCTCTGTATCCTCATAAAGCGGAACCTGCTTTAAGTCGATACGCGGGGAATCGATGTGAGCACCGAGAATCTTCATTCCCTTCTCCATCGGCTCTTTACCGATTAAGAACAGTGCCACAGCCTTTCCCATATGATTTACATAAACCTTATCACCGGCCTTAAGCGGAGTATTTTTCGCAATAGCATCCTTTAAATCCACATAGCCCTCTGCCTTTGCCTGGCGAAGCACCTCATCCACACACTCGCGCTCGGTCTTGCAGTCGGAAATAAACTTGCGGTACTCTTCCGCAAAGGCAAACACTGCCTTCTTGTCCTTCTCGGAATACTTTAACCAGGCGTTCTTGCTCGGCTTCGTACCCTTCT
>JAZNBY010000124.1:0-16441 GCA_045587325.1 Lachnospiraceae bacterium | reverse complement strand
GTACGTTGTGCAACGCAGGACGACGCACATATTTTTATGACGCCGGACCAGATTTCCGATGAAATCAAAGGCGTTGCCCGTCTCATTGACGAGTTTTATACGCAGTTCGGCTTCTCCTATCATGTGGAGCTTTCCACGCGGCCGGATAATTCCATCGGCAGTGACGAGGATTGGGAACTGGCAACGAACGGTCTCAAAAACGCACTGGACGATTTGAAGCTTCCGTATGTGATTAACGAAGGAGACGGTGCCTTCTACGGTCCGAAGATCGACTTCCATTTAGAAGACTCCATCGGCAGAACGTGGCAGTGCGGCACGATTCAGTTAGACTTCCAGCTTCCGCAACGGTTTGAAGCGGAGTATATCGGTGCCGACGGCGAGAAACACCGCCCGATTATGATACACCGGGTTGTCTTCGGTTCCTTAGAGCGGTTCATGGGCGTTTTGATTGAACACTTTGCCGGGAAATTTCCGTTATGGTTGTCTCCTGTGCAGGTAAAACTCCTGCCAATCTCGGATAAATACATCGACTATGCAAGAAGTGTTGCGGATTCTCTCAGAAAAGAAGGCATCCGCCTTGAGGTCGATGAACGGGCCGAGAAAATCGGCTACAAAATCAGAGAGGCCAGGGAAGACCGCGTGCCTTACATTCTTGTGGTCGGTGAAAAAGAAGCGGAAAGCAGCAGCGTTGCCGTTCGTAAAAGAGACGAGGGTGACTTAGGAAGCATGGAACTGTCACGTTTTATACATCTTTTAAAAGAAGAAGGACTATTTATTCCGTAAACAAACTTTCCTATAAAGATTCGGGTGTCAAAAGTCTTTTTTTGAAGTGCTTCCTCCTCCCGGGAATTTCTCTTGGAACATTGCGTAGGATGTTAGGCTTTCTTAGTGTTCCGATGAAATACCGTAATGTTCGGACATGGATGTCCGAACAAGCCCGTCATGCAGCATGGATGCTGTCATAAGGGCGGTTGCAGTGCCCTGACACAAGAATTTCCCGGAACAATTAGAAAGACTTACATCCGGATGCACGTGACAAGAGGAATCCCCGGGAGGAGGGAGCTGCAAAACATACGCCTTTTTTGACACCCGAATCCTATAAAAGAAAATCGGGGCTGCTTTTACACAGTCCCGATTTTCTCATAGGTTTTCTCAAACACCCTGCCCATAATAATGTACACATCCGTCGGATTCCCCCGGCGTACCGCCACATAATCGCCCGGTCTTCCGTACATATAATTTTCTTCATCCCATGTGGTATAAAGCTTTAATGCCTTTGTCAACGGTCTTGCAAAAATCGGTGCTCCTTTCTTCGGAATACATCCCTTTGCCAACGTCAGCAATTTCTGTGTCATCGGTTCACCCCGCACAATCACCGTCGGCTCATATTCCGCAATAATTTCCGGCCGTTTCTCCGTAAGCTCATAGGAAGCCTCAAAATTCTCCCGACGAATCGGGTATACCTCACCAAAGATTCCGAACATCAAATACAAATCCGCTGCCGCCGTTACCTGCAAATCTGCTTCTAAGGTTCTGACGCAAAGTTCGGTCCCCGCCGGATATAACTGAAGCGACGGAAGATATCCCACCACCAACGGACGTTTTTGATAAAGCGGAAGCACAGTCGTATCAATTGGCGCATCCTTGGCATACAGCACATCAAAGCTGTTATAGTACCCTTCCAGCCGCTCCTCCATAAAATCACTCAGACTTACATTTTCCTTCGGAATACTGTCATTCGGAATATAGCCTCCGGCCTTCTGCATATGACCGCCTCCCGAACCGATCCCGTCAATTATGTACTCCAGAAGTTCCGCCGCCCGGACAGATGTCACGCAACTACGTACCGACAATTTCAGTCCCGACGGCATTTTGCAGAACACCACACAAGTATCCACACCATCTGCCTGCAATAACAGATCGCTGATAAAGCCCAGGATATTTGGGTCACAAGGCTTTGCCTGCACCACAGCAAACCGGTACTCCTGCCGATAGCGGTAATGTTTCAGGGCATCTCCCGCAATCTGCATCTCCTCCAAAGAAAGATTGGAGTTCTTCAACAGGGTAAACACACTGATATCATATCTTGCAAAATCCCGCAGATCCTTATCCGCCGGATGATTCAGTTCGCCGAACGCATTGGTATCCGAATACAGCCCGTAATACAACGCCGTTGCCAGCGCCGTATCTTCATTCACATCGACATTCTCTGCCCGTAACAGCTCCGCCACAACCGATGCACAGCTTCCGTACCCGCTACGTACTTCCATCAAATCCGATATGGTCCGATTGCATAAATGATGGTCGATGACCGCCACCTTCTTCGCCGGAAACCTTGTGACATTTCCTTCTCCATATACGCAATCCACCGTAAGCAGAAGCTCTGCCTCCGGAAGCTCCGTAACATACTCTAACGGAATATCCAGTTGCTCCACCATAATGATCAGATTCGGTTTCGTCATTTTACTTTTTCCGCCGTAAATCAGCCGAACCGTTTTCCCGCGCTTTTTTAAATAGGTATACACGCCAAATCCCGCGGAAATCGCATCCGCATCCGGAAAATCATGACACTGAATCACAATCGACGAATATTCCAGTAACTCTACTAATCTCATCCTGTTCCTCCCCTACGGTACCATCCGGTACGGATTCTGTCTGCTGCCATCACCTTCCCAGCTTTCCTCCGCCGGGAAAACACAAATCGCAGGACGCACACCGAAGCCTGACGCTGCCGCATACTTCGTTGCAAAAGTATCTTCCGCCAGCGAAATATTCACATAATAAATATCACAGACTCTCTCTTCTGCCGCCGATGCCGTCGCCCAGATATAATCCGTTGCCCCGGAATCTTTATAGCCCCGATACCAGTTGGTCTCATCCGCCGCTATGGCCGCCTCCGTCGGTGTAGTGTACGGGTTCAGCACACCCGCCTCCACATACGTTCTTACCTGCTCCTTCGTAAGCAGAAATACTCCGTTTCCCGACTGTTCAACAAGCGCCGCTTCTTCCTTCGTAAAGTCGGTTAAAAATCCGGTCTCTGTACCATAGGCATTTCCGTTCTCATCCGTCGCCCTGTTCTGCGGTGTCTTTCCCGGATAAGAAACAATCCCGCTTGCATTTAACCATGCACGCAAATCCGAGGTTTCCCAGTCATTACTGCCACGAAACTCCCGCATCTGGGTATCCGTATAGGTATCTGCTTTTGTTCTGTCATAAAAATTTCCCGCATTGTCCCAGCTAAAGCTTCCGCTTTCCGCACAGTCAAAGGGACGTATGGAAAGAATCCGGGTCGCCACCAAAAGTGTCCCCTTCTCACTTACTTCCACTACCTGCCATTCAATTGCGTCCTCCCCTCTATTCGCAGTCGCTCCTCCCGGTGTATAACACCCGAAAGAAACATAATCACCCACGGCAAACGACACATTCTTTGTTTCATCTTCCCCCGGCTGTTCCGTTGTACTTGCAGGCGTCTCTGTCTGCTCACCATCCCGGTTTCTTTGCACCGTACCCAGAACAATCATCACCGCCAAAATAGCCATTACAGCAAACAAAATCGTCAAACGCTTTTTCAGGGAAATCTTTACATGGGGATTAATTCCCTCCGGTTGATCGGTTCTCTTTTTTGTTTCAACCGGTTGTCTCTCCTGTGTCTCTTCCTTTGTCTCTCCCGTCTGACGATCCAATGCACGCACCAGTGCCCCCAGAGACTGCTCCGATACTCCATCCGCATCCAACCACTGGATGGACAACAAAAAGAATTCCATTGCCTTTGACGGCACCGTATTATCCAAGCGATACACAATCACCGGCAGTTTCTTACTGACTGCCCGCTCTACCTCCCGGAGCACATGCTGGGAATCATTGGCCGCCGCATCAAACACCAGTACAAGAGCATCACTCCCTTCGATACCCTTGATAATCTCTTCTCCGTAATTGCTCCCTGCCGGAATATCCCGTGGTGCAATCCAGCACTTCTTTCCCACCGTCTCCAAAAAGCCGCAGATCCGCTCCGCCGCCTCCTGCTGTGCCGATGCATATGATATAAAAATCCTCATACTCTTCCTCCTTACGTTACGATCACTGACTAAAAAACCTTCTTACTGTCTTTCTTTTTGTGAAATACGATACCCCGTCTGTCTCTCACAAAATCCTCCGCAGCACCTTCTCCTTCCCCTACGATATTGGATTTACTCAAACCATAAGCAGTTACCGCTGCCGCAGTTATCAGTCCCAGTGTAAGTCCGATTACAATTGCCAACACTATAGTAATCATGTAATGTCCTCCCTGTCATTGATATACGATGTCATATTGGATGTGGACATACGATACTTTCCCATCTTATATTTCCTGTATCCGGAAACACCGCCTGCCACCGCAAAGCCGACAATTGCCGCCAAAATTATAAAAGCCGGATAAAACCTCCATCCCAGAATACCATAGGATGCAAGTGAAAAAGCAGGGCATGCAATCAAAGAATTCTTAAGAAACTTCTTTCCAATCTGCTTTTTTTCAAACGGAAGGTTTGCAACCACTTTTCCCGTCTGTCCGTTTACAATAACCAGCTCTCTTCCCTTCTCGTATTTTATATTCACAAAATAAGCCGGAAGAAATGCATAATCTGCCCTCTCAACCTGATAAAACTCATGCACATTCCTTATTTTATAATTGGACAGACCTCCGATGGTCCTTTTGTTGACACGCTCGCAGCTGTCCAGAATCGCATCGTTTAAGAATTCCCGACAGCGTTGCACACTTTTGTTTTCAAGTGCCTCCTTCGGAACATCATATCGGTCTGCGTAATATCCGGACAGATATGCCACATCAAATTCTACCAGTTCCTCTGTATGAAACGGTTCCAATCTACGGGACAGCGTATTATTCAATCGCAGAGACGCATCTAATGTCACATCTTGAAAATGGCAGGAAACATCCCTTTCGTACAGAAACGTGCCATTATCGTGGGTCGTCGCCTCCACTTCCATACTTCTGCGTATATAGGTATCAAACAACCAGTAAGGCATATAAACCCCTTGCACCTTATCCACCGTCAGTTCTCTGATTTTAGAAGGAATATAGTCTCCTTTCGAAAAATGTTCCTTAATGGATTTCAGTGCTTGCTCCCTGGTCAACTTAAACGGAAGTATCCACCTCGGACGACTCTCTTTTGACACCCGTTCAAACACAATCGTAGACGCTCCGCAGAAACCACAGAAAGTAGACGCCTCCGTTCCGTTTAACATCAGCTCCGCTCCACAGGTTTTGCAGTGATAAATATTGGCCTCCATATATTCTTCAAAATCATCTGCATCCTGCAAAAGATCCGTTTCCTTCTGCTCCTCCCTTTTATACACAAAAATCGGTTCTTCTTCCTTATCGAATTCCTGCCGTCCTTCCAGATCGGAAAAATCATCTTCCGCCGATTCCCATCGACAGTATTCACATACAACCTTTGCCAGCTGCGGATTATAAGCAACTTGTCCACCGCAATTCGGGCACTTCAAACTCATACTCCAAACCTCCGTTAATCTCAGATCTATCTCTTACAAATGGCATTCATTAAAATAGGCATAACTTCTTTTCATTGTACTTCCTTTTTTCTTCTTTCGTTGCCGTATTGTATCCTGCAATCATACCTGCACCATGTCCGGCAAGTAATACAATGCTCATAATTGTCAAAACAGCAAACACAACCCACAAGATCCAATCAGGTCCGTTACTGACATCTCTAAGTGTCATCTGCTACACCTCTCATTTCTTTCTCAAAAGCAAATGCTGAAAGAATAACATCAAAACCACTTCCAAAATCTAATATTACTCTGTCATGTACTGTATAAACAAATTCTACCACACCGTTCCCCACTCCGCAACCCTTTCTCTTCCCGCGTAGCTCGGGCGTGGGCACGTTCGCATAAAAAAAGATTTATGGAAAACAATTTCCATAAATCTTTTTCTGTACTCACTTTCCCAGCAGTTTTTCTCACGCTCGTGAAATAGGAATACGCAAGGTTACTGTCTCTCTTCAGACTTCTGCATATTCATAATCGCACAAGCCGATATAAGATTTTCTTTTTGCAGTCCTTTCAACGCATCTACAAATACCAGATGCTTTTGAATCTCTTTATCGCTTTCATAGTTATCACTGAAACAGTCATCCAGAATCACATATCGCTTAATCCAAGGATGCTCTTCCAGATACTGCTTGATTTCTCCGGTTCTGTTTGCTATACTGTCATCCCAGGTTGTAACATCCTTTATCTGTATCCCTGCTTCTTCAAACGTCGCTACAAGATTATCCCAATTCGGAATGATTTTTTCATATCCGCGTTCACATGCCTTTTCTCTGAATTCCGGAGAGCCGTATCGCCAATCTGAAATAATTACAACATCTGCCTTTGTTCTGTCTACCAGCTCTTTTAAATTCTGCACAGCCTGCGGAATCAATTCCTGGATTACACGCTTCGAACTGAAAATGTCCAATACGCCGTCAATATCAAGAAAAATTGTAAAACGGTCCATGGATATCATTTCTTCTGCTTTCTCAAGAATATCTCTGCAATACTTCTCGGTTTTTTCAATATCGGTTCCCAACTCTTTTACAATAAGCTCTCCCTCCCGTAACGCATCCTCGTATTGGGCGGCACTCAATTCGCCGGAAGCATAGGCAGCGTCCAATTCATCCCTATCCTTAATACATACATCACCCTGCGGCGTAAGCACGACATCCAGATATTTGTCTATGTAATAAACAACTCCATCCTCATCAATACCCGTTGCTTCAATTACATCAATGTACCAGACACTGACACGACGATTCGGCAAAAAATAGGCGCCTATACATCTTGACTTATCATCCGGGATAATTGTAAGCCATATCATATCTTTCCCGCAAACAGGCACAGCACCGGATTTCTCATATTCCCAGAATCGCGTTTCGCCATCCGTCAGATAATTGATTGATACCCAACCTTTCAGTAACTCATTATCCATATACATTTGATGATACGGATAACATTGAAAAAACCATTTCCTGTCACGGACAAGTCTCATCTTATTCATAATAATGTACCTCCAATGCTATTCTATATTGATTATCCACAATTCTTTCCATTTCTCATCCATCGATCTTCGCGCCATCTCCGCGCGGTGGCTCGGGCATGACGGATTTTTACAAGCGTTCGGGAATTTTCCCTCACCACCAAGAAAGGCCCCAATTACATAGGTTTGCTTTTCCCGAAGGGTCGCGCACTTAGCGCAGTCGAAATCACCTCTTAGCGGTTCTAAGTCTCAAGGCCTCACCCGAGAGACGTATAGAACCGGTTAGAGGAAGATTGACGGAGCGTTGCGATTTGCAAACATATGTAATTGGGACCTTTATAGGTGGTGTTAGGGAGCTCCCCTACTTGTAAAAATGGGAAGTGCGCAGTTACGGTCTTTCCAACTGTATCTTTTCTTCCTGCATGGAAAGCTTTACCTTATTGCCGGTCAGTTCTAACTTATCCAGCAAATCTCTCGGAATCTGCACACGGCCTGCGCGGTCCACGATAGCATACTCTTCCTGGGTTTCCCCGATATCCTGCCAGTTCACGGTGGATGCCTGGGACAAATCACTGTACTCTTCCTTTAAAATACGCTCACTACTGATCTTACCGTCACGGATAGCGACAACTCGCTTTACCTTCTTGGAAAGAGTCGTATCATGGGTAACGATAACAATGGTCTGACCCTTTTCCTGATTTAAACGTACGAACAAATCGTAAATATAATCTGCGGTCTTACGGTCAACGGAACCCGTCGGCTCATCCGCAAGGAGAAGCTTCGGCTCATTTGCCAATGCAATGGCAATGGCAATACGCTGCTGCTCACCACCGGAAAGTTGCTGTAAGCGGTTATTCTTACGATGAGACATTCCTACCAGGTCAAGGAGTTCCAGTGCCCACTCCTTCTTGTTCTTACGGTTGGTCAGTTGCATCGGTGTCATAACATTCTCAAGAGCCGTCAGATACGGAAGCAGGTTTCTTGCATTGTTCTGCCACACGAATCCTACCGTATCTCTCTTATACTCAACAAGCTGCTTCTCATTTAAGGTAAACAAGTTCTTTCCTGCTACAAACAACTTACCTGCACTCGGCTTATCGAGACCGCCAATCATGTTAAGGAAGGTGGACTTACCACTACCGCTGTTACCGATAATGGCAACCAGCTCGCCCTTTTCCACTGTCAGGTCCAGACCCTGCAGTGCCAATACTTCCAAATCCTTTGTCTTATAGATTTTTACCAGGTTATCCGCCTGAATCATAATTTCTTTTTCTTCTGCCATGGTCTCCCCCCTTTACTCCTGTGTGGCATCGGTCTTTACCGCGCCGTCTTCCAATTCATAGGAAAGGGTTCCCGCAGACATGAGACCCACATCGTGGGTAGTCATGACAATGGTAACATCTTCCTTCTCTACCAAATCACGAAACAGCTTCATAACAGCTGCAGCCGTAGCCGTATCCAGCTCTGCCGTCGGCTCATCCGCAAAAATAACCTTCGGGCGATGTGCCAGTGCTCTTGCGATAGCAACACGCTGCTGCTCACCACCGGACATTTCCTGCGGCATGTGGTCCATACGATTTCCCAGGCCCACCAGCTTTAAGCACTCCTCAACTCTCTCTTTTCTACCTTCCTTAATGCCTGCAAGACGAAGGGAAAACTCTACGTTCTCATATGCACTCATCATCGGAATCAGGAACACGGACTGAAACACATATCCGATGTCCTTTCTGCGAAGCATCTCCCGCTTCTTCTCACTCAATTCTCCGATATCCTGTCCTTCAAACAACAGCGTACCGCTGGTTTGACGATCAAGAGCTCCTAAAATATTCATTAACGTCGTCTTACCGGAACCGGAACGTCCCTTTAAAATCGTCAAAGACTTTTTCGGGATCTGAACGGTAATATCCTTTAATGCATGAAACTCTCCGCCGGTTACCGGGAAAATACGATTTAAATCTTTGGTTTCAATCATGTATTCCATAGTATTCTCCTTTCACCCCTTAGTCTTCACCAAGCTTCAATGCATTGGTAATCTTCATTGCAACAATATTTCTGATAAGAACACCGATACATACGCACAACATTACACCGATAACCACGAACAACTTCACCATATCCGCATTGTCCGTTATCAATGTCTGTGGAAGTACCTGCTTCTCCGCTGCATATGTAATCTGAATCATCGGTACATACATAGCAGAAGCCACAAAACCTACTACCGCACCGAATACAATGGAGAGAATACCGGAGAAAATCTGCTCATTCACTAACATGTGCAAAATCTCGTTCTTACGCATACCCATTGCACGGAATACACCGAATAACAATTCTCTTTCTCTGATGGACAAAATCCAGTAAATCAAATATCCGACGCCACACAGTAACAGGATAATGATAAAACTCAAGGTTAAAATACCATTGGTTCCCTGGAACAAAGTATCCGTACGAATTTCCGCCAGATTATTTTTCAAGCTCTCTACGGAAGTAAACTTAAGATTATTTTCCTCCGCCCACTTATAGAAGAAATCTGCATCCGGACTATTGGTCTTTAACCATACCTGGTACGGGCGAACATCAAAGCCTTCCTGTACCTGGGAAAGATGGGCAATCACAAGATAATTGTCCTTCGTTACCACTTCTCCCTCTGACACTACCTGCTCGGATGGTACATAACCGGACCAGTAATCCACGAAACCGTAAATGGTTCCTTCAATTCTGTTGCCCTCCGCATTCTCATAAGTAATCTTATCGCCGATACTCATGTCATGATTTACACGGAAATTATCGGATACCAGCACTGCCTTGGCATTGGTGGAAAGTACATTTAAGTACTCTCTGGTCTGATATGCATTCAGATCCTTATCTCCCACAACCGTTTCACCGAATTCCTTTGTGTTAATGGCAAAAATCTCACCGGTACCAAGCACTTCCTTACCATTTACAATCTGGATATCCTGACGTAATACACGGGCTGCGCTTTCCACCTCCGGAATCTCCTCGTACTTACTGAATTCCGGTTCACTGTAATACAAATCCGTAGTCGGATGATTCTTTACATAAGCCTCGTTGCTTCTCCATCGCTCCTGTACCACCAAATTACCTCCGGTCAGGTATACCGTGTTCTCCTCTGCATTGGCAATAATGGTACGGGCTACCGTAGCATTGAAAATACCCAGTGCCACCGTAAGGATCAAGAACAACATAACAAACTGTTGTTTTGCTCCGGTACGGATGGTCTGCAAAAAGGACGCATATCCTGCCGGACTTAAGCTACGCTTTCTGATCATAAACAACAGCTTAATCAGTAACGGCTGAAGTCTTAAGAACAACAATCCCACGCCCAAAATAAACAAGGACGCACTAAAATACAACAACGGATCCAACGGTTCTCCCGCCATAACGCTCTTTTTCAAATCATCCAAACGTCCGGAGAAGTTGTAAAATCCGTAAAGAGCCACACCGGTAGCAATCACATCCAGATACAGCTTCTGCCAAATCTTTTTCTGGGAACGAGCTTTTTTCCGTTTTACATGTACAATAGATACACCACTGTACTTAAATACCGGGATAAGCGTAAGCAATACCGAAGCTCCAATAGCAACTCCTGCATAAGCAAATACTTCTCCTGTCAACTCCACTGCCAGGTCACGTCTTACTCCGAATTCCAAAAATGCCGTAGAAGAACCAATCATTTTGCAAAGATAAATACCGAGAGGTAATCCGATTGCAAATGCAATGGCCGCCAATACCAGATTCTGCATAAAATACAAACGGATAATTTGACCTTTCCCCGCACCACGACTCTTTAACAGAGAAATCTCGTTCTGCTCCATGGAAAGCATCTGTCCGGAAATCATGAACAAAAATGCCGCAAGCAGTGCCAATACCGGCACCTGTAAAATAAGCAGAGTGGCATTAATCTTCTTCTCTTTTCCTACATATTCATTCAATACCTGCTCATAGCCTTCACAGGTAATGGTTTTTGTTATGGTATCCAGTTCCAACAAACTGTCAATCCGTTCCTTTGCCGCTACCGCATCCTCTCTGCGGAGGGTCTTGTAATCACCTACCACATACCAGGTAGCATTAATACTATAGCCGTCCATGCGATTTCCGCGAAACATTTTGTTAAACATTGTTTCCGAAACAAATACGTTGTTTAAATAGCTGTCCGGAGATTCTACCCAGTAAGCATCCGATGTCCCATTGTCCTTAATCACACCTACAATTCGCAGACGAAGCGGGTTACCGTCCAAACCCTTAACGGACTGAAACACCACCTCTTCTCCCAATACAAACTTCTGCTCTACCAACGCAGCTTCTGTCACTACTGCCTCCAGGCATCCGTCTTCTGTAAGTGTATCCTGATACATCTCGCCGGCAACCACTACACTATGCGCCGGCAAATCAGTCAGAGTACCGATTATAAGATCTCGCTTCTCCTTGTCACTCCGCGAAAGCTGTGACTCACCGTTTGCGTAGGAGAGCCTGATATTTGCCACATATTCCTCTACTCCAACCCCGATTTCGTCGCATACTCTGGTGGAGTACTCCTCCAGCGCAAGGAAATCCTCTTTAAACTCACCCTTACGGGACACGGAAGACAGGGTAATCAATCCCGGGTGTACTCCGTTTTTCTTCCCGTAAGACTCAAACTCATCCGTCAACATCCGTTGCAGGGATGCATCCTTATACATCGGATATCCGGCAGCTACAGCTACCAGTAAAATATTACCAATCAGCAGACACAGGGCAAGCCATTTTTTGTGTCTGAGTTTTTGTATCATAAACCGAAACATGGAACCCTCCTATTACTGTACCAAAATTTGTGCGCCCTCTTCCAATCCGTCAATCACCCAATAGGTGGAAGTGATATCATCTTTCCGTCCGAAAGAGAAGCTGACAGCATGCAATCCGTACTCATCCTTTATCTTCACCATCTGTACGCCGTTATCCATATACACAGCGGAAGCATCCAACAACAATACATCTTCCATGTGGACGGTCTCTACCGTTACCTGGAAAGAGTTTCCGTCATACAAAAACTCGCTGTCCTCGTCCAGACGAATCTGTGCCGTGGTTCCTACCAGGCCTTCCGAAACGGTTCCTGTTGATGCAGTAATCACGGTTCCTGTTCCGGTATATGAGACTCCCTTTATCCTTCCGGAAACCTTCACCTTCTGACCATAACGGAACTGGTTCTTATCATTCGGCACTTCCAATAAACGTTCCTTCGGGTCCCCTACCGTAATCTCATAAGAAGTAATACGGGTTCCTTGACGATAACTCTGTTGCTGTAACAGTACACCGTCTTCTTCCATAACAATCTCTGTTGTAACAAGCGCATCCTGTAATTCTACAAACTGTTTTTGCAGTTCTTCATACTGGGTACCATACTCCCCACGTTCTTCCATACGCTGCAAGCGACGTTCCATTTCTGCAAGCTGCATCTGATTCACAGATACATAAATCGTTGCAATCGGGTCTCCGCTTACTTTATTCGGTGTCTCCGCTCCTACCACTTCTATAAAGTAGGTATCTCCGTACGGAAAATCATAGCGGATTCTTTTCTGTTTCGGATATACCACCGTAGCCGAAATGGTAGGCGCAATAATAAAGTCTCCTCTGCGCACCGTAGTAAACTTCTGGGTATCCGTTACCGTTTGATTCAATGCTTCCGTATATAACAAATCGGAAGACTTCTCTTTTTGGATGGTCATACCGGTTTTGGTCTCCTCAGCCGGTTGCCCTTCTTCGCTTCCACCTGCCGGAGCTGCCGCGCAGGTACTCATTGCCGCACATAACAGCACAGCGATTAAAGTCTTTTTCTTATTTCTTAACATAGACGCGGTCTCCTTCCTGCAAGCCTTCTACAATTTCCACATAAACATCGGTCTTGTATCCGGTGGTGACATCCCGCCGTACCCGACCGTTTTCTTCCAACAAATATACATAGGTTCCGTTGCTGTCCCGATATACTGCACTGTTCGGAACAGACAGAACATCCTCATGATAATCACTAATCATACAAACCAAAACAAAATCACCAATCTGAGCCCCGTTCAGATCTTCTACGTCATAATAAGAATAGGCGCCCTTTTCCTGCATCAACTCGTCCAGATAGATTAATTCTGTCTCTTTTCCGTTCACAATACCGTACACATCTTTATAACTATTGTAGTCAGACGGAGAAACATACACATTGGAAGTAATATACAATCTGCTCATATCCGCAATCGCCATGACCGACTGACCCTCCGCCACATTAGAGCCTTCTCTGAGACAGGCGGTAATAACGCCGTCACACGGAGCAAAAATCTGACTAACGCCCACCTTACTTCTTGCTTCCTCCCATGCACTCCATAAAATCGGCTCCTGCATCGCCCAAAGTTCCTCAGCCTGCTTAATTATCAGTTCCTGCCATTCCTTCTCTTCAGCACTGATTCCGGAGGCTATTTTCTTTCTGGCCGACTTCACCGCGTCCATGTAAATCTTTTTCTCGGACAAGTACGCATCCAATACTGTATTGGCCATGTCCCTTACACCTTCTTCTTCCTGCTCCGCCAGCAAATCTCCTGCCTTTACCTCACTGCCCACCTCTACATACAGCCGGGATAACGTTCCCACTGCATCAAAAGAAAGTTCCTGGGTATACGGTGCCACTTCCGCATCCCGCGCAACCACCGTATACAAATCACGGCTGATGGCAGTCTCAATATCCACTACCGCTTCCACCGGTGCACGAAGTTCAATTTGTTCTTTTTTTGTGTCTTCTTTTTTGCATCCGGCAATGCATACCGCAAATAACGTCATGCCGGCCAGACACACTCCGATTCTATTCTTTCCCATACTATCCTCCTGTTAACGCAGAATCACTTCGTCGCCTTCTGACAACCCGGCCACGATTTCTACCTTGTTCCCGGCAACCAGACCCAGTTCTACCTCTTTTATCTGACGTGTTCCGCTCTCATCAAAATAATAAACATAGGTTTTGTCTCCGACTGTGTGTACTGCGTTTTTTGGCAAACTGAGTACATTTTCTCTCTCTTCCAACACAAGCGTATAGAGCACGCGCTGTCCTATAGATGTACTTCCCTGTCCGCCGACCATCTCAAACCGCATGGTTCCTGCTACTTCGTCAATCTCTTCCAGGACCGTCCTGTATTCCACCCCGGTACTGGTAGCAAATACATAGGTCTCTCCTAACGTAAAATACGGAATATAATCTTTTTCACTGCAAAGGAATGCCAGCTCCTCACTGTCACTTATGGTAAACATCTTATTTCCCGGCCATGCTCTGAAATCACTGCCGGTATTGCCCACATAGGTAACAGTTCCGTCCATACCCGCCTCAATCCGGCAGCCCTTCAACCACTGCTTTAATTGTGTGTATTCCATATTTTCTATGTAAATCTGATCCTCCAGATCCTCAATCTGTATGCGGTACTCATCCTGCAGTTCCGTTACCTTACGTTGATATTCGTCAGCAGAATACGCATCCTTCTTCTCCGCAAGCTGAGTCAGCTTGAGAATACGTTGTTCTTTCAAATGCTCAATCTGCATTCTCTGGGTCTTCATAGTATATTCCAACTCCGTAAAGTACAACTTTTCTTCCTCGCAGTACAATTCTGCCAGCAAGTCTCCTTTTTTCACCTCATCTCCCAATTCCACATATACGCCGGCCAGTCGACTGCCATCCGTACCAAAGGAAAGATTCTCTGATTTTACCTGCTGATAATTTGCCGCAATAACCTTCGTCTTCTGAACCGTCTCACGTTCCACAGTTGTAAATTCATAAGCTCCCTTGACATCATTCGTTGCGAGTACTCCGGAGCTATCCGTTTCCTTTGTCGAATTACACCCACATAATGTAAGTGCACAGGAGACAGCAAGTACTCCTGCCAATAACTTTTTACGTCCCATTGTAACCTCCTAATATCCTTACGGAACACTTTCTTTTTTGCACTCCGAAGCATATTTTATCACAGAATCCCGTAAGATTCCACAAAAAAAAGCAAATATATTTTGTCCATTTTGTTAACTTTTCCTTGCTTTTGTTCATAGTTTCTTTTTTAACAAAAAAAATCGCAAGAGCAATGCACTATCACTCTTGCGACAACTTAATTCATTTCTTATTCCGCAAACAACTCGTCAATGAGACGGTATCCTTCCGGGTAAAATACGCCGGATTTCTTCGCTTCTTCTTCATTATAAAAGCCTACACGCTTTGTCTCCTTCGTACTGTCATACAACAGGAATGGTACCGGATCTGACGTATGCGTACGCAAACGAATCGGCGTCGGATGATCCGGCATAACAAGCAGACGGAACGGCTCCTTTGCTGCCTTCATTCCCTCTACCACCGTACGGATTACTTTAGCATCCAATGATTCGATGGCCTCTAACTTGTTCGGCAGACTGCCCTGATGTCCCATCTCATCCGGTGCCTCTACATGCACATATGCGAAGTCATAACCATCTTTTGTCAGCGCATTCACCGCAGCCTGTGCCTTTCCTACATAATTGGTATGAAGAGTACCATCCGCACCCGGAACTTCGATTACCTTCATCCCCGCACCGATTGCAATTCCTTTTAACAAATCCACTGCAGAAATCATGACACCGCACTTTCCGGTCTTCTCTTCAAAGCTGTCCAGTGCCGGTCTTGTACCTGCGCCCCAGAACCAGATGGAATTTGCCTTATGTAATCCCTTCTTTGCACGCTCTACATTAAGCGGATGATTGTTTAAAATGTCATAGCTCTTTTCCATCATCTCGCGAAGCTTATCTTCTTTCGGGAGATATTCTCCGATGGTCTTACCGAGAATATCGTGAGGCGGGGTAAGCGGCACAACCTGGCCCTTATCCCAAATCAGCAAATGACGATAGCTGGTGCCCACATAATAGCTGTAAATATCATCCTGCAGTTCCTTCTTTACCGCTTCCAGCAACACTGCCGCATCTTCCGTGGAAATTTCACTGGAACTATGATCAATGATAGTTCTCTCTGCGTAAGGAACATCCTCTTCCGATACCGTTACAATGTTGCAACGAAGTGCAATGTCCGTATCCTTCATCGGCACACCGATAGAGAGTGCTTCCAGCGGAGAACGACCGGTATAATACTTCTTCGGATTGTATCCGAGTACCGCAAGATTTGCCGTATCGCTTCCCGGGCTCATACCTTCCGGAATCGTTGCAGACAAACCTACAACAGCCTTTCCCGCCAATTCATCCATCATGGGCGTAGATGCCTGCATTAACGGTGTCTTCCCACCGATTTCCGCAATCGGCTCATCTGCCATACCATCACCTAATACTACAATATATTTCATATAAGTGTCCTTCTTTCCAATTAAATTTCCGCACGGATCCGTCCGATTACCGTTACCTTCTTTGCACAAG
>JAZNBY010000123.1:0-4056 GCA_045587325.1 Lachnospiraceae bacterium | reverse complement strand
GGTGGATTATTACGAACAGGACTTGACGTTAGAATACGGAGAGCATAAGATAGAAGCAGAGTTGGGTGGTTATACTACATACAAAGGGTATTTGACTGTTTCAAAGCCTTACCATACCTTCCAGATCGATTTGCCGGAGCGTCAGGTGGAAGCCGGAGAGGATGCCGGGACGGAGGAAGACGGAACCGGAGGAGAAGGCTCGTCTTCGGAGGATGCCGGGGATTCTGCCGGAGCCGGAGATCCGATAACGGAGGATACAGGGGCTTCCGACGGGTCGGGAGACAATACCGGGGATGACGGCGGGCAGGACAGTTCAGGAGAGGATGCAGACGGCTTTTCTGAGTACCGCTTTGTTCCAATCGGAGCGGCAGGCGGATATGAGTATGATGAGCATTGTTTTACTTATCTGACGGCACCATCGGATGTGGTTGTGTTGCTTGACGGGATCAGTCTGGGAACGGCACCGATAAAATACGAAAAGATATTGGGACCGTATAATATTACGTTGAGAAAAGACGGAGAAGTGGTGGAAGAATTTCTCATCAGTGAACGGGACGACGGAAAGGATGTCTATCTGGAACTGGACTACTAGACAGGAAGGGATATATAATGAAATACCGCTATATTTTATTTGATTTGGATGGGACGGTGACGAACCCGGAGGAGGGCATTACGAAAAGCTTTGCCTACGCACTGGAGCATATGGGAATCCATGTGGAAGACAGAAACGAACTTCGGAAGGTCATCGGGCCGCCGCTAATGCAGTCTTTTGATGAGTTTTATCATTTTACCCATGAGGAGGCACTGGTAGCCACGGAGAAGTACAGAGAGCGGTATCAGGTCACCGGTTGGGCAGAGAATGAAGTGTATCCGGGGATAGAGGATGCCTTACAGAAGCTTTCGGAGGCGGGGGCGAAGCTGATTCTTGCCACCTCCAAGCCGGAACGGTTTGCGGTACGGATTATGGAGCATTTTGATCTGGCAAAGTATTTTACCATGCTTTGCGGAGCGGATGATTATGCCAAGGACCGCAGCACAAAAGAGCAGGTAGTCCGTTATGCCATTGAGCAGAACGGAATCACCGATATAGGGGAAGTAATTATGGTGGGCGACCGAAAGTATGATGTCATCGGCGCCGCCGCAGTGGGGATTGAAACCATAGGCGTATTATATGGGTTCGGAGATGAGCAGGAGTTGTCGGCAGCAGGAGCCGTGCATCTTGTAAAAACACCGGAAGAACTGGTGCAGTATTTACTGGGCTAGTACGGAAGGCGTGGGATGTGACGAAGTCGGTGGGACGACAGTAAATGGGATTGGGATTTATATTAGGGAGAAAAGGCGGCAAGGACCGCAAAAAGGAGGACATTATGGAAATAACACCAAAACAAGCAGTAAAAGGAGCCTGTATCATAGCAGCACTTGTCTTTGTGGCAGTGCTTCTGTGGAATTCCTTTTATACGATTAAGGAGCAGGAACAGGCAGTGGTAACCACCTTTGGTGTGCCGAGTACCGAGAGCGAACCGGGTCTTCATTTTAAGATTCCGTTTGTGCAGAAGGTAACGAAGGTCGACACTACCATTAAGGGATTTGCCATCGGTTATGACGAAAAGACGGGGGTGTCAAGAGAAAGCGAATCTCTTATGATTACGGGAGACGACAATTTTGTAAATGTGGATTTCTATGTGGAGCATAAGGTATCCGACCCGATTAAGGCATTGTATGCATCTTCCGATCCGGTCATGATTTTGAAGAATATTGCACAGGCTTGTATCCGTTCCGTAGTAGGACAAAATGATGTAGACAGTGTAATTACCACCGGTAAGACGGAAATTCAGGCAGAAATCCGGGAACGTATTGTTGCGGAACTTACGAAGCAGGACATCGGTATCCAGTTAATTAACATTACCATTCAGGATGCAGAACCGCCGACCGTAGAGGTTATGGAGGCATTTAAAGCTGTGGAAACCGCAAAGCAGGGAAAGGAAACAGCTATCAATAATGCGGAGAAGTACCGGAATGAAAAGATCCCGACTGCGGAAGCGCAGGTAGAACGGATTCTGAAAGAGGCAGAGGCGACTAAGGAAGCCAGAATCAACGAAGCGGAAGGTCAGGCAGCCCGTTTTAATGCTTTGTATGAAGAGTACATAAAGTATCCGCTGATTACGAAGCAGCGCATGTATTACGAAGCCATGGAAGAACTTCTTCCGAATCTGAAATTGATTATCGATGCCAGCGACGGTTCCATTGACAAGTGGTTGCCGCTTGATTCTATTTCGGATGCGGTAGCACAATAGGGAAGGAGGATGTGAACATGGAAGAGAATTTAGAAAGATTCCCGAAAAAGTCGGGTATTGGTAAATGGATTGTATTGGCTGTGATTGCCGTGGTGTTATTTGTGCTTTCCCAGACCTGTTTTGTAGTAACCAATCAGAATGAGTATAAGTTAGTGAAGCAGTTCGGCAAGGTGGTAAATATTGTTTCCGAGCCGGGCATCACTATGAAGATTCCGTTTATCCAGACGGAAGAAGCATTGCCGAAGCAGGTGCTTCTTTACGATTTGCCGGAGTCGGAAGCAATTACCAAGGATAAAAAGACGATGGTGTGTGACTGCTATGTATTGTGGAAAATTACAGACCCGCAGTTGTTTATTCAGACATTAAACTCCATTACATATGCGGAGGATCGTATCAATACTACCGTATACAATGCGGTAAAAAATGAGATATCCAGTATAGACCAGGCGGATGTGGTCAGCGGAAGAGACGGACAACTGAGCCAAAGTATTATGAAATATATCGGCAATACCATGGATCAGTACGGAATTCAATTGATTTCTGTGGAAACGAAGCATCTGGATTTGCCGGGAGATAATAAGAGTGCGGTATACACCCGTATGATTTCCGAGCGTAACAATACTGCAGCAAAGTATACCGCAGAAGGTGAGGCAGAGGCAACCAAGATTCAGGCCCAGACCGACAATGAGGTAACCATCAGCTTGTCCGAGGCGAAAGCAGAGGCGGAAAAGATTATCGCAGAGGGCGAAGCAGAGTACATGAGAATTCTTTCTACGGTATACGGAGACGAGTCCAGAAGTGAGTTCTACACCTTCGTACGTTCTCTGGATGCGGCAAAGGCTTCCCTGGTAGGAAAGAACAAGACCGTTATTTTATCGGAAGATTCTCCGATGGCGGAAATTTTTAATTCGCTTAAGTAAACTGTTAGGAATAGGATAAACAAAAGAGGCAGATGCTATTTCGAAAGATAGCGGTCTGCCTCTTGCGATTTTTTGAAAAAAGAAGTAGAATAGAAAGAAAATAAAGAAGAATACACAGAGGATACGAAGGAAAGGCGGAACAGAATATGCATGTAACATTAACCGGAAATTTGGGCAGTGGCAAGTCCACGTTGAGTAAAATTTTAGAGGCAGAATACGGCTATGAGATTTTTTCCACGGGAAAGGTCATCCGTCAGATTGCGGATGAACAGGGTGTCAGTGTTCTTGAAATGAATAAATTGATGGAAAAAGACCATAAATATGACCATATGATTGATGATACCACGGCGCGGATTTCCAGAGAGCAGAAGGATAAGAAGTTATTGTTTGACTCCCGTCTGGCATGGAATTTTGTGGAAGAGTCCTTTAAGGTGTTTTTGTCTGTAAGCCTTCCGGTGGCAGCGTCCCGCGTGTTGGCGGATGATAGCCGCGGGGCGGTGGAATCCTACGCTTCTGTGGAGGAGTGTATGGCAAGCTTAAAGGAACGGGCTGCCACAGAGGACCGCAGATACAAGGATATTTACGGCATCGAATATTTTAATTATTCCAATTATAATCTGGTATTAGACTCCAGCAATTGCGCACCGGACATTTTGGCAAAAATTCTGGCAGATGAGGCGGCTGTTGCGGAAGAAAAGCTGGCGAAGGGTGAAAAAATCGGTACGAAGCTGATTTTGGATAAGAATCGTCCGGAAGAAGATTTTGCCAAGGAGAAAACAGAAGGAACCGTAAGCACACAGACGCTTTACGGCGTAGAATTCCTTGTGGTGGAGCTGTAAAGA
>JAZNBY010000122.1:0-19989 GCA_045587325.1 Lachnospiraceae bacterium | reverse complement strand
GGGAGAGCAGACTATGACAGTACCGATACATGGGAAAGATGTTCCGATTGGGTTGTTAAGCAAGATTTTGAAAGAGACAGGATTAAAATAGTATTGAGAGAAAAGGAGGCGAAGGATTATGTTATTTGTTTATCCGGCGGTATTTCATAAGGAGGAGGATTCTTATTGGGTAGAGTTCCCGGATTTGCCGGGGTGTCACAGTTACGGTTCTTCTGTGGCGGAGACTATGGCGTGTGCGCAGGAAGCGATGGCAGGATATATCTTGACACTTCTGGAGCAGGAACGTCCGATTGCGGTGCCGTCCGATATGGAGGTTCTTTCTGTAGAGGATGGATTTACCTCTTTGGTGTCGTGTAATATTGATCAGTACAAGGAGACAAAAGCGGTGAAGAAAACATTGACGATTCCGGCGTGGCTTAATGATAGAGCAATGGCAAAGGGAGTGAATTTTTCGCAGGTGTTGCAGGAGGCTTTATTGTTAAAGGTACAGGGGTAATATAGTGGGAAGATTACTACCTGACAAATCTTCGCAAGCTGGGAAATGTAAAGAAGTGGTCTGTTCTGTGAACTGTGGATTCCGGTAAGAAGAAAATAATGAGATCTGGGATGTCAGGAATGTGAAAAGTTCAGCTTTACGGAAAATATGTATAATACAGAAGCATCGGTTTTCGCCAGTGCTTTTTGTATGTTTCGGCTAAAATTCAATCATAATACAAATCAGCCGAAGAACTACTTGTATTTTGATTTTAAAACTGGTATTATAAAATCATTCAAAACTGGATATTTGCATAAGACCAATTTCTATATACAATATAATTCATGCTATAGAGATAATACATAAATATTGTAGGGGATGAACTGAAATGAAACGAGTTGCATTGATTAATGATTTGTCGGGATTCGGAAAGTGTTCTCTTACTGCGGCAATTCCGGTAATATCCGTGATGGGGGTACAGGCGTGTCCGCTTCCGACAGCTATATTAACAGCCCAGACAGGGTTTGGCGAATTTTTTTGTGACGATTTCACGGATCGGATGGGGTATTTTGCAGAACAATGGAAAAAGATGGAGGTATCCTTTGATGGGATTTATTCGGGATATCTTGCTAACTCATCACAGATAGAAAAGGTTATGCAGTTTCTGGAGCAGTTTCAGGAAGAAGGTACAGTATACCTGGCAGACCCGGTGATGGGAGATATGGGAAAGTTTTACGGTATGGTAAATGATGAGTTTCTTGAAAGAATGAAGGAACTTACCCGGATGGCCGATGTTATTACCCCAAATTTGACAGAGTTGTGTTTCCTGGCACGCGTAGACTATGAATCTGTCATTGTCGGTAGGAAAGAGGAGAATTATATTGAAAAGATTCAAAGTCTTTGTGAAAAGGTATTGTCAAAGGCGAAGAAGCCACAGACGGTTATTGTGACGGGAATTCTTAGAGAAAAAGAGAAAAGGGAGTATGTCGGTAATCTTGTCGTGTCGAAGAACCAGTGTTTTTATAAGGAAACCCCATACACCGGAATGGGATTTTCAGGAACAGGGGACTTATTTGCATCTGTTATTTGCGGTTCTCTCGTGAAAGGGGTACCAATTCAAGAAGCTGTGGAGAAAGCAACCTGTTTTTTGCAGGAAGCAATTGAGGAAGCCACCAAAGAAAGGGTTCCTCGAAATCATGGAGTCAATTTCGAAAAATATCTATCAAGATTATTATGAGAAGCTTGTGATATTAAAAAGACTATTTTGAATGGAAAAGAGAGCAATGTTATGAAAAGAGAAGGAACAAGCCTGTCAAAGGTCAGATACCTTACTATGACAGGTTTATTGGCGGCATTGATTACGATTATGACAGCTTATGTATGTCATATTCCGATAGGTATGAACGGGGGATACCTTCACTTTGGAGACTCTTTGATTTATATGACGGCAGTATTGTTACCCCGGCCATATGCACTTGTTGCAGCGGCAATCGGCGGTGGTATGGCAGATATACTGACTGCACCGATATGGGCACCTGCTACTGTCATTATTAAAATGTTGATAGCACTTCCCTTTAGCAACAAATCAACAAAGATTTTGACAAAACGCAATGTGATTGCTGCTATAGTGGCATATTTTATCTCCGGAATAGGTTATTTTATTGCAGAATATATTTTGTTTGGAACTTGGGCTGTATTTTTTGTATCTATGTCCGGAAGTTTGATTCAGTCCGGCGGAAGTGCGATGTTTTTTGTGATATTCGGATATGCGTTAGATAAAGTCTATTTAAAGAAGCGTCTTATATAAATTTACGAAAGGAAGGGATAGGAATTATGGCAGATATTTTATACACATATAAAAAACAGGTATATGCAAATATTACCAATCGTTGCGATTGCAGTTGTGAGTTTTGCATCCGTACTCACAAGGATAGCGTGGGAGAGGCAGATAATCTATGGTTCGCAAAGGAACCTACGTTGGAAGAAATTAAAGCGGCAATGGATGCATTTGATTTTACAGGTTATGAAGAGTTGGTTTACTGTGGTTATGGTGAGCCTACTTGTGCATTGGATAATCTGCTTGCCAGTGCAGCCTATGCAAAGGAGAAATATGGTATTAAGATTCGATTGAATACAAATGGTCTGGCAAACTTATACCATAAGCGGAATATAGTGCCTGAGCTTGCCAAGGTAATAGACAGTGTATCCATCAGCTTGAATGCACCGACCGCAGAAAAGTATCAGAAGGTAACAAGACCTCAATTTGAAAATGCATTTCCTGCAATGTTGGAATTTGCATCCCTTGCACAGGAAGCGTTTGCACACACACAGCTTTCGATTGTGGATGTACTTCCGAAAGAAGAGATTGAGGCTTGCCAGAAAATTGCTGATGACAGGGGTATATACCTGAAAATCAGAAAATTTTCTTGATGAACAAGAAGGGTTGCAATTTCACCGGAGATAATATATAATCGTAACATAAATAAACGGGAGCTTGTAATACAGGCTGAGAGGAAGGTGTAACCTTCGACCGATGACCTGATTTGGATAATGCCAACGTAGGGAGAAATTCTGTAAGGATTACGGAGAACTACCAAATCGGAGTTCTCCGTTTTTTTCTTTTTAGGAATAATTTAAGTTCAAGGAGGTGGAATCATGGTAAAGGTAAACGGTGTAGAACTGAATATTGCCGGAAAGACGGTTTCAGAATACATTTCCACAACTGATTATGACCCAAAGAGAATTGCAGTGGAATGCAACGGTGATATCGTAGTTAAGTCAAAGTATGATGAGACTGTATTGGCAGACGGCGACTGTTTGGAGATTGTCAGTTTTGTAGGAGGTGGTTGAATGATACCGACAAAGAAGGAGTGGATGGAAGCGCTGGAAGTCCGTCATGGAGCAGAGTTACAGCGGAAGTTTTCTGAGGCTACGGTTGCTGTTTGCGGGTTAGGAGGACTGGGATCCAATATTGCCATTGCTTTGGCAAGGGCGGGCATAGGGAAATTAATCCTCATAGATTTTGACCGGGTAGATATTTCGAACTTGCATCGCCAACAGTACAAAGCAAATCAAATAGGGCGATATAAGGCAGAAGCGCTTGCGGAAAATCTTTCTGAAATCGCACCATATCTGGAACTCAAAACGGAGGTTGTGAAACTATCGGAGGATAATCTTACAATGTTTCTGAAGGATGCAGATGTGGTCTGTGAAGCCATGGATAGTGAGGAAGCAAAAGCTATGTTGGTAAACGGAGTTTTGGAACACCTGCCGGATTGTTATATGGTTGCAGCCTCCGGAATGGCAGGACTGGAGACCCCAAACACCATCCAAACAAAAAAAGTTACAAAGCATTTTTATCTTTGCGGAGACAGAGTAAGTGATGTGAGAGATACCATCGGCTTGGTTGCGCCTCGTGTTATGCTTTGTGCCGCACATCAAGCACAAACGGTCCTGCGTATTCTCGCAGGTGAATATGAAGTATAAGAAAGAAGGATTTTATATGAATAACAGTGACAAATTAATCATTGGAGGGCATGAATTTAATTCCCGTTTTATTTTGGGTTCCGGGAAATATTCCATGAGACTGATTGAGGCGGCTGTAAAAGATGCAGGCGCAGAGATTATCACGTTGGCAGTACGACGTGCCAATACAAAAGAACAGGAAAACATTTTGGATTATATTCCGAAAGGGGTAACGTTGCTTCCGAATACCTCCGGAGCAAGAAATGCGGAGGAGGCAGTTCGTATTGCCCGTCTCGCAAGAGAACTGGGATGCGGTAATTTTGTAAAGATAGAGATTATGCGGGATACCAAATATCTTTTACCGGACAATCAGGAGACGATTAAAGCAACGGAGATTCTGGCAAAGGAAGGCTTTGTGGTTATGCCGTATATGTATCCTGACCTGAATGCTGCCCGTGATATGGTAAATGCCGGAGCGGCCACCATCATGCCTTTGGCATCCCCGATCGGTTCCAACAAAGGATTGGCAACAAAAGAATTCATCCAGATTCTCATTGACGAGATAGACGTACCTATTATTGTGGATGCCGGTATCGGACGACCGTCTCAGGCTTGTGAAGCGATGGAAATGGGCGCTGCCGCTATTATGGCGAACACTGCTTTGGCAACCGCCGGTGATTTGCCTATGATGGCTTCTGCGTTCCGTCAGGCAATCGAAGCGGGCCGTAAAGCATATCTTTCGGGTTTGGGACGTGTGTTGACCCGGGGAGCCTCTGCATCAGATCCTTTAACCGGATTTTTGCATGATTAAGGAGAATGAGTATGGAAAATCAATTTTATGTGGATTCGGAGTATCTTTCCCAGGCTGCTCTTGAGAAAAAACATCGGTTAGAGAACGACCCGTCCAGTCGCAAAAATCATATGGAATATTTGCCCGGTATGGAAAAGATAGAATCGGATGTGTGCAATCTGGTTTTATCTCAGATGAATGAGTATGATTACTCTGTGTATACTGCCCGTGATGTTCGTGCCGCACTTGAACACGATACCTGCAGTATTGAGGATTTCAAGGCACTTCTTTCTCCGGCGGCAGAGCCTTTTTTGGAAGAAATGGCGCAGAAGGCGCGAATGGAGACAAGTAAGCATTTCGGGAATACGGTATATCTCTTTACTCCGCTTTATATTGCCAATTACTGTGAATACTACTGTGTATATTGCGGATTCAACTGCTATAACCATATTAACCGCATGAAGCTGAATATGGAACAAATTGAGCATGAAATGAAGGTGATTGCAGATTCCGGTATGGAGGAAATACTGATTCTGACCGGTGAGAGTCGTGGGCAGAGTGATGTGGAATATATTGGAGAAGCATGTAAATTGGCAAGAAAGTATTTCCGCATGGTTGGTTTGGAAATCTATCCGGTCAATACCGACGAGTACCGCTATCTGCATGAGTGCGGTGCGGATTATGTAACCGTATTTCAGGAAACCTATGATGCGGACAAATACGAAACCCTTCATTTGCTGGGACATAAGCGGGTTTGGCCGTACCGTTTTGATGCACAGGAACGTGCATTGCGTGGCGGCATGCGTGGGGTGGCATTTTCCGCTCTGCTGGGCTTGTCCGATTTTAGAAAGGATGCGTTGGCAAGCGCACTTCATGTGTATTATCTTCAGCGTAAATATCCCCATGCAGAGATGTCGCTGTCTTGTCCGAGACTGCGTCCGATTGTCAATAACGACAAATTAAGTCCATTGGATGTGGGAGAAAAGCAGCTTTGTCAGATTCTGTGTGCATACCGTATTTTCCTGCCTTTTGTAGGAATTACCGTATCTTCCCGTGAAAACGCAGAATTTCGAAACGGCATTGTAAAAATCGCAGCCACCAAGGTTTCCGCAGGTGTATCCACCGGGATTGGGGACCACGAGAGTAAATATACCGGTAAGGAGGATGATAGTGCCAAAGGGGATGAGCAATTTGAAATTGATGATAACCGCAGTTTTGACACTATGTATCATGATATGAGCAAGGAAGGATTACAGCCGGTTTTGAATGACTATGTGTATGTGTGAGGAAAGAAGAATGAAAAAAATAGACTCGAGTTTATATTTTATAACAGACAGCACAAATTATGGCGAAGAAGAATTTTTGTTTCGTGTAGAGCAGGCACTTATGGGAGGTGCAACCCTTCTTCAACTAAGGGAAAAGGACAAATCTACAAGGGAATACATAGAACTTGCAGAAAAAGTGCACGCCATTGCCAAACGATATCATATCCCGCTTATCATTGATGACCGCGTGGATGTGGCCCTTGCGGTTGACGCAGAAGGAGTTCATGTAGGCGCAAGTGATATGCCGGTTTCTGTTGCACGTAAGTTGATGGGCAAGGATAAGATAGTAGGGGCAACCGCAAAGACGGTACCATGGGCAATGGAGGCCTATGAACAGGGTGCGGATTATCTTGGAGTAGGTGCGATTTATCCTACCACAACAAAGGTGAAGACGGTTTTAACATCCACGGATACGCTACGAGATATTTGTAATGCTGTGCCGATTCCTGTAAATGCAATCGGCGGACTTAATAAAAACAATATTGATGTACTTGCGGGGATTCCGATTGCCGGAATCTGTGTGGTCTCAGCGATTATGAAAGCCGAAAACCCAAAGGTTGCGGCAGAAGAATTGAAGGAGGCGTATGGGAATCTATGAAAATGAGGACAGCATTGACCATTGCAGGAAGCGACAGTATCGGAGGTGCCGGTATTCAAGCGGATCTGAAAACAATGACCATGAACGGTGTTTATGCCATGAGTGCCGTTACTGCGCTGACTGCACAGAACACGACCGGCGTTGCGGCAATTCAGGAAGCAACACCTGAATTCTTAAAACAACAGATTGACGCAATCTTTGAGGATATATTCCCGGATGCAGTCAAGATTGGGATGGTATCTTCGAGTGAATTGATCCGTGTCATTGCAAACAGACTGAGATACTATAAGGCAACGAATATCGTAGTGGATCCCGTTATGGTGGCTACCAGCGGCTCATCTCTGATGAAAAACGATGCGGTGAAGACACTTATCGACGAACTGCTTCCTGTGGCAACTCTCGTTACCCCGAACATTCCGGAAGCACAGGTTCTTTCCGGGATGTCGATTGACAGTAAGGAAGACATGGAGAAAGCAGCAAAAGCAATTGGGGATGCTTATCATTGTTCCGTTCTTCTCAAAGGAGGACACAGTGTAAGCGATGCCAACGATTTGCTGTATGCAAATGGTACGATGCAATGGTTTGCTGGGAAACGAATTGACAACCCGAACACCCATGGTACCGGCTGCACACTGTCCAGTGCAATTGCATCGAATCTTGCCAAAGGGTTTCCTCTTGACGAGTCTGTTCAAAGAGCGAAGGACTATATTTCCGAAGCACTTGCTGCACAACTTGATTTAGGTAAGGGTTCGGGACCTATGCAACATAATTTTGGATTAAACACTCGCTATGCCGAGAAAATCTGACGGAAAGGAACAAAGAAAATGAGAGAGTATACAACCCAAATGGATGCCGCAAAGCGTGGCATCATCACCCCGGAAATGAAGGCCGTTGCCGCAAAAGAATACAGAACCGAAGAAGAAATCCGAGACCTTGTTGCCAGAGGCCAGGTTGCCATCTGTGCCAATAAGTTACATACCTGCATTGACCCGAATGGTGTCGGCTCGATGCTTCGCACCAAGATTAACGTCAATCTTGGTGTTTCCCGTGACTGTAAGGACTATGACATTGAAATGCAAAAGGTTATGGCCGCTGTTGAAATGGGCGCAGAGGCGATTATGGACTTGTCGAGCCATGGAAACACCCAGCCCTTCCGCCGGAAGTTGACGGCAGAATGTCCTGCTATGTTCGGTACGGTGCCGGTTTATGACAGCGTGATTCACTATCAAAGAGACCTTGCAACCCTTACTGCGAAGGACTTTATTGATGTGGTTCGTCTGCATGCGCAGGATGGCGTGGATTTTGTAACGCTTCATTGCGGAATTACCCGCAAGACCATTGAACAGATTCGTAAGCACAACCGAAAAATGAACATCGTTTCCCGTGGCGGCTCCCTGGTCTTTGCATGGATGAGCATGACCGGCGAAGAGAATCCATTCTACGAATATTACGACGAGATTCTGGATATCTGCCGTGAGTATGATGTGACCATTTCTCTCGGTGATGCCTGTCGTCCGGGATGTCTTGCCGATGCCAGTGATGTATGCCAGATTGAAGAACTGGTTCGTCTCGGGGAATTGACCAGGCGTGCCTGGGCGAAGGATGTACAGGTTATGGTGGAAGGACCGGGCCATATGCCGTTAGATCAGATTGAAGCCAATATGAAACTGCAACAGACTATCTGCATGGGAGCGCCTTTCTATGTACTTGGTCCTATCGTTACGGATATTGCTCCGGGATACGACCACATCACCTCTGCCATCGGCGGTGCAATCGCAGCCTCTTCCGGTGCGGCATTTCTCTGCTATGTAACTCCTGCAGAGCATTTGGCTCTCCCAAATGTAGAGGATGTAAAGCAAGGCATTATCGCCTCCCGCATTGCTGCCCACGCGGCGGATATCGCAAAAAAGGTGCCTCACGCAAGAGATGTGGACGATGCAATGGCAGATGCCAGAAGAACCTTTGACTGGGAGAAGCAGTGGGAATGTTCCATTGACCCGGAAACAGCCAAAGCAATTCGTGACAGCCGTGCTCCGGAACATGAAGACAGCTGTTCCATGTGCGGAAAGTTTTGTGCCGTCAGAAGTATGAACAAGGCTCTGAACGGAGAATACATTGATATTCTGTAAGATGAGAAGGTGAAACGTCGTGTGATTGTTGGCGATGTCGCTTTCAACAATTTAAAAATCGGGTACCACAGGGCAAGCCCCTGTGGTACCCGATTTTATTGTATTAGTTTAGGCCATTGAACCGGCCCAAAAGTTTTTTACTTTATCGTTGCATTGGATGCAACAACCGGTAAGGTTCCTTCGTACTGGAGATATACACTCTTGACAGTGCCGGCGTCAAAATTGGTTGCCCAGCTCTGATTCTCGATTACGATATGACCGTTCTCATAAGAGGTTACATATCCGTCTCCCCAAGTGTTAGTCATCTTACCGATGAGATTGATGTCAAGTTCGGTGCCCCAGCCATTGGTAAAGGTATTGCCAAGGTTTTCAAGGCAGATTTCAATCTGTCCGCCGTTGCCCCAGTGATTTAAGTACTTGATGCTTGCAGCAAGTACATCAGCACCCTGCGTGCAGGTTACTAAGTTCGGAAGCGTTCCTTCGTACTGGAGATATACCTTCTTGGTAGTACCGGACTCGAAGTTGGTTACCCAGCTCTGGTTTGCGATAGAAACGTGACCATTCTCAAAGGAGGTAACATAACCGTCACCCCAAGAGTTGGTTAACTGTGCGTCAATATTTAAATCAAGTTCAACATTCCAGCTGTCAAGGAGAGATTCGCCCTCGTTGGTGAGAGTAATCTCAACCTGTCCGCCGTTGCCCCAATGGGATGCATAAGTAACCTCAGCGGTTATGCCACGTGTCGGAACCGGAGTAGCAGTCGGAGCCGGGGTAGCGGTCGGAGCCGGAGTTGCAGTCGGAACCGGAGTTGCGGTCGGAGCCGGAGTTGCGGTCGGAACCGGAGTTGCGGTCGGAACCGGAGTAGCAGTCGGTTCCGGTGTTACGGTCGGTTCTTCCTCAGTGGTATAGCCTGCATCTGTGTATGCCTGAAGCATAGAAATGTAGGATGCCTTCGGAGTACCGAGCTTGGAATGCAATGTCGGCTTCTGGTCAGATTTCCAGGAAGCACCGTCGTATAAGCCCCAAATGGTAAGACCGGTAATGTTACCGCCGGCTTTGTAAATCTCCAGTATGCCGGATGCTAAGTTGTAGCAGTAGGTTGCCTGTGCCGTATCGGAGGTGTTCTGGACGTCAAATTCGGTAAACTGAATCTCAAGTCCGGTGTTGCAGAACGCTTCCAATGCCGTGCAGAAATCGGATATGCTCGGATAAGAAGTCTTTAAGTGAGCCTGCATACCGATACCGTCGCAAAGCTGCGTTTCGGCATTGATGAACTCTACCATGGTAATAATGTCATCTACGATGGTGAAGGAGTTGTAGTCGTTATAAAATAAGGAAACTTCCTCTCTCACGCCCTGCCTGAGGAGTGCTTCGTGAGCAAAAAGGAATGCCTTCTTTACAAACTCCGGAGTGTTATTGGTTTCACCGTAAACAGCTGCCCAATCGGAGTCGTAGTCCATGGAATGGAGGTATTCGTTCACAACGTCCCATGCATATACGCAGTCACCGTACTCGCTGTCGTATACATGGTTAATTACGGACTTTACGAAAAATTCCATTCTGGCATCCATGACATCGGTGCTTACGTAGTCGCCGGAAGCATCATAGTCGCTGCGGAATAACCAGGTCGGAGTCTGGCTGTGCCAGATTAAGGTGTGACCACGCATTCCGAGACCATTTTCGGAACAAATCTTCATTGCGGTATCGATGGTGCTAAAGTTAAGCTTCGGTACCATGGTGTCGGTGTAATTTTCCGGAATGAAATAACCGAGTTCTACTGCTTCCTCTACGGAAATCAGAGTAGCGGAAGAACCGAGAAGCACACTCGGCTTCATATCATTTTCAAGAGTGATGCTGTTGTATTCCTTGGTAATCGCAGTTAAGACACGGTCGTTCTGTAACTGCGATACGGATACGCTGCCGCCGATACGGTCAAACAGAGTGCCGTAGGTGCTCAATAAAGAATCGGTGATGGCAGAATCCTCAGCAGGGGTCATATCTACCGTGATATCATAAATCACAGCCTCTGCGTCAGTGGTTTCCGTAAGAAGCATTACTGCAAATTCAGCTACCTTACAATCCAAAACAGGAGCAAAGGTAAATGCTTTTTTATTAGCTGCGGAAACGCCGTACTGTACGAATACTTCTTCGCCGGTTACGTCATACAGTTTCACCGCGAGATCGTGTTCGGAAGCAAGGGTAGTAGCGATGCCGGTGCAAAGACTCATATCAAGCAGTTCCGGGAAGCTGTAACGGATTTCCTGATACTGCTCTGCGAATACAAGGTGTAATGCACCGATTTCATCTACGCTGTACTCGGTACCGTAAGAGGTACTGTAGGCCATATCGTTGAACGTATAGGTGGTTTTGTTCTCGTTGGCATCGGAATTGCTGTCACCGGACTTCATAACAACGGAAATCTCATAGAGCTTTGCGGTAACGTCTGCGGTCTCTACCAGAGACATAATGCCGAGCTCGGTTACGGTGCCGTCCAACACCGGAGCTATGGTGTGAAGTGTCTTTTTGTCAGCGGAAAAACCGTACTCAACAAAAACTTCTTCGCCGGCGTCATCATAAAGCTTAAATGCAATACTGTCTGCGGCTTCTGCGGACAAGGTAATGCTGTCGCAAAGCGTCATATCAATTGCCTGCGGGAAAGCGTAGCGAATCTCCTGATACTGTCCCTCAAAGGTAAGGTCAAGTACGCCTTCTTCGTCCACGTTGTATTCGGTACCGTAAGAGGTACTGTAGATCATATCGTTGAAGTTATAGGTATTCTTTGTTGTCGTGGTGCCGGAATTGGTTTCGCCGGACATCATCTCTACCTTGATCTCATAGAATTTTGCGGTAACGCCCTCGGTTTCTGACAGAGACATTATGCCGAATTCGACTACGGTGCCGTCCAACACCGGAGCTATGGTGTGAAGAGTCTTTTTGTCAGCGGAAAAACCGTACTCAACAAAAACTTCTTCACCGGCGTCATCATAAAGCTTAAAAGCAAGACTGTCTGAGGCTTCTGCGGATACAGTAATGCTGTCACAAAGCTCCATATTAATCGGCTCAGGGAAGCTGTAACGGATTTCCTGATACTGGCCCTCGAAGGTGAGCTCCAGTACGCCGTCCTCGTCTACGCTGTAGGTGGTGCCGTAGGAGGTACTGTAGATCATGTCGTTAAAGTCGTAGGTTTGGGTTGCTGCCTGTGCAACAGGGTTGTTCGGAACGACCAGGCCGAACAACAGACATAGTGTTAACACCAGGCATAAGCACTTTTTCTTGTTCATTTGATTCCTCTTTCTCTTTCTCTTTCTTTTTGGGTTTAGGATCGGAAAATCCCCCCTAAATTATTTTAATGAAGTAGAGGAGAAAAGTCAATAAAAATATTATTTAGAAGGGGATAAATAAAATAAAAAAAGGTATTGACTTTATCGCAATAACGTGATATAGTCATATTTGTAAATTGAATCATGATTATAAATGCGATGAGCAGAAACAAGTAGACTTGGAAAGAGCCTGGAGAGAGTTGCCGGTTGGTGCGAGGCAAAGGGGGCGTCCATTTTGAATTCCTTCTGTTAGCAGTGCGCTGAACAAGAGAAATCTTAAGTAGGAGGCAACGGGAGTTCCCGTCACAGAACTAGAGTATGTTAGTACTCGATGAGGCCGTTACCGTGAGATGACGGCGAACTGAGGTGGTACCACGAGAAGCATTGATATCTCGTCCTCTGTATTCTTTATCGGAATGCAGAGGATTTTTTGTTTGCCGGCAAGACAAAGTCCTTAAGCTGCATGATCCGATGTAGCGGAACGTAAGTTCAAAACTTAAAACGAAAGGATGATGAAAAAATGGCACAAAACTACTACCAGAAAGAAATTGAAACCATGCCTGTGGAAGACCTGAAGAAGCTTCAGTCGGAAAAGATTGTAAAGCAGGTAAAACATGTCTATGAAAATGTTGCGTATTATCGCAATCTCATGGACGAAAAAGGAGTGAAACCGGAGGATGTTAAGGGAATTGAAGATTTACATAAGCTTCCGTTCCTTACAAAAGCGGATTTAAGAGATGCATATCCTTACGGGCTTTTGGCAAAGCCTCTGGAAGACTGTGTACGCATTCAGTCTACCTCCGGAACGACCGGACGTCGTGTAGTAGCATTCTACACACAGAAGGATGTGGATCTTTGGGAAGATTGCTGTGCACGTGCGATTGTTGCTGCCGGTGGCACCAATAAGGATGTATGTCAGGTGGCATACGGTTACGGCCTCTTCACGGGAGGTCCGGGTCTTAACGGAGGCTCTCATAAGGTTGGCTGTCTTACGCTTCCTATGTCATCGGGCAACACAGAACGTCAGATTCAGTTCATGACCGACTTGAGCGCAAGTATTATCTGCTGTACGCCATCCTATGCGGCATACATTGGCGAGACGTTGAAGGAGCAGGGGTATAAGCCGGAGGATATTCCGCTTAAGGCGGGAATCTTTGGTGCAGAACCATGGACAGAAGAGATGCGAAAAGGGATTGAAGAAACGCTTGGGATTAAGGCATACGATATTTATGGTTTAACAGAGACTTCCGGTCCGGGTGTTGCATTTGAATGTAGTGAGCAGACCGGTATGCATGTGAATGAAGATCATTTCTACGCAGAAATTATTAACCCGGATACGGGGGAAGTGCTTACGGAAGGAGAAAAGGGTGAACTTGTATTTACATCATTGGATAAGGAGGCGTTCCCATTGCTTCGTTATCGTACCCGTGATATTTGCGTACTTTCCCGGAAAAAGTGTTCCTGTGGCCGTACTTTGATTAAGATGGCAAAACCGATGGGAAGAACGGATGATATGATGATCATTCGTGGTGTAAATGTATTCCCAAGCCAGATTGAGACGGTTCTTTTAAATGAAGGATATCAGCCGAACTATCAGATTGTAGTGGACAGAGTGAATAATACGGATACCTTCGATGTAAATGTGGAAATGAATCCGGAACAGTTTACGGACAAGGTAAGTGATGTGCTGGCAATGGAGAAATCCTTGGCAAATGCCATGAAGACAATGCTCGGAATCAATCCGTCGGTACATCTTGTGGCACCTAAAAGTATTGCAAGAAGCGAAGGAAAAGCCGTTCGTGTCATTGATAAACGTAAATTGATCTAAGGATGAAAGGAGATAGAAGATGGCGATTAAACAGATAACCGTTTTTGTTGAAAACAGAAAAGGAACCATGGCTTCCGTAACGGAGATTCTTTCAAAAAATGAGATTAATATAAGGGCACTTTCTATTGCGGAAACACAAGACTTTGGAATTTTGCGACTGATTGTAAATGATGAAAAGGCTGCGATGAAAGCACTGGAAGAACAAGAGTATCTGATTAAATCCATTGATGTGGTGGGTGTAAAAATCGGAGATGCGCCGGGAAAACTGGCGGAAGCACTGGGCGTGCTTGACCAGGCGGGTATTAATGTGGAGTATTTGTATGCGTTTATGGCACGTACGGAGAAACACGCATATGTTGTACTTCGGGTAGAGGATAATGAGGTAGCAGAATCGATACTGGAAAATGCCGGGTTTAAACTTATAACTGAAGCAGATGTTCGTAAACTTTAAAATAAGATAAACGAGGAGATATGTAACAATGCAGATGACATTTAACAGAAAACTTCCGATTCCGCAGGAAGTGAAAAAAGAGTTTCCTTTGACAGAACGTATGGAACAGGTGAAGGCAAAACGTGATGAGAATGTTCGCGCTGTTTTTGACGGCAGCTCCGATAAGTTTATCCTTGTAATTGGGCCATGTTCTGCGGATCATAGCGAACCTGTATTGGAATATATCTCAAGACTTCGCCGGATCGAAGAGCAGGTATCGGATAAAATCATTATTATACCGAGAATTTATACAAACAAGCCAAGAACGACCGGACAGGGCTATAAGGGAATGTTACATCAGCCGGACCCGGACGCAAAACCGGATATGTACAAAGGCATTGTTGCTATCCGTGAACTCCATATGGCAGCTCTGCGCGATTACGATTTCTCTTGTGCGGACGAGATGCTCTATCCGGAGAATCATCGTTATCTCTCCGATTTGCTTTCTTATGTTGCGGTGGGGGCCCGTTCGGTTGAGAATCAGCAACACAGACTTACCGCAAGCGGAGTTGGGATTCCTGTGGGAATGAAAAACCCGACAGGTGGTGACCTCGGCGTGATGATGAATTCCATTGTTGCCGCACAATCCAGCCACACATTTATTTATCGTGGTTGGGAAGTAACAAGTGAGGGAAATGCATATGCCCATGCGATTCTTAGGGGCTATACAGACTCTGCCGGGCGTAGCGTTTCAAACTATCATTATGAAGATTTACTGAGAGTGCAGGAACTTTATAATAAACTTAATCTTGCGAATCCGTCCGTGATTGTTGATACCAATCATAATAATTCCGGAAAACGATACCTGGAGCAGATTCGTATTGCAAAAGATATTGTCCATAGCCGTAACCAAAACGAGGAGATCAAAAGACTGGTGAAGGGATTAATGATCGAAAGCTATATCGAAGACGGTGCACAGGGTGCCGGAGAGCATGTCTTTGGAAAATCCATTACGGACCCGTGTCTGGGATGGGAAAAAACAGAGAGACTGATTCTTGATATTGCAGAGAAGCTTTAAAAGGAGATGAACCGATGGAAAACAGGTTAGAGGAAGCAAGAAAAATAATTAATGAAGTGGATGAAAAGATGGCAGAACTTTTCGTAAAGAGAATGAGGGCAGCCGAAATGGTTTACGAGTATAAGAAGAAATTCGGATTGCCGATTTTAGATGCGGCAAGAGAAGCTGTCGTAATCGAAAAAAATGCGGAATATATCGGCGATGAGATTCTGAAAGGATACTACATTGATTATATCAAGGATGTAATGTCCATATCACGGGCGTATCAATATCGTATGCAAAACGGATTGAAAGTCGCTTATAGCGGTGTAGAGGGAGCTTTTGCGCATATCGCTGCGGGAAGAATTTTCCCGGAAAGCAACAGAGTCTCCTGCAAGGATTTTAAAGCGGCCTATGATTCGGTTGTCAACGGGGAAAATGATGTTGCGGTTCTCCCAATTGAAAACAGTTATGCGGGAGAGGTAGGACAAACCATGGATCTTATCTTTTCCGGAACGCTTTTTATAAACGGAATCTATGAGCTTGAGATTCATCAAAATCTTCTCGGTGTTCCGGAGGCAACTGTGGAAGACATAAAAAAAGTAATCAGTCATCCGCAGGCACTCAGTCAATGTCATGATTATACGGAATTCAGAAAACTGGAAACGGAAGAAGCAAATAATACTGCTTTGGCAGCAAAGCATGTGGCGGAAGCAAAGGATAAGACACTTGGTGCAATCGCAAGCGTGGAAACAGCAGAGTTGTACGGCCTCAAAGTTTTGGAAACAAATATAAACAAGAGTAGCGAAAATACGACCCGTTTTGTGGTGCTTTCAAGAGTTAGGGCAAACACAAGTGCTCTGTCTAATTCGGTTTTGATGTTCACGGTACAACACGAAGCGGGCTCTCTTGCAAAGGCGGTCAGCATCATTGCAAAATACGGGTACAACATGACGGCGCTCAGAAGCAGACCGTTACGGAAGCACTCCTGGCAGTATTATTTCTATATTGAAATAGATGGTTCCACGGATACTGTTAAAGGAAAGCAAATGATGGAAGAACTAAACAAAGTGTGCGATAAGTTAAAAGTTGCAGGAACCTTTGCATCACATGTTGAGTTATAGATAATCGACAGAAGGGCGAAGGGAAAAGAAAAGGTCTTACAGAGCAAACACTCTGTAAGACCTTTGTTTTATACGTACAATCAAGGCTTACGAATGAAAATGTTCAAAACCAATGCAACACCGGTTAGGGAGAGTAGCATCGTAAAAGTGGCCGGATATCCTCCGGTGATTTCAAATATCTTGTTTGACGCAGTGGCAATGAGAGAACCGCCCATGACAGTAAAAGTCATAAGAGCCATGTTGGTGGAAAAATGCTTCATACCAAAGAAGGATGAGGTAAATGCCGCTGTGATGGTCGGACAGGCTCCATAAGACATACCGGTCAAACAAAGGCCGGCAATGCAAAGAGGCAAGGAACCGATGGATACCGCAAGCAGTGTAACGCCGGCAGCGCAAATGGTAAGCGCATTGGCACATAACATGGTCTTACGGCGGCCGATGGTATCAAAGAGTGTACCGGTAAGGATACGTCCGAGACCGTTGCAGACAGATAATACACCAACAAGAGAAACTGCCAATGCTTCAGGTGCTTCTACTGACAGAGCCAGGTCTTTTGCAAAGCTGATCACCGAACTGCCTACGGCAGCAAGAAAGGAGATGGATAGAAAAGCCATCCAGAAGGAAGGACGACAAAGCATCTGACGGGAAGTATAGTCTTGTCGATCAAAGTTTTCTGCGCCTGTGGCTTTGGTAGCCTTTGACTCAGGAAGAACCGTTTGTTGGTCCGGTTTCTTTAATAGAAAAGCAGCCTGCAGTAAAACAATGCAAATGGCAGCGCCGAGAACCATATAGGTGGATTGCCAGCCGAGGGTGCTTTTAAAGAGGGCATCCGCTACATTACCCAGAACCAGAGCAGAGGCACCGAATCCCATCATCAGACTACCGGAACAAAGTCCTTTTTTGTCCGGGAACCATGCACTGACAGTGGCAATAATTACATTGTAAGCAATACCGATGCCCATGCCTGCCAGAACACCATAGCTAATGTAGAGCATCACAACGGAAGTATTCCGAAGGGATGCAGTCAGGATAAAGCCTGCTGCGGACAAAACACCGGCGATAATGAGTGCAATCCTGCTTCCGATACGTTTGGAAATCTGTGCTCCCAAAAGTCCTCCGATACAGAAGAAGCTCATAGCCAGGGTAAAGTTTAATGCAAGCTCTGAAGCGCCCCAGCCAAACTCAACGGCTAACGGAGCTTTTAATATAGACCATGCGTACAGAACACCGGCAAACAGCATCGCAATGACACCCACTGCCAGATAGAACCAGCGCTTGGATAAATTGGTATTTTTATTATTCATTGGGAGACCTCCTGATAGTAAATCCTACGAAATTGTATTGTACTATGTTTTAGCAAAAAAGTCCAGTTGTTTGTGGCAAACGAGTATTGTTTGACAACCACCTTATTTCGATGTATGATATACCTATGAAAAAGCAGTGGTCTGTGTTTGTAAATGAGAAGTGCATAGACATGAGGAGGTTTAGAATGGAAGTAAAATTTTTTCTGCCGGGATTGCGTAGAAATTATCCGATAAATATTACATTTATCCGTATGCATGAGGAACATCCTGAATATTTCAGAGAGGGCGTCAGAATAGGAGCTTGTTTCGGAGAGTTCCCGCCGTCTTTGTGGAATGGCGGAAGAGTTTCAAAACCGGATATGTGTGATGAGAAATTCATTAATATGTGCATTAAAACATTGAATGATTACGGTATTTCGGTTCGCTATACGTATACCAATATGTTATTGAATGAAGAGGATTTAAAGGATCCGTATTGCAATTATTGCTTGAGTGCGGCGCATAACGGAAAGAATGCTGTCATTGTTGTTTCACCGCTTTTGGAAGCGTATGTACGTAAGAACTATCCGAAGATGAAAATTATCAGTTCTACCTGTAAATGCATCAGAGGTGTGGAAGATATCAACGAAGAACTGAAAAAAGATTACGAGATGGTTGTGCTTGACTACAATATGAATAACCGGTTCGAATTGCTGGAACAGATTACGGATAAGAGTCGGTGCGAGATACTGGTGAATGCATTGTGTGTGCCGAATTGTCCGCACAGGTTTGTACACTACCAAAATGTTTCCGAGAATCAGAAGAGAGCCGTGCACAATATAAGACATCCGCAGGAAGAGCCGCTTCCGCAGCTTGAGTGGGATCGTTCCACCTGTAAGGGAGCAAGCAATATGCATGACATTACGAAGTTCCGTACGTATGTATCCCCGGAGGCTATTTGGGAGAAGTATGTTCCGATGGGCTTCAACAATTTCAAGTTGGAAGGCCGTACCGATCATATTTTCAATATCATAGATTTATATTGTCATTATATGATAAAGCCGGAATTCCAGTGGAAAGTGCGTTATATGTTGTTGGAAAAAATGGAAAAATTAAAGATTATACAGGTAAATATGCCGTAGTATTACGGTGATGATGAAAGGGATAGAGCATGGCTTTATCCCTTTTTTGACGCGGAATGCACTTAATATTTTTGACGAATATTTTAAAATATTAACATATGTGAAAATGGTATTGCTTTTTTGAAAATAACTTGTATAATGTAGTTAAAAAATAAACAAAAAAGAGAAAAGTGCTGAAAATAAGCCAACGGAACGGATTTTATCATCCGAAATGTGCCGGCAAAGGAGGACACTTATGGAAAAGAAGAAACATTCAAAAATGGCCTGGCTATGGGAAAATATGAAGGGCTATAGGGTTATTTACATGGTGGGCATTTTGGGAACCATCGTGTACAATGTCATGCAGTTGACGGTTCCGTATATTACACAATTGATTGTAGATACGTTTTTAACCGGAGATGATGCAGCGTTCAATTTGGAGACCAGACAGGGATACTTAATCCAGTTGATTGTAGCTATGATTCTGTTGACATTGATAAGAACGGTAGTCGTGTATCTGGTGTGTATGGATGTAGAGCATGTATCCCAGAAGGTACTGTATCGTGTCAGAACTCATTTGTTTGATAAAATCGAACGTCAGGACATGAGTTTCTACAATACCTATCGTACCGGTGATTTGATGACCCGTGTTACCGGTGACTTGGATGCGGTACGTCATATGATTGCATGGGTAATCCGTTGTATTGTGGAGTCCCTTGCATTATTGATTGCTACTGCAGTGTACTTTTTCTATATGGATTGGCGTTTAGCCTTATCTATTTTGGCCATTGCACCGTTTATTCTGATTATTATTGTGCTGTTCCGTAACAAGGTAGCACCGAGACATAAGGAACTTCGTGAAAAATTATCCCATTTAAATACGGCTGCCCAGGAGAATATTTCCGGCAATCGTGTGGTTAAGGCATTTGCCAGAGAAGATTATGAGATAAAGAAGTTTGATGAATGTAGCGTGGATTTTTCAAAAACAAATAAGAAGACAGCCCTTACCTGGATTACTTACTTCCCGTACATCGAAACTTTTGC
>JAZNBY010000121.1:0-4351 GCA_045587325.1 Lachnospiraceae bacterium | reverse complement strand
AGTGAAAATATTTATTTGATTGTATAAATTCGCCGGAAGAAGTTCACTTGCCATACCACCGGCCTCCTCCGAAAATACAGCGTCAAACTTTGTCACGGAATCACTCCATGTTCCCCCCAAGGTTTCCCTTCCCCTTCCCATACAACCAAGAAGCATCACACTTAAATAAGTAAATATACTTGCTGTTATAAACATAACCTGTCCCAGAAACCAGTTCAACTTCCCGGCGCGGCTTACAAAGAAGAGGGCATTTTGTCCGAACACCGGTAAGTCACTGATTAACAAAAGAAAGGCACATGGCAAAAGAAATACGGATAATCTGGAATTACATACCGCAAGAAACGGTTCCAATACATGCAAAGGCTCTCCGTACCGGGCAGCCCGTTCCAGCAAAGGTGCAATAACAAATCCCCGAATAAAAATAAGTAACACTCCCACCAGAATCATACGGGGATTCGTGATCCATTTCCTATATTCACAGCGTGCCACATTCCATGCAGCACGCAGATTCACTCTATTCACCGAATTCCACCCTCCTGTTCATGACTACATAATATAAAAGAAAGGCAAACAATAACAAAATAAAATGATACGACAGAGTTCTCCATAAGGTATCCCCATAAGAAAACAATTCTCCCAAAGCATCGGGATCTGTTGCCGAAAGCATCTCCAAAAGAGTAGCATCCGCCGTTTCAATGGACTCATAGGCGTTTACCGTCAGTCCCGTATGGATGTAATTTGCCATATATTTAAAGAAAAACGGTATACAAAGCACAAAGTATTTATTCTTTAAAAAGGCCGATACCACAAGCGCCGGCACTGCATAAAATGCGCCATACAAAAACATCTCCGCAAATTCCAGAAGCACCAAATAGGAATACCCGAACTTTGGAAACAGCGGATAGGTCCCCGCAATCCACCATTCTGACATCTCCCTCAGTTCCGGTGCATACTCGCCGATGGTCGGAAACATCAGAAAGACGCCTCCCGCAAACAAGGCAAACCCGCAAAGAACTGCCAGCCCCCCGGACAACATCGCTGTAAGACAACGTCCGGCAATAAAGCTTGCCCTTGTCCCTCTGTGTGCGGAATACCGTATATTCTTGGAGGAACTCTCATCACACAAAATGGGAATGATCGGAAAGGCTGCTATAATCGGCAGAAAGGTAGCCAGCCATCCACCCGTAGCCTTGCGAAGCATTTGATAAGCACTCATCTCGGTATGGATCAGCATTTCTTCCTTTGTAAACCGTAACCAAGTTCCTATTACGGAATACACCTTGTTCTCACCATAGTCCGTATAAGCCTCCGCCGTAAAACAGAGAATCAGCGTAAACAGAATGCATAGATAAAACCCCTGACTCGTTACTACCTTCCATAAATTCACCTTGCAATATCTTAGGGTTTTCATTTTCCATTCCTCCGTAAACTAGGAATACTTGTAATAATCAAGCTCTCCGGTTACTGCATTTACATAGAAGAGATATCGGAATCCGTCATTTTTATTCCGTCCCACAAATCTCCACACAGCATCCACCGTAAGAACAGAACCGTTTCCTACTTCTTCCCGATAAGGTGCGTATAAAAACTCTGCCCGCTCAATGATAAGTCCCGCATGGCCTGAAACTTTCTCGGACAAAATCTCGGTTGCCTGTTCTGCCGTAATCATTTTGGTATAGGTCTTGCCGGGCATAATATCGTATGCCAGTTTTCCACCCACAATCATAATTGCATCCATTTTCTCCTTCTCTATGGTAAAGACATACCCCGGGAAATTAGCGTAGTCCTTACTGTTGCGCACTCCCTCGGTACCGAAAGAACCGGCACGATTCATCGGTTGGGTATCAAATCTAATTTGCTGGTAGGTCGGTGCCATAACAAGATGATAGCCGTAGATGCCGTCTCCCATGTCCACCACCCAGGCCTCACACACCTCCGGGGTAAGCTCCGGATTGGCAATCCCCCTGTCAAACTCATTCTCAAAGAAGTCCTCCGTATATGCAATGGCATCCGTAAGCTTTACTTCTCCGTCAAGAAGCGGATACACCCTTTCTTCTTCCACGCCTCCTTGCGGGACATATATCTTTTCGACAATGGTATTTTCATCGGCGGCAATATACATTCCAACGGTTCCGCCCTCCGGGTGATCTAAGGAATACGCCGCCGTCCCCGTCGCAGTATAGGTATATCCGCAGCCAAACGTCTGAATTGTTCCCTTGTCACTGATTAAAAGCATGGCAATGTCATTTTCAATACTCTCAAGTTTGTCCGTAAGCGACGCATAGGTTCCACGGATGATCTCCTTGTTCGCATCCTCACCCGTCACCTGACACTGCTCTTTTTTCTCTTCTTCCGTAAAGGTGTCCGGAAAATACAACTCCACCGCCTCAGTAAACTGCTTATAGGTTTCCTGTGGGGACACAAACGGTTTCAGCGTCATAGTAAAGGATGAAAAAGATGTAATATCCGGAAATTCCACACGAAAATCCTCCGAAAAGGTAAGATTTTCGTATTCTTTACTTACTACCGCTTCTGTGGAATTCTGATTGTCGATCTTAGAAATTGCAATTGCGGAATACTTCCCATTGTTTTTCCCTGAATTGCAGGAAACAAGACCTGTTCCAGCCACAAACAACATCGTAAGCATCATGATTGATGTAATTCTAATTCTCAAATTCTTTCTTTTCATTTACTTGTCTCCTTTATTCTCCGATAATGGTATCCATCGACTATTGTCTTACTCACTCAAAAGTCTACCAAACAAAACGAAAGGACTACGGCAGAAAAAACAAAAGATTTCCGAAAGAAAAAAAGAAGGGCTACACGCCCTTCTTAGGAATACCTTCTTGTTAGTCCTTACTTAATTTCGCAGGGTAATTCGGAAGCTTTCCGTCCACCGCAAAGATGTCGTCATCGGTCAGTTCTCCTTTTCCCATACAAATAATACATTTTGTTTCTCCGTGTCCGCCGCAAAATCCGCACACCTTGGTTTTGTTGATGGGATTGATTTTATCTCCGAAGCAAACCACACAAACGGAGATTCCTCTTCCCTCACACTGCGGGCATTTTTTCATGTTCTTTCCTACCTTTCCTATGGGCTTATTTCTGCACAAGTTCCTTCAACTCGTCCACAGAAAACGTATAGTTTGAGCCACAGAAGTGGCAATTCATGGTAATCGGCTCTCCGTCTGCAATCATTGCATTCAGTTCCTTTGCTCCCAGGCTGATTAAAGCCTTCTCCACCCGTTCCTTAGAACAATTACAATAATAGGAGGTTGGAACCTTATCCAGAAGCTTCAAATCGAAGCCTGCAAATATGTATTCTAAAATCTCCTCCGGTGTCATTCCTTCCGCAAGAAGTCCGGATACAGCCGTTACCTCCGTCAGCTTCTGTTCCAGATGGGAAATCACTTCCTCCGTAGCATCCGGCATAAGCTGGATAATGAAACCTCCTGCCTGCGCTACCGTATTGTCACGGTTCATGAGAACTCCCAATGCCACCGAAGACGGGGTCTGCTCGGAAACCGCGAAATAACAGGTGAGATCCTCTGCAAGTTCTCCTGAAATCAGGTCAACCTCTCCGATATACGGCTCCTTTAAGCCCAAATCCTTAATGACACGGAGCATACCCTTTCCCACAGCACCGCCTACATCAAGCTTACCCTCCGCACTTGCCGGAAGCATGACCTCCGGGTTCTGCACGAAGCCCTTCACCCGGGACATGGAATCTGCCGTGACCGTCAGGGAACCAATCGGGCCGTCTCCCATAATCTGTACCGTCAGAACATCACTTCTACCCTTCATCATGCTGCCCATCATAGCCGCCCCGGTAAGGAGACGTCCCAGGGCCGCTGTTGCCACCGGGCTGGTGCCGTGAATCTTTCTTGCTTTTTCCACCAAATCTCTTGTGGTCGCCGCAAACACACGAATCTGTCCGTCTGCCGCACTTGCTCTTACAATGTAATCCTGATAACTACTCATACAAATCCTCTCTTACTCTAAGTTCTTTCCCGAAAAACCGAAGGGCATCAGCTCCTCCAGTGTATAAATCATGTAATCCTCCTCCGACTGTGCCAAAACCACCAAAAAAGTCTTAGGATTACAAAATTCCATCATCACCTGTCTGCATACTCCGCAAGGCGCACAAAACTCCTCCGGCTCGTCGCCCTTACCGCCTACAATGGCAATGGCAAGAAACTCCCGTTTCCCCTCACTGACTGCCTTAAAAAATGCAGTGCGTTCCGCACAGTTCGTCGGCGTATAGGCTGCATTTTCGATATTACAGCCACCGATGATCTCATGGTCTGCCGTCAGAAGCGCCGCACCCACCTGAAATCCCGAATAAGGAGTG
>JAZNBY010000120.1:0-13748 GCA_045587325.1 Lachnospiraceae bacterium | reverse complement strand
GGTATATACGGAATGGTACAGAAACCGTGGTTACAATTTTACCATTACCTCCTCCACCGCCTACGACCACAAATGGATTCCGGAGCGAAATATATTCGATACCATCAATACAGCGGTGGATAACATCTTTAACAACTTCCTCTCCCGTCCGAATGTTCGCCAACCGATTCTAACCCAGTACTGTGACGGCAGGCGGGTCACTTGTCCGGGGCTTATGTCCCAATGGGGCAGCAAATACCTTGGGGACCAGGGATACAGCGCCATTGATATTCTGCGCAATTATTATGGTGATACCATTTACATCAACTCCACGGAAGAAATCTCCGGTGTTCCGAGCTCGTTTCCGGGAGAAGCCCTTTCGGAAGGTTCCAGAGGAGAAGCCGTTCGCCAGATGCAGGAGCAAATCAATGCTATCGCAGATGTTTATTATGTCATTCCAAACATTTCCGCTGACGGCGTATTCGGAACGCGTACCGCGGAAGCGGTTCGTGCGTTTCAACAACAGTTTGACTTAACACCGAACGGCATTGTAGACTTTACCACATGGTATAAGATTTCAGAGATCTATGTGGCAGTAACAAGAATTGCAGAATATACACGGTAATTCTTCCACCATCTTATCAAACAACCTCTCTTTCAAACAAAGAAGCCGTCACGCATGTTTGCAGGACGGCTTCCTTTTCTCTCTTATTCTTATTCCCATTGATTTCATTCGTTCCGAGCATAACGGTCACTCCTCATACACATTCCGTATGGTAAACATCTGATTCACTACCATCCAGTTCTGCGGAAAATACCGCATAATATTCCAGTAACTGATTCCCTGTAACGGGTAGCTTTCATTCAAATTCAGTTTTGCCCGGATACTTCTGGCATCCTCAAACCATACCACATGAGCCTTTCCATCCTCTGCCGTATAATAGAAAAACGGGGTCTGTGCCTGCTCATCAAACAATATAGCGGCCCGATACCTCTCTGCGATTTCCACTGCTTCCACATTACCGATAGACTTTGCCATGGATTCCCCCCTCACATAAGGAAGGGTCCAGTCGTAGCCGTAGTTTGGCATCCCCTGTAATATCTTATCCCGCGGAATCACGGATACGCCATAATCCAGCACTTCCCGCACTTTATTAAGCGGTGCCACTGCCATGGGAGGACCGTAAGTATAGCCCCACTCATACGTCATAATCAGTACCGAATCCGCTACCGCACCGATGGCCGGGTAGTCATGGGATTCATACAGAAGTCCTCTCTGCATCCCTGATGTTTTCGGTGCCAATGCCACAATAAGCGGATACCCTTCCGGCTCCAGACGTGCCTTTAGCTCTGTCAGAAATGCCACATAATTGTCCCGGTCCTCCGGCAAAATGAATTCAAAGTCCACATCCAGTCCATAATACCCTTTTGCCCGCATATTCTCCAATATCTGATCAAACAAACGGTTCCGTGCTGCCTCATCCGTAAAAATCCGACTGGCCAGTTCATTGCTGAAGGTTCCGTCTGCCGTCAGGGTAGACAACAACATTAAAGGCGCCACCTGATATTCCTTTGCAATCCGGATGACTTCTTCATCATCAATTCCGATGAGCTCCCCCTCCTCCGTAAAACCGTAGGTAAACACCGTAAGATAGGTCAGATACGGCAAGGTTTTCCTCAACAGATCCCTGTCAATATAGGGATAGGCATACCCGTTTACGGATAAATCACGTCGCTCCGTATTGGTAACATACTCAATCACAATGGTTTCCCCGGGATAAATGGTGTCTCTTCCGTTGAAAGACGGGTTGTTGGCAAGCAACTGTTTCAGAGAGACTCCGTACTGCTCCGCAATTTCCAAAAAATTTTCCCCCTCTGCCACCGTGTGTGTCACATTCGGCTGTAAAATAACAAGGGCTTGCCCCGGAACCAATACGCCCTCCGGTGACAAGCCGTTATCTCTTGTAATACGCTCGACACTACTTCCTGTTTCATTTGCGATTCCCGTAAGCGTATCTCCGGGGCGCACCACATAAATAATCATAACAACACATCCCTAAACTCTCTCCCTATATTCTATGCGATGCCATCTCTGCTTGCTAACAACAAAGAGTTCCGCTTGCGGAACTCTCGCGCCGCTTTTGCGTCGTATCTATACGACATCTTCCTCTGCAAAAGCGTGCGCATCTATCGCGGAGCGATTATTTCTTCCATGCTCCCCTTAAAAGTTCCGGCCTTCCGTCCAAATGTCCGTAATCATTTAACCGTTCCAGAGAAAAGCACTCTGCTTCTTTGCTGTACTTTAACTCCGTCACCGAGGTGTGCTCCAGTCCGTCCGCAATCCGCAGCATCTTTTCCGCACCCAGACCCAATAATCCTGCCGTAAGCGCCCGGATAACGCCGCCATGGGTTACAAATACCACGGTCTCCGCTCCGGATTCCAGTGCTTCCTGTACTACGACGCTGGCCCGTTCAAACACTTCCGTCGGAGTCTCTCCCCCCGGCATTTTCAGATTATCTACCTTCTTCTTTTTATCCGCAAAATACTCCGGAAACTTCACTGCATTGTCCTTATCCGCACCACCGGTCATATCCCCAAAGGAAATCTCGTTTAAGGCTTCCCGTTCCAAAAAGTCCGGCCGGTCACCGAACAAAATTACCGCGGTCTGTTTTGCCCGAATCAATCCACTGGTATAGACAGCGTCCGGGGAAAGACCACAAAGACGCTTTGCCAGTAGTTCTGCCTGGGCTCTTCCCACCTCCGAAAGTTCTACATTTACATTACAAAGGGGACTGCTTTGTTGTCCATGTCGAATTAAAATCAATCGCATATTGTTCCCTCTTTTCTATCTCATTTTATTGATTTTGTATTATACAACGTTTTTCACATTCTGTCAAAACAGATACTATCTTTTCAAAGTGCCGTTTCTATGCTATAATTCTAGAAAAATCGTGAAAAAAGCAATATCTATAGAAAAATTCCAAGGAGGTTCTATGAACACCGATTGTTATAGCGTAACACCCGTTAAACATATAAATCCGTTTACCGTCACGGTTCCGGGTTCCAAAAGCATTACCAACCGTGCCATGCTTTTAGCTGCCATGTCGGATGGTGACTGTCTTTTGCAAAATGCACTGTTTTCCGCTGATTCCAGAGCTCTTCTTGCAGCATTAAAGGATCTTGGTTTTGCCTGCTCGGAAGACGAAGAAACAAAAGAAATCCGCATTACCGGTTGTAATGGTCATTTGCCAAACAGCTCCGCCACCGTCAATGCCATGAGTGCAGGCACTGCCGCACGGTTCTTAACCGCTTTGTTTGCCTTTAGCGACGGCACCTATACTCTGGATGCCTCGGAGCAGATGAAAAAGCGTCCCATGGCGCCTTTGATTGATGCTCTTACTTCCGTCGGAATAACGGTTACCTCGTTAGAAGAAGAGGGACACCTTCCGCTTCGGATTTGCGGAAGCCGCTCCGGGTTGACATCTGCGCCGGCACTTACCGTTTCCATTGACCGTAGCAGCCAGTTTTTAAGTGCACTTATGATGACAGGTGCGCTTCTTCCTCAGGGACTTACCGTTACGGCCGAGGGAGCCCGTACGGCCATGTCCTACGTCCATATGACGGAACGGATGATGAAAGAGTTCGGTATCGCACCGGAACTTGTTTCCTCGGAGCCTGGGAAAACCACCTATCATATTCCGGGAAGCACAAATTATAAGAGTCAGACTTATTTCATTGAGCCGGATATATCCGGTGCATGTTATTTTTACGCTGCCGCTGTACTTCTGGGCACTTCCGTGACCGTAACCGGTGTACACCTTAACTCCATGCAGGGAGACCTTTGCTTTATCAAAGCATTGGAGCGGTTAGGCTGTATTCTAACCGATACGCAGGATGGCATCTGCATTACCGGCCCGGCAGACGGGCATTATCCGGGTCTTGACATTACCATGAGTGATTTTTCCGACCAGACCATGACCATGGCGGTTCTTGCTTTATTTGCGGACTCCCCTACCCATATCCGGGGAGTGGGACATATCCGCGGACAGGAATGCGACCGTATGACCGCCACCATTACGGAAATCCGTCGCATGGGCGGAGATGCAAGGGAAGACGAGGATGGCACCGGAATCATTATAACTCCGGTACCGCTTCATGGAGCTACCATTGAGACCTACGATGATCATCGCATGGCCATGGCCTTTGCCCTGGCAGGCTTACGGGTCCAGGGAATTCAGATTTCAAACCCATCCTGCTGCAAGAAAACCTTTGAAAACTATTTTGAATTGTTTACCCGATACTTCCGGTAATTCTACAAAAAAACAAAGGGCGATGCATTTTGAAGTGCACCGCCCTCTTTCTATCCTATCATCTTTTCCATATACGGAAGTACCAATTCTACCAAAAATACCGCCACACAACCTCCCATGGCCACCCGGAACAGATTCCCGTCAAAGTAGGCAATACACAAGGCTACCGCAAAGCCTACCGCCGCCGAAATCGTGTTGTCCGTTGCAGATAATATCGCCGGGAACGTCATCACAGCCAGCGTTACATACGGTACATAATACAAAAACGACCGGATATATTTGTTCGTAATATTCTTCCGGATTAAAGTCATCGGCAAAGCACGAATGAGATAAGTCACACCAGCCGCCACCAAAAGGTACAGATAAATGTTATGCTCCATGGTCTTCTTCCCCCTTTTCCTCAATCGGATGCACAATTGCCGCAATTCCCGCAATGACTACGGTCAAAATGAGGATACGTGCGCCGGAAGATAACGGAATATACTCCGATAACCAGGTAAATAGGCTACTGGCAGCCATAGAACAAAGAACGATCACACCAATGACACGATTCTTTCGTGCCGGCGGAATGATAATCGCCAGAAACATTCCGTACAATGCCACTCCCATGGCACTTAATATGCTGGCCGGAAGTGCTTCTCCGACCAGAGCACCAATCAAGGTACCCAGAACCCATCCCGGAGATGCCACACAGGCTGCTCCGTAAGAATACCAGGGATTTAACTTGCCCTCTACGGTAGAGGATATTCCGAAAATCTCATCTGTAATAAAATAAGATACAAAAAAGCGATGGGGATAAGGTGTCTTTTCCGAAACCTTCTGTGTCAACGCACAGGACATCAAAAGATACCGCAAATTAATCACCAGCTGGGAGATTGCCATCTCCACATATCCGGAGCAGGCAGCAATTACACTGATGGCCTGAAATTCTCCTGCAGAAGCATGCATGGCAAAAGACATGAGTGCAGCCTGAAAGGGTGTCATTCCGCTACTGACCGCTTCAATACCAAGCGTAAATGCCACCGCAAAATATCCTAATCCGATGGGAACACCATGCCGCATTCCCTTTAAAAACCATTTCCTGTTCTCCTGCCGTTTCATATGTACATCCGACTCCTAATTCCTCTGCTTACTGTAATAACCATGTAGCTGCAAAGGCAACCACAATCTGAATAATCGCAAATTTATACACCGTCTGGGTATTGGACCAACCTAAGTTTTTCCGCACATGGTCATGAAGTGGCGTTCTGGTATTCTTTAAAATCCGAATTTTTAAGAAACGGAGCAGAGATACCTTCACTAGGCCCAGACCACCATCTAAAATCAACACAATGGCAAACGGTATGTAAAGCAGTACGTAACCGCTCTTTAATGCTATTACCGCAATAAACAGACCCATGGCACGAGAACCGGCATCTCCCATCATCATCGTACTCGGTGTGGCGTTATACCAAAGATAACCAAGCAAACATGCTACCATAAGCAGGGTCATATAGCGATAATCCTCCGGAATCGCCGTAGAGGATGCGGTCAAATAAAAGCTCATGAGTGTCACACTGGTCAACGTAGCGGACAACCCGTCTACCCCATCTGCGCAGTTGGTCACATTAATGGAAACCCACACAAGGAGCGTCGCCAGTATCCCGAATACAATCTTCGGAAGCACAATCTGCATATCTAAAAAAGCAATGGACAAGGTAGAACCATTAAAATTGATATAGGTTACGGCAATCATCACCGAAATAAGCAAATCCAGAATGCCCTTCTTGAACTCTCCCCACGGAGCCTTTGCGCAGTCATCCAAAAAGCCGGTCAACATGGCTGCAATAGTAAGAATTACATAAATGGAACGCTCTCTGTCAATCGGAAGAAAGAGAAACATGGTAAGGGCAAAAATAAGAATAAACACAAAGCCTGCTCCCCGCGGTTTTCCCTGGGACAGCTTTCCGTCCACCGCATAATCTCTTCCGCCATCTCTCGGCAAAAGATTCCCGCAAAAATGCAATAAAATACAGGTCAGGCCATAAGCTGCCAACACACCGATAAAGGCTAAAATGCCTTTGTCTGCTCCATGAAACAATAAATCCAACATCTCGTATCCTTCCTTCCAAAGAAATCTTTCCCTAATTTCCCGCATACATTATACTTTTTTTACGCAAAGAAAGCAACCGTTTCTTTTGATAAAGTTTCGATTGCTTTCTTGTTTTTCCGATTCACTTTTACAACATCCGATTTTATTTTACAGGAATGATGAAAACACTTCCTGTATGAATTACATTGATGTCTTTTATATTGTTTCGTTTGGCAATGGAAGATACGGATACCCCGTATTCCCTTGCAATTTTGGACAGGGTATCCCCCCGTTTTACCGTATAGGACTGTTCCGTCTGCTCATACACTGCCACGCTCTCGATATAATCCTTTGCACCTTTTGCTATAGCCTCCGCCAACGTTTCCCTGTTGTCTGCCGACAAAAGATATTCATAGTCCGCAGGGTGAGTCAAAAAGGCTGTTTCCAATAATACCGCAGGGCATGCCGTCAGTCTGGTCAGGGAAAGATTTGCCCTCCGCGGTGCCCGGTTTGTATAACCCATGGTCTGATTCACGGAAGAATTGATGATTCCCGCCGCATCCTGCACGTTATTATAAGAATAGAAGGTTAAAAAACCGGAAGACAGGCCAAAGTCCGAGGTAATTCCCATGGCATTCCCATGAATAGAAATGGATAAATCAGGAACAAGCTCCCGAATTTTTTCTACCCGTCCGTTTAAAGACACATAAGTATCTTTATCCCGGGACAAAACCACCGTAGCTCCCATAGCTTCCAGTTGTTTCTTTACCCGTAACGTAATATCAAGGTTCACCACCTTTTCTGTCGGTCCTACACCACCCATTGCACCTACCGTGCCGGAATCAGACCCTCCGTGTCCCGCATCCAGCAAAATCACTGCTCCTTCCAAAGAACCCTTCTTTTTTAACACCGGTGCATATTTTAAGGAAAAGGTCATCACTCCGTCCTGCGTCACCACATCAAACCCACACAGCTTATCTCCGTCTGTCAGATTGTATGTATAAACAGCTCTGCTTCCTTCCTTTTTCACAGACACAGAAGATACCAGCGGATTGTCCGGAACCGCCACCTTACCGCTTGCCGTAGTATCGTATAAGACAAACCTTACTTTATCCCCGTCTACCTGTACGTCATACAACGCATCCATTTTCATTGTGAAAGTGGTATTCAAAGTCCTGTTTGTTAAATCGTAATTTAACTTTGTGCTTTTTATGGTGTTTACCGGCATTTCATAGGGATATACCGTTACCGTTGACTTTTTTACATAAGTGCCGTCCGGCAGCTTATAATAATCCCCCCACTCTCCCACAATTCGAAAGGTGGTGTTCTTTGTCAAAGGAAGATAATCAATTTTTACCGTTCCCGGAGATGCGTAAGGCATCACATAAGGATTCTTAATCTCACCGATTTTATTTGTCACTTCCTTATAAGTAGCCGTGCTTCCTCCGCCGGAGGAACCGGAAGCTTTCTTTCTCGTTACCGTCAGCCGGTAAGTATGCTCCCCGTTTTGGAACTCAAACACATTCTCACCTAGAGTCAAGGACACATATTCCGTAAAAAAGCCATGCTCCGTCGTCTCTACCAATGTTCCGTTCATGGTAAGAGGATACCGGTAATCACAGGCGCCCAATATACTGATTTTAGATGCCGTGGTAGAATATTTCTCTGTTTCCGGCATAGCAATCACTATCCGCTCCGGATTTTGATATCCCAACATATCTTCCGCAGCGTAAGCGGTAGCATAACTTTTCACGCCCAGCCCATCTAAAACTACTGTCTGCGGGCCAAACGGGAGTGCCATCATAGTTACGACTCCCGCAAATAGTACTGCTTTCATTCTTCTTCGTTTCTTTTTCATTCTTTATCCTTTCCGTACCTACTACACTGTTACAAAGCCACCCGTCATTCTAACAAACGCTCCCTGCACTCCCCCTTTTTCTATTCTTTCCTTTAGTCTACCATAACTCTCCAATTATCACAAGGCCGAGAAAATTTTTCCAGCTGTATTTTATGGATAACATTGACAATATATGCATGTTTTACTATAATATTTTTGTAAGTTATTTACAATTTTTTATGTCTTTACAAAAGAAAGGAGTATCTTTTCATGAAGAAAAAGATCCGCACCCTGCTTGCGCTTTTGGTGACAGTGGCGTCCATCCTTGCCACCGTTATATTTAGAATAATAGAAACCGACTATTTTCAATTAACTGACAACTTTTGGTCTGTACTTCCACAGATAGTGACAATTACAATGATGTTTATTACTAAGGAGGTATACTCTTCCCTGTTTCTCGGTATTGTAATAGGCAGCATTTTACAATGTCAAAATATATCGTTCAACAAAGTAGTTGATGAAACAGTCCTGTCTTTCTTTCCTACCCCCTATTACAGTATGATTGGTCTTCTCCTGTTCCTTGTACTTCTGGGTATCATTGCTGCTCTGGTTAACAAAGCCTGCATCAGTGCTATATTCGGTCGTTGGGCAGAAACACACATTAAAACCCGTATCGGTGCACAGTTCACCATCCTTATTCTCAGTGTTTTCACTTTCATCGATGACCATTTTTACTACCATAACACAGGTTCCGTTATAAAATCGATAGCTGATCGTCACGGGGTATCCCGTGCAAAGCTCAGCTATCTTATTAATGCTACTGCTGCAATGGTTTGTATGCTTGTCGTCGCTGGTTCTTTAACAACAACCAATGTTCACAATGTAATCCATAATGAGGCGTTCTATTTCCAAACGAGCGGTATTGAATTATTCGTAAAAGTCCTTGGCTACAACTTTTATCTTCTGTTAACCTTTTCTTTTATTATTATTCTTGTACTTAGCAAACGTGATTTCGGTCCGATGGCACTTCATGAAAAGAAGGCCATAGAAACGAGCGATTTGCTTTCTATCGAAGAAAATACGGAAAGTCCAGAAGTAAAATCCAGTTCAAAGAATCGCATACAGGATTTTCTATTGCCTTTTCTATTTATAATCGGTGCCTGCGTTTATGCCCTGATTCGCTATAACAATATGTTAGATCCATCACCTTTTTTCTACGATACCATCGATACTCTCTCAACCTGGAAGCATAGCGTGCTTCCACAGAGTGTGCTTTTTGCCCTGATTCTCATTGCAGTTTACCTGATTGTAAGAAAGCTGATTACCTTCCAGGACGCCATGAATTGTATCCCGATGGGCTTTACTGCCATGGTACCGACGCTTATTGTTCTTGTTCTTATTAATTCCATAAACGCAAATGCTGCCCAGCTGTCAGCCACATATTATATACATGGTCTTATAAACAATGAACTAAAGGTTTTTATCGGTTTTCTGCCGGCAATTATTTTCCTTGTTGCCTGCCTTTTATCCTATACTACCGGCAACAGCTTTGCTACCTTCGGTATCCTTTTTCCGATTGCAGACGCCGCGTTTTCTGAGCACAATCCGATGTTCGTCATCGCTGTTTCCGCCTGTCTGGCAGGTTCCTTATGCGGTGGCCACTGTTCATCAATCAGTAAAACATCGGTTATGCCTTCCGCAAGTGCAGGATGCCTGCATGCTAGCCACATATCTGCTCAGATGCCGTATACCATCATCGTGGCTACTATAAGCTTTATTTGTTTCCTTGTAGCAGGGTTTGTCCATAATACTTTCCTCTGCTTAGGGCTTGGCATATTACTGATTTTCGGATTTTTTGCCCTTCTTCGTCACTTTCAGAAGACGTCAGCCTAGCAACATAAAAAGAACTTTTGATACCTGTACAAAAGAAAGGAGTATCTTTTCATGAAGAAAAATATCCGCCCCCTGCTTGCTCTTTTGATAATGGCAGCTTCCATTGTGACCGCTGTTATTGTGACTGCAACAGGTACCCCTACCATCGCCACCTTCTGGTCTTTAATTCCACCGGTAGTCGCAATTGCATTGGCACTTCTTACAAAGGAGGTGTACTCCTCCCTATTCCTTGGTATTGTGATGGGCAGTATCTTAGCCTATAGCAACTCCACTGCTATTGACATTGCGGTTAGTAAAAGGTTTGGGTTAAGCTTCGCATTGGATGGTTCCGCAGGTATTATCCTGTTCCTTGTATTTCTCGGTATCATTGTTGCCCTTATTAACAAAGCCGGCGGCAGCGCTGCCTTCGGGCGTTGGGCCCAGACCCACATCAAGTCCCGCATCGGTGCGCAGCTTGCCACCTTTGTTCTCGGCATATTTATCTTTATCGATGACTACTTTAACTGTCTCACGGTAGGCTCCGTTATGAAACCGGTGACCGACAAACACAGAGTTTCCAGAGCAAAGCTCAGCTATCTGATTGATGCTACCGCAGCTCCTATTTGTATGATTGCGCCTATCAGTTCTTGGGCGGCTGCAGTGGCCGACAATGTAAGTGACCACGGCATGAACGGAATCGAGCTGTTTGTAAGGTCCATTCCTTACAATTTCTATTCTTTGTTGACCTTTGTATTTATCATTGCTCTTGTGCTCAGCAAACGTGACTACGGCCCGATGGCTCTCCATGAGAAGAATGCTTTGGAGACCGGAGATTTATTTACCACAGAGGAACGTGTAGAAAGTCTGGAAGTAAAATCCAATCCAAAGGGACGTGTTCCGGATTTGCTGTTACCGATTGTTCTATTAATCGGTATTTCCGTTTACGCATTGCTTTACCATGGTGGATTTTTTGATAAAGCTTCCTCTAACTATGGGAACTTTACCGGCGCATTTTCCGCTACCTCGGCAAGTACCGCGCTCCCATGGGGTGCCCTCCTTGCCTTGATTCTCATCGTTATCTACTTAATTGTACGGAAACTAATCACTTTCTCGGAGGCCATGGACTGCATTCCAAAGGGATTTATTGCCATGGTGCCGGCTATTACCATTCTAACACTGGCTACCGTCTTAAAATACATCACCTCCGAATTACTGTGTTCCGATGATTTTGTAAAAGCTCTTATGGACAGCGGTCTGAAGAACTTTACCGGTCTCCTGCCGGCAGTTATCTTCCTTGCAGCATGCCTGCTATCCTTTGCTACCGGCACTTCCTGGGGCACTTTCGGTATCCTGATTCCGATTGTGGACACCATGTTTACACCGGACAATCCGTTGTTCTTCATCGCTATCTCTGCCTGCCTTGCAGGTTCCGTATGCGGCGACCACTGCTCTCCGATCAGTGATACAACGATTATGTCTTCTGCAGGCGCTGGATGTTTACATGTAAATCATGTCGCCACCCAGATGCCATATGCCATCACAGTGGCAGTTATCAGTGTAATCTGCTATTTGGTGGCAGGCTTTGTTCACAATGTTTTCCTATGCCTTGGCCTGGGAATTCTTCTGATTCTCGGCTTCTTTGCCTTGCTTCGTCTGATTCAGAAGAAACCGACACAGTAAAAACCGAATTCACCTTTTTAGAAAACTATGGTACACTATAGAAAAAGAAAATGAAAGAAGGATACTATATGAATCAATTTGAATCCCGTAAGGCAGATACCATGACCTTAAATCCGTTCACCAAAATCGGCAAGGACTGGATGCTCATCACCTCCGGCAACAAAGAAAAAGCCAATACCATGACAGCCTCCTGGGGCGGTCTCGGTATTATGTGGGGCAAAAACGTTGCTTATATCTTTGTAAGGGACAGCCGTTACACCAAAGAATTTATTGACGCCAATGACACCTTCTCCCTCACCTTCTTTGATGGCGAGCGTGAGGCTCTGTCCTATCTTGGCACTGCCTCAGGCAGAGACGGGGACAAGATCGCAAAGGTTGGATTCCATGTAAACTACAGCGACGATACGCCGTTTATCGACGAAGGAAACCTTGTCTTCCTCTGCAAAAAGCTGTCCGCTACCCGTATGACTGCGGACCAGTTCATTGACCCGAAGTTAGCCGACACCTTCTATAAGGATGGCGACATGCATACCATGTATATCGGTGAAATCACACAGATTTTGACAAGATAAGTGCGCTCGAAACATTTATTAAAAAGTAAGACGGGACATTACAATTGTCCCGTCTTTTTGTTCCGCCTATTCTTCATACAGTCTGCACATTCTATCATACTGTGCCAACAGGGCCTCCTGCTTCTCCCGAATCTCCTCCGGCATACACTCCCTTGTCATCTGTTCCATTTCATATGCCAAATCTCCCAATTCCCTGGCACCGACAGAATATGCATTATTTTTAAACCCATGGATGCAGATAGAATAATTCTTGTAGTCCTTCTCCTCGTAAAACTTACATAGCTCTGTCTTTATCGGTAGCTTTGTGAACACATCAAACAGCTCCATATAAAATGCTTCATCACCGCCGCACAATGTCAGTCCCGCACTATAGTCAATCTCCGGAAGCCGTTTCCTGAGCTCCGAAAAAGTTGGTTCCTTCTTTATCTGTTTTGTCTTCCCTTCCTCTACCGTGAAAATCAACTCCGTCGGTAAATGCTTCAATAGCATCTCATCAAGTTTTTCCGGTAAAACAGGCTTCGATAAGAAGTCATCAAACCCTTCCTGCAAATATTTTTCTCTGTTTCCCTTAATGGCATTTGCCGTCAATGCCACAATCGGAACACCCTCACACAGTTTCTTTTCCTTTATTACGTGCAAGGTTTCGATTCCGTCCATGCCCGGCATCATATGGTCTAAAAATACAAGATGAAATGCTTCCTTCTTTAAAAGCTCCAGACACTCCTCGCCGCTTTGTGCTTCAAACACCTGAATCTTCGTCTGCCTCATCAGGTGTCTGGCCACCTTCAGATTCATCCTGTAATCATCTACCACCAATACCTTGGCTTCCGGTGCCTCAAATTCGGAACGATGTACTGTATTGGCCTGAAGATTTCCGGTCCGGAACTCTCCCATCGGTTCCGTGCTCACCACTTGCTGCATCAGTTCAAAAGAAAATACACTTCCCTTTTCATATTCACTTTCTACCTGCAATTCACTTCCCATCAGTGCTAAAAATTGCTGTACGATATTGATTCCAAGACCCGTTCCCTCAACCTTCCGGTTCCGTTCCGTATCCACACGACGATATGCCTGCTTTACGTTCTCAATATCCTCCGGTTTGATTCCGATTCCCGTATCCTTCACCGCAACCTGCAATCGGCAGGAATCTCCCATGATTTCTCCCGTCATTCGCAGCGTAACGGTTCCCCGTTCGGTATACTTTACTGCATTGGTCAGCAAGTTCAACAGAATCTGCCGAATCCGCTTGTCATCTCCGAAATATACAGAAGGAAGATTTGGCGCAATATCAAACTCTAAGTTCAACCCCCGGTCCTTGGCCCTTAAATGAATCATATTATAAACATCATTTAAAAGACTTCCCATCTCATACTGCACCGGTACAAGTTCCATCATACCCGACTCAATTTTGGAAGAATCCAAAATA
>JAZNBY010000119.1:0-2129 GCA_045587325.1 Lachnospiraceae bacterium | reverse complement strand
CGGTGATGAGGCAGCGGCGAATCTGGTAAACAAAAGAGATTTGTTTTTCCAGTTGATTATCGCAATGATTGTGCTGACCTTTGTAAGAACGTTGGTTGTGTACCTTGTTTGTATGGATGTAGAGCACGTATCCCAGAAGGTGCTGTATCGTGTCAGGACGCACTTGTTTGATAAGATTGAGCGTCAGGATATGAGCTTTTACAACACTTACCGTACCGGTGACTTGATGACCCGTGTAACCGGTGACTTGGATGCGGTACGTCATATGATTGCCTGGGTTATCCGGTGCATTGTGGAGTCCTTTGCGTTGTTGTTTGCTACCATGGCATATTTCTTTTATATGGACTGGCTGCTTGCGATAGCTATTTTAGCAATTGCTCCGTTTATATTGATTGTTATTGTGTTGTTCCGTAACAAGGTAGCTCCGAGACATAAGGAACTTCGTGAAAAGCTGTCTCACTTAAATACAGCGGCACAGGAGAATATTTCCGGTAATCGTGTGGTAAAGGCGTTTGCAAGAGAAGAGTACGAGATTAAGAAGTTCGATGAATGCAGCGTAGACTTTTCTAAGACAAATAAGAAAACGGCACTTACCTGGGTGACGTATTTCCCGTATATCGAGACGTTTGCGAACTTAATGTCCATTGCCCTTTTGGTGGTAGGCGGTTTGTTTATTATCTGGGATAGAATTGGTATGGGTGAGTACGTAGCATTCTCCGGACTTATTTGGGCTGTACAGAACCCGATGCGTAACCTTGGTAATATCATGAACGAATTCCAGAGATTTTCCGCAGCATCCGATAAGGTTATGGAGATTTATTATTCCGAGCCGACGATCGTGGACAAGGAAGATGCCATTGATTTGCCGGAACGTTTTGCCGGTAAGGTAGAATTCAAGAACGTAAGCTTCCAGTACGAAGATGGTAAGCTTCCGGTATTACATAATATTTCCTTTGTGGCGAACCCGGGAGAGACGGTGGCTATCATGGGTGAAACCGGTTGCGGAAAAACTTCCATGATTCAGCTGATTCCGAGATTCTACGAGCCGACAGAAGGTGAAGTGTTGGTAGATGATATTAATGTAAATGACATGAAGCTGACCCAGCTTCGTAAAAATATCGGTCTGGCTACCCAGGATGTATTGTTGTATTCCGACACCATCGATGGTAACATTGCTTACGGTGACAGTAGCCTGACCAAAGAAGAGGTAGAGAAGTTCGCGAAATACTCCGCAGCGGCCAAGTTTATTACAAAGATGCCGGAGGGGTATGATACCATCGTAGGTGAGAGAGGAGTTGGTCTTTCCGGTGGACAGAAGCAGCGTATCTCCCTGGCGAGAGCACTGGCTGTAAAGCCTGCCATCCTGATACTGGATGATACCACTTCCGCGGTAGATATGGAAACGGAGAAACAGATTCAGCATAGCTTAAAGGAACTGGATTTTCCGTGTACGAAGCTTATCATTGCCCAGAGAATTTCCACCACAAAGTTTGCGGATAAGATCTTGATTATTCAGGACGGACGGATTACCGAAGAGGGAACCCACGACGAACTGGTTGCCAAGAAGGGCTATTACTATAGTCTGGTACAGTTACAGACCGGAGAGGAGGTATAATCATGGCGAGACGAAATACATACAGAGAAGACGAAGTCTTAGAAACTCCTTTTGATTACCGCCACCTGTTACGTGCTTCCGTATATATTAAGAAGTACTTAAAGAAAATGATTCTAGCACTTATTTTAAGTGCAATCGGCGGCATTACCGCACTGTTCGGACCGATGATTACCCAGCAGGCATTGGACGTTGCGATTCCGAATGAAGATGTTAAGATGTTGCTTTTGTTGGTGGGATTGCTTTGTATCTGCTTTATATTAAGTATCATTTTTACCACCATTCGTTCCAAAATCATGATTAACGTCAGTCAGAACATTATTTACGATATCCGTAAGGATGTGTTCGAGCATTTACAGAAGCTTCCGTTCCAGTATTATGATGACAGACCGCACGGAAAGATTTTGATTCGAGTAGTAAATTACGTAAACTCCGTTTCCGATATGCTTTCCAACGGTTTGATTAACGTGGTACTTGAAATCATGAACCTGATTTTCATCGTTATCTTTATGTTCTG
>JAZNBY010000118.1:0-7212 GCA_045587325.1 Lachnospiraceae bacterium | reverse complement strand
GTCCACGCACTCTTCTTCGGTCATCTGTGCATAGGCAGCGAGTACCTCAGGCTCCACATACTGGAACATTACATCAATCGTCTTGGTATTATCCGGAGAAGCTGCGGAAAAATCCTGTATCTGATACCACTCATAATCTGTGAAAAGCTCATTGGATGTGGTCGGAAGATCCTGTAACTCCTCAGCGGTTTTATAACTCCATCCGGACGGAATATCCATACCAATATATAAATAGTCGTTGTAATAAAAATCTCCGAAGACTTGACCGAGACAAATCTCATTTTCCGTATAACTGCCGCCTCCGGCCATAGAGCCGTCACTTTCATACACCATAAATACATACTCGTAACTGCTTCTATAACTTAGATCCGCGTCACCGCATGCAAGCAGGTAATAAAGTCCGGAAGACAACTCGATCTCACCGGTTCCTTCTTCGCCAACTGCATACAGAACATTTCCGTTCTCATCTAACAATCCCAAGTACACATAGCCCTCAACATCCGATGCAAACTCAATGTTGTAATATCCGTCATTTTCAATTGCTATTCTGTAATAATCTTCCTCGTTACCGTTGCTGATACTGCCTGCGCCGATCTGATCGAGCAAAACGAACTGTGCATTACCCGGATCATAGCTGTAATCTTCATCCTCTGCTACCACATTGGAAACTTCATACATAAATCCGTATTCCACGTAATAGCCTTCCGGAATCTCCACATCATCATACTCTATTGCGAACACATAGTATACGCCGGCCTCCAAATATGCATAGGTTTCATCCACTTCACCGTCTTCTACCTCTACCTCAAAGGTACCTATAATACCCCCTTCATCATCCATAATTCCCAGAGTCATGTAATCGGATGCATCCACATAATAGCTGAAGTAGTAGGTGGTGCTTATCGGAAGTTCAATCCGGTAGATATCCTTTATTTCTCCGCCTTCCAGTGCACCGTATACCGGTATGTCAAGCGGAATATACTGAGCCGTACTTGCGGAACGGCTGGCATTGGAGTCCTCTGTAATAGAGTCCTCGGACACATAGGTGCCCTTTGTAAATTCAGCTGCGCTTACCGGATTACTGGTATCTACCAATTCTACATTTTCAATCTTTACGACTATATTTAAGTTCTGCGCATCTGTACGAGTTGCCGTGTTCAACCCCATTACTTCACCATATTCATTAAACAATGGACCACCACTGTTTCCCGGAGAAATGGCTGCATTGGTTAAAATTGCTTCAGCGTCATCATATTGTAAATTTATGTTGGTAACCATTCCATTGGAAAACGTAAAGTTGATGCCTCGAGGACATCCGATCGTATACGTAATCTCACCAATGGTAACACCATGCGTATTAAACGGAATCGGGTCTCCGGTACAATCTACTTTCAAAATCGCAATATCCAGACCGGCATCATATCCCATAACATGAGTTACGTTAGCAACACTTCCGTCATACCGCTCTATGGTTAATTCCGTAGCGCCGTCGATTACATGATAGTTCGTAAGAATAATGTTCTTTTCCACAAAGAATCCGCTACCATGACCCACACCGGAATTCACACGAACAACACTATTGATGTACTTTGCATACAAGTCCTGTGAACTCAGCTTTTCCTCTACCTGCGCCGGTGCCTCGGTCGGAACCGGAGTACTGGTCGGTTCAGGGGTTGCTGTCGGCTCCGGAGTGGAAGTCGGTACCGGGGTGCTCGTAGCAGACTTATCAGGTTTTTTCACTTCTTCCGTGTGTTTATCTCCAAAGAAGTCCTTTTTACCGGAATCCTCTCCTCCGTTACTTCCGCCGCATCCTGCAAACACCATACAACAGATGCAGAGTAGTGCCAATAATTTCTTCATAACAGTATCCTCCTTTGTGTTACATTGCCTATTCGGCCTTTCTTATTGTAACTTAAATTTTCCTACCTCATCATTTAAGCTTTCCGCAATGTTCTTATTCACATTTGCTTCGTTTTCGATTTCGCTTACATTCACCGTCAACTCTACGGAACGCTCTGTTACGTCGGTTACTCCGGCGGTACATTCTCCCACTGCCACACGCACCGATTCTACAGAAGCAACCACACCGTCCATGTTCTTCTTTAATAATTCACTGCGGTACGCAAACTCCTTCATACTCTTATTCAGAATATCTACATCTTCCTGATAACTCTCACTGATCCCTAGCAGCTTTTCGTATCCCTTCATTGCCGTCGTATCCATAAATGCAAGCATCTCCTGCGCTTCTTGCGCCAGTTCATTTACCGCCTGGATTACTTCCGCACTTACCTTCTGGATTGCTGTTGCTGCCGCAGCGGAATCTGTTGCCAACTTGCTGATCTCGTCCGCAACTACCGCAAAGCCTCTGCCTGCTTCACCGGCTCTCGCAGCCTCGATGCTGGCATTTAATGCAAGAAGGTTGGTCTGCTCCGTGATTCCGATAATATTGGTGGTCAGTACACTGATTTCTTCTACCGCTTTGGATTTTACAATCTTATCATTTACTACGGTCGCCATCTCATCTGCTTTTGTTCTTGCTTCCTGACGCTCATCGCTGGCATTCTTATAAATCTCTTCCGCATTCTTCCGGATAGCTTCGGACGAAGCACTTCCTTCATCCGCCTGCTTTGAAATAGATTCTATGGACTCGTACATCTCGCCTACGGACTGGTTAATCTGATTCAGGGAATAATTGGTCTGCTCCATGGAAGCACTCATCTCTTCCATAAATGCGGACACATCCGAAATACTCATCTCTGCCTTGGATAACTTCTCTACAATGGAACCGGAAGAACCTTCCAGCTTTACGGAATTTTCAGAAATGCTTACCATAATCTCCCTGATATAAGAAAGCAGTTCATTTACATTGTCCGCAATAATTTCAAGCTCGTCTCCGCTCTTAATCTCGAACTTCTTTGTCAAATCGCCTTCGCTATGTACCAACTCATACATTTTCTCTTCCACTTGCTTTAATCCACGCATCATGGAATGAATTACAAAACCGAGAATAGCCAGATCGATAACAAGAGCAATCACCGATATCAAAATAGTCTGCTTTGATGCATCTGCCAACCGTTCCGACACAGGATAGGCGTCATAATCGCATCCGATTACAGCTACTACATTTCCGGTGCTGTCAAAAACCGGCTTGTAAACGGAAATCAGGTGACCGTCCTCCGTTTCATCAATAAAATCCTGCACATATTCTTCCCCTGCAAAGCATCCTGCCAATTCTTCATAGGATACTTCAAATTCTTCACCAAAATCCGCCTTACTTTCCGTCGTATCCGTATCCACACCATAATATACCGTTTCATTATCCGTATATAACGTATATAAATACTTAATATCGTAAGTCTGTTGTACTTTACTTAACACATCCCATATCTGCTGATACTCTGCACTATCTTCACACCCCGGTTCCAGTGTCTTTAACACATCTCCATCCACTACCGTTGCTGCCATCTTGGATACGATGTCCGCCTGGTCCACCCCCATGGCAACCATACTCTCTTCCATGCGCTTATAGGAGCTGATGCCCAACACCACGCATAATGCGGTGACCAAAACCACCACCGGCAGTAAAAGTTTTACCTTGATACTTAATCTTCTTGTCTTTCGTTTCATGATGATACTCCTCCGCTTCTCCGAATGAATTTACATACACTACTACGTTACACCTGTTCTGCCTCTCACAGTTTTCCATATTATTACACTTTTCTACTTTATCATACTACTTTTTTAAACATTTGTGAAGAGAAAACCTAAAATTTTATACTTTAAGTGTAAAAAAATCCGTAACAGAACTTTTCACTCTGTTACGGATCTCATTCCTTATGTTTTATGACAGCTTTGTACTCTGTTCCATCTTCCGAAGAATCATGACAATCGGCACAATCAAAAAACCACAGACCACGTTCCCCGTACCGTGCATAATATCAAAAGGCAGACCTGCCACAACCCATGCTACAGTCTTTTCAAAATTTAAATGAAACATAATGGCGTTTGCAGGTGCATACATAATCCCAAAGGCATACCCGTGTAACGCATTTACCGCCGCATATACAATCACCTGTACCATCTTCGGCATACGCTTCGGTAACAGCATTACAATTCCCCACAAAATGGTCCAGATATACAAATACGGCATCCACCACATGGAAAAGCCGGCAAAAATCCCGTTTAGCAGCACATAAATATAAATAGGATACAGTGCCTTCCAACGATAAACCACCGTAAATGCCACGGTAAACGTCCCTAAAAGATGAATATTCGGCAACGCCTCCATTACGATTTTGGAAATGTACATGAGGGTTCCCAACATGGAAAAAACCGTCAGTTCCCGAATCGTCAGCTTCATTTTCATTACTTTTCCACCTTAAAAGCGTAAGACTCCCCTTCTTTAATTGTCGTAGTGTCTACACCGCTCATGGAATATTCGCCGTTTACATAAAAGGCCCAGTAAGTCTTGTCTGTATCATAATCCGCTACAACACCGTTTACCTTTTTTACAAACAGACCATACTTATCTTCGTCTCCGGCGATCAGTCCCAGTTTAAGCAATGCCTCTCCTACGGTTTTCTCATCCGTGCGGATAACAAAATACTCCGTATTGCCGGCTTTGTCCGTCACGGAGAGGTCAAAACTCTTCTCTCCTTCGCCAAGCTCCTTCGCCTCCGAAGACTGTCCTGCGGTATCCTTTACTCCGGACTCCTTTTTTGTTCCGTTGCATCCTGCCGTACACAATGCCATAGCCACAATCAGCATCATACAAAGGATTCTTGATAACATTTTTTTCTTTTCTCTCATTTGCATCTTTTTTCTCCTTTTTATTTATTCCTTCGCTTTCATATACTGAATGCCGGCACTCGCAGCGAACTTACGAAGGGTGTTACATCCGGGTATTTCGACTCGGCATTTATTTCTCCGCCTTCTCAGGTTTGCGCCCAATGGCTTGTCCGAAGATTGTGGCACCTTCGTAGAAGAAACGTCTTACATGCCTCACGGCGACGGGCTCGTACAGGAGTTTCACCTGTTTCCCCGACACATAACAGGGGATATTATAGCACAAAGAAACAAAAAAAGAAACCCAATTCATATTTTCACAAAACTCCCCTATTCTCTCCCTTGTTTTTCCTCCTATGCTTTGTTAAAATAATCCTATGTTTTTGGATAAAAACTGATATTTATCCCTCGAAAGGAGTTCATTTATGAAAACCCTGTGGAAATTGACAAAAGAAGCCGCCCGCTACAAAGGGCTTTACTTTCTTGCCATCTTGTCTACCCTTTTGCTGACCGGTGTCAATCTGGCAGCCCCGAAACTGTTGTCTGAGATGACGGGCATCGTAGGCGCCGGTGTAGATAAAGCAGCAATGGAAAACATCGGCATTTTGGCCTTGGGACTTCTGCTTCTTTATGTGCTCCGCATTATTTTCCGTTTCTTAAATAACTATCTGGCCCACAAAGCCGCCTGGTATCTGGTAGGGGACCTCAGAGACCGCATGTACCAAAAGCTCCAAAGTCTGGACCTTGGCTTTTTCCATGACAAGCAGACTGGTGACCTCATGAGCCGTGTGGTAAACGACACCAGAGACTTTGAACTTCTCTATGCTCACATGATTCCGGATATGATTACCAATCTGGTTACCTTCGGCGGAGTACTTACCATTCTTCTTGTAATCAACTGGAAGCTGGCCCTTATCACCTGCTTTCCGATTCCGCTGATTCTTATTTCCGGCGTGATTTTTGCAAAAAAAGTGCGCCCATACTTTACTGCTTCTCAAAAAAGCATGGGCGAATTAAACGCAAAGTTACAGGACAATTTATCCGGTCTCCACGAAATCCAGTCCTTCGGACAGGAAGCGGAAGAAGCCGCTATGGTGAGCAAAAGCAACTTCACCCAAGTCCGGGCCATGCTTCGCGCTTTACGGGCCAGCGCCATCTTCCATCCGAGTGTGGAATTCGTTTCCTCCATCGGCACGGTTCTTGTGGTGGCTGTAGGCGGCTATCTGGCTTATCTGGACCAATTATCCGTAGAAGATATTGTAGCCTTCGTACTGTACTTATCCTTGTTCTATGCACCGATTTCCGGCCTTGCAAGCTGGCTTGAAAGCCTGCAGCAGTCTCTGGCCGGAGCGGAACGTGTGACTCTTATTTTGGATACGCCATCCGCTATTGAGAACGCCCCGGATTCAAAGAATCTGACAAATGTTTCCGGAGAAATCACCTTCCGAAATGTTTTCTTCCACTATAGCAACGAGGTGCCTGTATTAAAAGATATTTCCTTTACCTGTAAGCCGGGACAGATGGTTGCTCTCGTGGGACCTACCGGCGTCGGTAAAACTACCATTACCCAGCTTATTTCCCGGTTCTATGACCCGGTGGAAGGCAGTGTCCTCATTGACGGACAGGATGTACGGAACGTCACCTTAGAAAGCCTCCGTAAAAATATATCCCCGGTACTGCAGGACACCTTCTTATTCCATGGTTCCATTGCGGATAACATCGGTTACGCCAAGCCGGATGCCACCCGGGAGGAAATCATAGCTGCCGCAAAGGCCGCCAACATCCACGAGGATATCTTACATATGCCGGAGGAATACGAAACCCAGGTCGGCGAACGGGGCTTACGCCTCTCCGGCGGACAGAAGCAGCGTGTGGCCATTGCCAGAGCTATCCTGCGCCAGTCCCCGATTATTGTTCTTGATGAAGCCACCGCTTCCGTGGACGTACAAACCGAACGCCAGATACAAGCAGCAATTAACAACATGGCCGGCAAGCGAACCATCGTAGCCATTGCCCACCGCTTATCCACCATCAAAAATGCAGACTTGATTTTGGTAATTCATGAAGGAGAAATCAAGGAGCAAGGAAATCACGAAGAGCTGTTAGCCCGGGGCGGGATCTATGCGCAAATGCTAAAGGCACAGGAATAGACACCTGCCGCTTCCTCCCTTTTCTATTCAAAACAAAAAAGAAAACGGAGCTGCACATCCTTTCTTGGATGTCGCAGCCCCGTCCTTTTTATGCTATCTTCTTTCTCTTTCCCACCACTAAAAAGATACTGAATATAGCAACGGCGAATACCACGATAATTCCGCAGTTTCCGAAAAACTCCGTCAGAGCAATCGTTCCTTTGTTATGTGCGAACAACAATTTCACGTTCTTCATATACCAGCTGGCCGGTAAAAACTCTGCAGCCTTTGCCACACC
>JAZNBY010000117.1:0-40266 GCA_045587325.1 Lachnospiraceae bacterium | reverse complement strand
GTAAGTCCTGCCATAGGCGAGGACGGAGTAATCGGATAAATTGCGGCTATCTCGGTAAAGGGATAGGCCATATGTGCGGCAGCTTCATTGCCGTCCATGGTAACAAAATTTTTCGCCATGATAAATACCTCTTCTAATTGTTATAATCTGTCTTTGGAAACGTGGGATACACCGACGTCATCTTAGTTGTTACTCTTTGCGGTGTCGATGCCTGCGGCGCCGACTAAGCCGAGACGTTCCGCTGCTTCTTCACGCATCTTATATTTTAACACTTTTCCCGCTGCATTCATAGGGAAAGATTTCACAAATTCAATGTATTTCGGGACCTTATGACGGGCCATGCTTGCGGTAATGTAGTCGTGCATTTCTGTTTCCGTCATGGACTTGCCTTCCTTTAAAATGATGCACGCCATAGCTTCCTCACCGTACTTTTTATCCGGGACACCGATTACCTGTACATCCTGTACGAACGGGTGGGTGTAGATGAATTCCTCGATTTCCTTCGGATAAATGTTTTCACCGCCGCGGATAATCATATCCTTTAATCGACCGGTAATACGGTAGTTGCCGTCCTTATCCCGACAAGCAAGGTCTCCGGAGTGGAGCCAGCCTTCTGCGTCTACGGTACCTCTGGTTGCTTCCGGCATCTTGTAGTAGCCCTTCATGGTGTTGTAACCGCGGGAACAGAACTCGCCGTTTTCGCCTTCTGCCACTTCTTCGCCGGTTTCCGGATCAATGATCTTACATTCGATGTGCGGGAAGTTATAACCTACGGTATCACAACGAAGGTCTAACGGGTCGGTCCATGCGGACATAGTGCTGCCCGGGGAAGACTCGGTCTGGCCGTATACGCTGACAATACCGGTCATGTTCATTTCCTTCGGATCTGCCGCACGACGCATCAGCTCCGGCGGACAGCCTGCTCCTGCCATAATACCGGTACGCATATGGGAGAAATCGGTTTTTCTGTAATCTTCATGGTTGAACATGGCAATAAACATAGTCGGTACACCGTTGAAACAGGTAATCCGTTCCTGATTGATGCAGGCCAGTGAGGACTTCGCAGAGAAGTACGGCATCGGGCAAACAGTAGCACCGTGGGTCAGGGATGCGGTCATGGAAAGAACCATGCCGAAGCAGTGGAACATCGGTACCTGAATCATCATGCGGTCCGCAGTGGACAGTCCCATGCGATCACCGATACATTTTCCGTTGTTTACAACATTATAATGGGTAAGCATTACGCCCTTCGGGAATCCCGTGGTTCCGGAGGTGTACTGCATGTTACAAACATCTTCCGGTTTTACTTTGGCAGACATACGGTTTAATTCTTCCTGCGGAACTAAGTTACCCCGTTCCATGGCTTCTTCAAAGGTAAGGCATCCCGGCTGCTTAAAGCCGACGGTAATGACATTACGCAGGAACGGAAGACGCTTACAGTGTAACGGTTCGCCCGGCTTGCTTTCGGCGATTTCCGGACAAATCTCGTTGATGATTTCTCTATAGTTGGAATCCAGACAGGATTCTACCATAACTAAGGTATGGGTATCGGACTGGCGGAACAAATAGTCTGCCTCATGTCTCTTATATGCGGTATTTACCGTAACGAGAACCGCACCGATTTTCGTGGTAGCCCAGAAGGTAATGAACCATGCCGGAACGTTGGTAGACCAGATGGAAACCTTGCTGCCGGCCTTGACACCCATGGAGATGAGGGCTTTTGCAAACTGGTCCACATCCTCACGGAACTGCTCGTAGGTACGGACATAATCCAAAGTAGTGTATTTGAATGCATACTGGTCCGGGAATTCCTCAACCATACGGTCTAACACCTGAGAAAAGGTCAGGTTGATAAGCTCATCCTTTTTCCATACGTACTGGCCGGTACCGTCGTGGTTCGGGTACAGGGCCTTTTTCTTACCTCTGGTTTTTTCGAAACGGCTCATGTAGTTCACAAAGTGAGTAAAGATCACCTCGTAATCCGGCAAATCTTCCATCCATTCGGTTTTCCACTCCAGGGAAATAAATCCGTCATAGTCAATGGAAGAAAGAGCACGCATCATATCCCCGATCGGCATGGTGCCTTCGCCGATTAAGTTGTAGGTATCCTTATCATCGGAGTCACGCAGATGTACATGCTTCACGTAAGCACCGAGATTTTTAATGGTAGTGTCCGCACTTTCTTCGCAGTCACGGTACGGATGCTGTATATCCCATAATGCTGCCAGATAATCGCTGGCAAAATCATCCATCATGGCACGCAGACGTGCGGTGTCGGCAAAAATGCCACTGGTTTTCATAAGGATGGTAACACCGGCAGATTCTGCATCCCGTAACAATGCGGTGAGACGGGTGCGCACCAGGTCTTCCTTATCCTGCAAAGCAACTACGGAAACATAAGGTACTTCCGCCTGCTTTGCCACCTGAATGATCTGCTGAACCAAAGCAACCGAACCATCGTCCTCTGCGGATAAATCGCAGGAGGTATCAAAACATGGAATGGAGAGTTTCTTCTCTCTTAACTGACGGACGGTTGCGCTAATGTTATATTTATGGAACGGGCCGCTTTTTTCGGTCAAGGCAGGAACGTAAGGCAAATTGTATACTTCCACGCCCTCAAAGCGCATATCTACGCCGGCGGCAAGCCATTCTTCCCAGGATAAGTGGGACCAGCCTCTGGTGGAAAAGGAAAGTTTCATAGGTTATGCCTCCTCGTAAACAATTTTGTTGATGGCACTGATATAGGCCTGAATACTGGAGCCGATAATATCTGTAGAAGTTCCGCGACCGGAATATATTTTTCCGTTGCTGCGCAGTTTGATGATGGTTTCGCCCATTGCTTCCCGGCCTTCCGTTACGGAACGAACCTGGAAATCATCCAACTCGTAATGACAGCCTAAAATGTTTTCTAAAGCAAGGAATGCGGCATCTACCGGACCGTCGCCCAGTGCAACGCCTTCCAAGGCCTGGCCGTTTTTCTCTAATTTCATCTGAGCCATGGAAGATGTGGTGTTGCTGGCAGTAATGTGGTAGCTGGTTAATATGTAAGTAGCCGGTACCTGCATGGCAGCGGAAGCAACGATGGTATCCAACTCCTTAGAAGAAATGACATCTTTGCGGGCCGCAATTTTTTGGAATGCTTCCCAGACTTTTGCGCCATCCTCTTCGCTTAAGTCATAGCCTAATTTTTCTACCGCCTTCATTACAGTAGTCATAGTATCCTGGGCGGTCAGGTTCATCTCTTCCACATCCTCCTGCACTCCGTTGTCAAACGGAGAGTTCTTACTGCGGGTGGTTTCGCAAATCCAGGCGATTTGTTTTACAATGCGGTTCATTTCCACGGTGCGAAGGTCACTGGTAACGCCGAAGGCTTCGCCCTTGGTAGCTAACAGGCGTGCCACATTCGCTAAGGAAATCTGATTTGTACAGTAAGCGGAAGTCTTGAGTTCCCGTACTCCGTGCTTGATGGCTGCGATGGCACAGGCATCTGCCATGGCCAGTTCGTTGGAACAGGAAAGACCTAAGGTCACGGTCGCAAGCTCCGGAACATTTTGATTGAGTGCATCAAAGAAACAGCAGAACTCTTCCGGAAGCATGGCGCCGGTGGCATCACACACGGTAATGGTTTTCGCTCCCGCGGCGATGGCGGTCTTAATGGCCTGATAGAGGAAGGCCTCATCGCTTCTGGTAGCATCGTCTGCAATGAATTCTACATTTGTAGTATATTCGCAACATGCAGAAACGATTTCTTCGATGGTTTTTAACATAGCATCCGGTTTCTTATGGAACAAATACTCCATCTGTACCGGGCTGACGGAGGCAACTACCTGCAGACGCGGGCTTTTCGCTTCTTTTACCGCATTCCAGGTGGCAGTTACACTTTCTTTATCTAAGGAAACCGGAACAGCCACGATGCTGTTTTTCACGGTAGAGGCTATGGACTTGATGCGCAGAGCATCTACCTTTGGCTGTGTAATGCCTTCTAATTCGATTACGTTTACATTTAATTTGTCAAGGAGCTTTGGAAGCTCGATTTTCTCTTTAAAGGATAGGGAGAACTCTTTCCCTGTTTGCTTTAAGGTAATGTCACTGATTTTGATTTGTTCCATAATATTGTCTCCTTTCATATCTATACCTATCTTTCGTGCTGGCCTCATGCTTCGCACTGTCTACACTTCGTTTCGGTCCGTGCAGAACCAAGGTCCACAGGACCTTGTGCACCCCCAACTCCGCAAACTTCGTTTGCCACGTCGTGGGCACGTTCGCATGACTCGTGGTTTTGTGCAGGCTGACGCTTTGCGTCTCCCCCCACTTCGTGACTTCGTCACTCAGTCGTGGGTGCGTGCGCATAATCAGAGATTTCCAGAATCAAGCTTCTGAAATCTCTGATTATGCTCACTTTGCCTGCACGGACATTGCCGACACGCAAAAAAAGTCCTCGAAACCATACGGTTTCAAGGACGAATAAGCGATTCGCGGTACCCCCTTGTTTACAATCCCCTCGCGGGAAACTGTCTCTCTCGGACTCTACTAAGTCCATAGCCGATAACGAGGCTGACCGTACTCCACTACGCAAATAAATATTCTTCGCAGAGTCGACTCGGGAGTGAGATTGCTATCTTTCATCCGTACCGGTTCGCACCATCCACCGGCTCTCTGAAACCCTCAAAAAAGAAGCATAATTCCGTCACAGTCATTGCATTTCATTTGAAAACGAATACATCTTATCACATCACTGCGATAAAGTCAAGAGGAATATTTAAGAATCATGAAAAAAATTTGCGAGAATTTTCGATAAACATAGTTCGTTTTTTTGGAAAGATATATTTTATTTTTAAAAATATATTGAATAAACTGAAAAGATTTTGTATAATAGAAGTAACGTGGCAACACGAAATATGGAAACGTAACAAAGGAGGACATTTTTATGGAAATGTTAACGGATTTACTTAAGAAACGTACAAAGATTATTCAGATTGCTGTATGGGTATGCGCAGGATTCTCATTATTGGGATTTTTCCTTCCGGCATATGCAGCGTTCGGAGAGAAGATTTTTCTGTTTGATGCATTAACGGGGAATGGTGACTCCGATCCGTTTATGAAAGTTCTTTTACTTCTGCTGATGTTAATCGTGGTAGCGATTGCGGCTGCTTTTTACAACAAGTCTTCTTTCGTTGTATCGATTGTAGTGCTTGTTGCAGCAGTTCTGGCTAAGATTTTCCACGCAACTATTTTCTCAAAGATGGGTAAAAGTTATGTCAGATATTTGGATAACTTCAAAGCAATCGGCACAACACTCCTGAATATCTTCCTTGTACTGCTTATTCTCGTAGGCGTAGTTGCAGTGGCTGCAGAAGTATACGTAAAGTTTTTTGCTGAGAAAGCTGCAGCAGGTACGACTGCTACGACAACCCAGGCAAAGGGTTGGTTCTGCCCGCAGTGTGGTGCTCCGAACGAAGCAACCGGTAAGTTCTGTAATAAGTGCGGAACCCAGAAGCCGGAATAAAGTAAATAGTAAAATAGAATAAGATAAAACAAAGCCGTTGCATTTGCGAGACATACGCAAATGCGACGGTTCTTTGTTTGCTCTATAATTGTCTTAATACTCGAAACGTCCGATTAACTCATCCAGAGTAGCAGCCTGGGAGGCGAGCTCCTGAGAGGTAGCGGAACCTTCTTCTGCGATAGCGGAATTCTCGGAAATACCCTGGGTGATCTCTTCTACACCCTTGCGAACCTGTTCCATGTCCTTAGCCTGTTCTACTGCCATGTCCGCAGTCTGGTTAATCATTTGGCGAACCTGTTCAAATGCGCCGCCTGCATCTTCTAAGGATTCTTTCACCTTGCCGGCTACTTCGTTACCGTGTGTGATTTCGTTTAAGGAAATCTGAATGAGATTACGGGTGGTATTTGCAGCGTTGGCACTTTCGTCAGCCAGCTTACCGATTTCATCCGCAACTACCGCAAAGCCTCTGCCTGCTTCGCCGGCTCTTGCTGCTTCGATGGAAGCATTTAGTGCAAGAAGGTTGGTCTGGTCTGCAATCTGCTCGATGGCCTGGATGATGGTTACAACCTCCTGGGAAGTAATCTGAATCTTCTCCATTGCAGCGGCCATCTCGTTCATGAGTTCCATGTTCTCGGACATCAACCGAGTCACACGTACGGTTTCTTCTGCGGATTCTTCCGCTTTGACACGGCTTTCTTCTACTTCTTCCGCAATTTTGTTGGTAGTGTTTAACAAATCTTCAACTGCCATAGCCTGCATAGTTGCACCTTCCGCCAGGGCCTGGGAAACGTTTGCCAATTCGTCGGAGCCGTTCAATACCTGATTGGAGCTTCCTTTGATGCCGCTTAATACCTGGGTAAGACTCTTGGAAATATTTAAGAGAGCATCCTTTAATTTAGCAAATTCGCCTACATATTCATTGTGTAATTCAATCTTGAGGTTACCATCCGCTACATCAGCCAGAACGGCAGCTACTTCGTCGATGTAAACGATGTATTCTTTTAAACGGTCAACGGTCTTGCCGATATAGTAAGCCAGTTCGCCGATTTCGTTGTTGACGGAAACGGAAAGTTCTACATCTAAGTTTCCTTCCGAAAGCTTCTGTGCAATGTCCTTTAATTCCACAACCGGCTTTGTAATCTTCTGTGCACTGCGCTTGACTCCGATAAAGATAATGAAGCAGGCAACTGCGATTAACAGAATTACCATGGCAACACAGAGAATGGTGGACTGATAGAATTCCATAATCGGCATCATACTGAGAACCATGTATCCGCTGGTGCCTACATTCATGAAATGTCCGTACTTGCTGCCACCGTCAAATCTCAATTTGGTGGTCATAACAGACTGATTTTTAACCGCATCCACAGCTTTTGTATCCGCACCAATCTCTTCCAGTGTCTTTAACAACATCTCTTCCTTCGGAGCGTAAGCGATGCTGCCTTTTCCGGAGAGAAGAATGGAATAGCCGGTGTTGCCGATTTTGTGGCTTCCCATCAAATCAGCAACCTTGCTTAACTTTACGTCCACACCTGCGATACCCAATAAAGTAGCGGACTCATCGTCACTGTAAACCGGACAAGCCAGGCTGATAACCGGAACTTCGTTCAAATAGGAAACATACGGTTCGGAATATACGGTAGAGTTTGTCTCGATGCAGGAATACCACTCGTACTGGGAAGCATCGAATTCTCCGTTGATTATCGTACCGTTGGAAAACATGATGGAAGAGGAATCCAAATCAACAATCCAAGCGGCATCAAGCGGGTTGTCCTCACCCTTTGCCAGATTGTAAAGGTAACGTTCCGTGGAAGCGTAATCCTTTTGTCTCTTTATGTTTTTGCCGGTAACCGTATCCGTCAAAAGCTGCTGGGCCTGCGGATTCACAGCCATATTTTCTACCATACCTACATAAGGTTGGAAATAGTCGGAAACTTCCCAAGAAGCAACCTCTGACTGTAACCGGATTTCGGTTTTGTTGGCATCATTTACAATTGAGGTAATCATAATGCCTACCGCTACTGCCAATAAGAGTAGGAAACCGATGACGATTTTTCCGATTTGGACGAGGATCTCTTTTTGAATCTGTCCGGTACCCTGTTTTGTTTTCATGTTTTGCGTGTTTTTACTCATACAGTCACTCCTTTGTACAAATATAAATATACAAGTATATTATAGCTTAAAAACAGTATAGGGGCAACAAATTGTTATATCATTTTTTTGAGTTTTTTGATTATTTTAACAATAAATGAGGATGTGACTGAAAATATGAGCGGCAGAGGGAACGATTCTTGCTGAGGAGGGCATCTTCGGCCGGAGAAAATAGAGGTTGTAATAATATTAATTTGGTGATATAATTTATAAGGATTTTTATGCGCATATTACGGAGGCGGTTAAATCTACCTATAATGAGGGATGACAACGAGAGGGGAAATCATGAAGAAAAAAATCTGTTTTGTAGCTTCTTCAGGGGGACATCTTGAGGAGATTTCTCGGTTGAAGAGAGTTGAGTCGAGTTATGAATCTTTTCTTGTTACCGAGAAGAGCGATTTTGAAGTGAAAAATTTTTGCGAAAAAAAATATTATACATATCAGATAAATCGAAGAGAATTATTATTTCTCCCGAAGTTTTTGTGGTTATTTATTAAAGCGTGGAGAATTTTTAGAAAAGAAAAGCCGGATTATGTGATTACTACAGGCGCTTTGGTAGCATATCCATTTTGTATTTTGGCAAAATGGAAGAAGAAAAAGGTTATTTACATTGAGTCGTTTGCAAGAGTAAATCATGCTTCTTTAACGGGAAAGCTTTTATATAAACATGCAGATTTGTTTATTGTTCAGTGGGAAGACATGCTTGAACATTATCCGAAATCGGTACTGGGAGGTGGGATTTTTTGATACTTGTTACATTGGGAACACAAAAGTTTCAGATGAACAGATTAGTTGAGGCAGCCGATGTGCTGGCTGAACAATCGGGTGATGAAGTTTTTGTTCAGTTGGGAAATTCCACATATATTCCGAAGATATGTAAGTATAGCCAGTTTGTAGATTCTGTGGAATACAAAAGATTGATTGAAAATTGCAGTATTCTGATTACACATTCCGGAGTAGGCTCTATTATGACAGGAATCAATGCCGGGAAGCCGATAATTGTTGTACCGCGTTTAAAGCAGTTTCATGAGCATGTGGACGACCATCAGTTGGAAATTGCAAAGGCATTCGAAAGTAAAGGATGCGTCTTATGTTGCGAAGATATAACATCTTTGGCTGAATATGTGGAAAAAGCGAAGACATATACATTTAGACCATATACGGCTCCGGAAGGAAAAATAGAGGAAATTATCCTGGATTTTTTGGAGACATGCGAGTAACAGAAAAGAGGGAATGATATGAAGCCTTTGCTATCGGTGATTGTACCTATATATAATGTAGAAAAATTTTTACATAGATGTGTACAATCGATTTTGAAACAGACATATCGTGATTTAGAGATTATATTGGTGGATGATGGTTCTACCGATGGTTCGGGACGGATTTGTGATGAGTTGGGGGAAACAGATGGACGTCTTCGAATAATACATCAGGAAAACGGAGGGCTATCAGCGGCAAGAAATCGCGGAATAGAGGAAGCGCATGGGGAATATATAACTTTTGTGGATTCAGATGATTATATTGATGAGAACATGTATCATGCGATGTTGATGAAGATGCAAGAGCAAAACGCAGATATGGCCGTGTGTGGTTACTCCAAATGGTTGGAAGAAAAGGATTGTATCGTAGAACCGACAATAGGAGTTGTGGAGGGTGTATTATCGGGAAGTGATATGTTTAATTTGTTGTTTTGCGAAGAACTTAGCGTGTGGATGCCGGTGGCTTGGAATAAACTTTATAAGAAAGAGCTTTGGGACAACCTTCGATATCCGACAGGGAAGTGTCATGAGGATGAATATGTGATTCATCATTTACTTAATCGATGTAAAACAGTGGTAGCGATGTCGGAAAGATTGTATGTCTATAGTGTACGCGCAGGAAGTATAATGACATCTAAATCACTGAAATCGAGCAGAGACTGGATAGAAGCTTTGCTGGATAGGGCTGAGTTGTTTGAAAGAACAGGTCCGGCCGCATTGGAACAGAAACAGTGGGAACAGTGTGTTCGAATGATTTTGTGGGAGTGTAAAAAAATAAGTGAGATACATTCCAAGGAACAAGAATTTATACACGAGATGGTATGTCATGTAAAAAAAATAAGGAAGGAACGTAAAATAAGTTGTTCCCTGGGGGCGAAAATATTTACATGGATGCCGTTTGTTTATGTAAAAATCAGCAAAAATGGTTTGTAACACTTTGAATGACTTTTATGATATAACATTAAATATACATAAAAAATAAATATGATGAAAACAAGAACAGAAAGTGAGGCTATTATGGAAAAGACAAAACAGTTGTATCGTTATACGAATGCAAAGGTGATGGACGCATATAACCGTGCTGCGATTGAGGTGTATATGTTAAGTCAGAAGAAGGGATATAAGTCCTTTGCAATATGTGGAAGCGAGGCGCAGACAGGAACAACAAGTGTGGCAATCAATTTAGCAATTGCGTTATCGATGGCAGGATGGAAAACACTATTGATTGATGCGGATTTATATAAAGAGGTAAAGCGTTTGAGTCATAATTGTGAGTTTGGCTTGACGGAGTATCTGGCCGGCACCAAGGAATATCACGAGGTGATCAGTAAGACTGAGTATGCTACATTAGATTATCTTCCGGGTGGAACCAAGGCAGAGAATCCATTGGGACTTTTATGCTCTAACAAGCTTCCGGAGTTGATTAACAAGGCGAATAGTCAGTATGATTATGTGATTTGGGACCTTCCGTCCGTATTAGAAGCGGCTGACACAAAGGTAGTTTGTTCCAATACTGACGCAACGATTATTGTTAGTGCACAGTACGCATCGATACCGTTGTTAAAGGAAACAAAGAACAGCATCGAGGCAGCGGGGGGTAATGTGGTCGGAGTTATCGGAAATAAGCTTGAACAGGCGGAATATAAGCATTACAGAAAGGTATTCCCTAAGAGAAAAGTGAAGAAATATAAGGATGACATGGAGGGAAAATAGAACGATGAAAAAGTTGGGTTTTTTATGTTGTATGTTAATGATGGCGTTTCTTTTTACAGGGGCAAAACTTGTACCGTTGGAAGATGAAGCAAAGGAACTGGAAAATAGTAAAGCCAGGCTGATTATTGAAAGCTACGAAGTTGTGAAAGGAGAGGTATTGCCTGGAAACGAGATAGAAGTTAAATTAGTCATTCATAATACAAATGATTCGAGCGTGGCACAGAATGTTGTCCTTTCCATGGTAAACAATCAGGGAATTGCAGTTCCGGTAGAAGGAAAATCAAATCAGGTTCCGGTAGGTGATATTCTGGGGGGAGGAACAATAGAAACAACGATTCCTGTTCGTATTACGGAACAAGTTAAAAATGAAGAGAATGTTATTATACTGTTTTATATGACTTTTTCAGATGGACGTGATTCCGAAGTAACAAATGAAGCCTATATTTCTTTCCCGATAAAGAATGAGTATATTGCAAAGGTTGAGAAGCTTTGTTTGGAAGATGAATGTTATGTGAATGAAAAAGCGGTGATTTCCAGTGAGATAAAAAACGATGGTATGACTGGAGTGAATGACGCAAGATTACATATTATTCAAACAGACGGAACGGAAACGGTATATTTGCTTGGAGATATTGCAGGTGGAATTACAATGTACTATGACCATACAATTGCTATGATAAGTTCCGGTGAACAAAAGCTGAGAGCATTTTTGTCGTATTGTGATGAGGAAGGCAATGAATATATCACGCAGGAAACGGAATACTCGGTCAGAGTGCTTGCAAACAATCCGGACGCTCCGGAACTACAGCATGTTGAAACGAAGGATGTAGATAAAACATTTTTAGTAACGAACGGAATATTAATTGGCTTGGCATTGGTGATTATTATTGTATCTTATAAAAGAGGAACCAGACGGATTAATAGCGGAAAGGAAGTCGGCAATGGGAAAAGAGGTTAGAGAATTATTAGTGGAAGGAAGAAATTGCCTTGTTGTATGGAAGAAGAGGATTTGGTTGATTATTGCAATGGCAATTGTTGGACTGGTTATAGGTAATGTTCTGACATTGAAAACGGAAGAAAAGAAGTATATGGCAACCGCAAAAATCAGTAGTTATTCTGTAAACGGAGATCAGCTGGTGGCATATAGTTCGTTAATCGATTCTTTGATGTATTGTGAAGAAGCAGCAAAAATGTTGGGGGACGATTACATTACTGCAGAGCGGGTGCACGATATGGTTTCCGTAGTGGCAGCAAAAACATCGCCGATTATTTCAATTCAGGTTGTTGATACCGAGAAGGGCGATGCGACAAAGATTGCCAACGCACTGGCTAAAGTTTCGGTGAATCAGATGAATAAGCAGAAAGGCGTAAATGTTGCCCAGGTGTTAGAAGAGGCCTCTCTGAGTGTATACAGTAATCCGAATTTGAAGGCATTGCTTATTAGAGTGGGATGTGCGTTATTAGCTGCATTCGCAACAGCAGTAGTTCTCGGTATTAAGGCGATAGATTCGAAAAGGATTGTGGTTGTGGAGGATTTTACCTGTGGAGGAGAATTAACGGTTATCGGAATGATTCCTTTATATGAAGGTGGAAATCTCAAGTCTGTGGATAGAGAGGAACTATGACATATATTTTATTAGGATTTGTTGGGCTCGCTGCAATATTTTTTGGGTATCTGTTTTGGAATAAACCGACGTTGCTTGTTTACGGAGTAATTCTGTTTTGCTTTGTGAATGAGTTATTTATCAGTTTTTTCAATATTCCGACAGCTGTAGCGCATATAGCAGGATTACTGAGTGTTTATTTAATGATAGTCGGTGTGGTTGCAACATTTTTAAGACCGTATAAGTTATATGCAACGATACCGTTTGTTCTCATTGGAATAATGCTGTTAGTTTCACTGGTGTCTTTTTTTGTGAACGATTACGGCTTGCTAGCCTATGGGGTTGGTGCGTTTCAATTCTTCCGTGGTTTTTGTTTCTTTATTGCATGCATTTGCATTTTGACACGTGAAGATGTGGTTCGACTGGCGAAGGTGTTTATCGGAGCATCTTTTGCTAACTTGCTGATTTCTCTTGTGGAGTATTTTAAATATCATGCAAAATGGGATAATAACGGCGGATTGTTCGGTATTGTTGTTGGATGTAACGGAAAGATGAATTTGTTTTTGGTGATTGTGTCGGCAATAGTTGCGGTGCTTTATCTGCATAAAAAACTATCTACAGTCATGACGGTAGGGGCGTTGGGCTGTTGTTTAATAACAGCAACCATCAGTGAATTGAAAATATATTATCTGGAGTTGATTCTTTGTATTGCTTTGGTAGTATTAATCTCCAAGCCAAGCAAGAGAACAGTTGCATTTGTTGCCGGAGGCGGGGTGGCAATTTGGTTTGCCATTCTAATCTTAGGGAAAATGTATCCGCTCTTTCGTGATTTCTTTTCCCTGGAATCTATTTTGGAATACGCAGAGGAGGATTACGGAACGTCTGCGGGCAGCGTAAACAGATTGAGTGGCGTATCCATAATGCTTAGTGATTATTTACATACTCCGATGCAAAAGATATTTGGAATTGGTCTCGGGAATGCACATGTAGGAACCCCATTTTATATCCAGCATGAGTTTTTGAAATATGTTTTCTTTTACACGTCGTATTTAGTGACGGAATTGGGACTTGTGGGGCTGGTGAGTCTGGCGGCGTTTTTCTTGATAAACGGTGTAATTTCGATTAGATATGCATATCAGGACAAGGAAGGTTTTCCGTACTATTTGATTGCGGGAATTGTATCCGTGTTTTCAATCGTTATAATGATTTACGATGCATCATTGGTTTCTATAACCTCCTGTTTGCTATATTTTTGGCTTGCAGTTCCGTATATCATGAAAAAACATCCAAAGGTACAGGAGTAACAGAGGAGAGTGTAAATGCAAAATGTTAAAGTGAGTGTAATCGTTCCAATGTATAATTCTATAGAGTACATTGAAAGATGCATTAACAGTATCAGAAAACAAACATTAAAAGAAATAGAGATTATCGTTGTAGATGATGAGTCCTCGGACGGAAGTCTTGACCTATGTATGAAAATGGCCGAAGAAGATGCAAGGATTATCGTGGTTCGTCAGAAGAATACCGGCCCGGGTCTGGCCAGAAATGCCGGCCTGGCGCAGGCAAAAGGTGAATTTGTAGCGTTTGTGGATAGCGATGATACAATAGCGCCGGATATGTACGAGACGATGTATGAGGCGACAAAGAAAGTGCAGGCGGATGCATGCTTGTGTGGTTTCAGCCAAGTAGAGATAGACGGAACGGCGGTGCAAAATCCAAATCCGTTGGGGGGGCAGTGCTTTTCCGGGGATGGGGTCGTTTCTGATGTTTTGCTGAATATATTGGGGTCGCGTCCGGAGGAGGAAAGCGACTTTGTGTTAGGAATATCGGTATGGAAGGGATTATATTCCAGGAATGTGATTTGTGAAAATCAACTGATGTTTGTGTCGGAGCGTGTCTATTATTCAGAAGATACAATGTTTAATGTGGACTATTTTTTGCATTCCAAGAAAGTGATTATGATTGAGGAATGTTTTTATGAGTATCAGAAAAATTCTGCATCATTTACAGCAACCTACAAAACGGACATGCACGAAAAAAACATACGGTTTTATCACGCGATAGAAGAGCGTATCCGTTCGTTGAAGTGCTATACGGAAGCAAAAATGCGTTTGCAACGTTTGTTCCTCGGCTTTGTTCGCTATTATTTGCAGAGAATTGTAGAATTGTATCCGGGCCGTGAGGCAAGAAAGCTTTTAAAAGAAATCAGTAAAGATGAAACGGTAATAAAGGTTATGCAAGAATATCCGTACCGAAAAAATCCGTGGAAGCAGAGGCTGATTCATCGGATGCTGGCAAGTCGGAACAGTTTCATGATGTGGCTGTTTATCAAATTAAAAAACAGATGATATTGCGGATGTGAGGATAAGATATGAAAGTCGGAATTGTAACCATAAATAGTCAAAATATGGGAAATCGCTTACAAAATTATGCTGTGCAGGAAAGTTTGAAAAAATTAGGGTTTCAGGTCGAAACAATAAATAATGCTTATTGCGGGAGAGAAGTTACTACCTTTAAGCATACACTGAAAATATGTGTACTCGGACGAACGCTTCCGTTTTTATTCAGAAAGCGAAGAGAAGGTTTCTACCGATTTAATCAAAAGCATATTCAGATGGCGGAAGGAGAATGGGAATACAATAAGGCACCGAGCGGAGTTTGCGACAGGTTTGATTATTTTGTTTGCGGGAGCGATCAGGTGTGGAATCCTTCTTTTGATTTCATTTCAGACAATGAATATTTGACATTTGCAAGACCGGAACAAAAGATTGCCTACGCAGCAAGCTTTGGCGTATCGGAAATGAGCAAAGAGCAATTAAAGAATCTGGGAGAAAAAATAGGTGATTACAGGGCGATTTCTGTAAGGGAAGATGCAGGAGCAGAATTAGTAAAGAAAGCAAGCGGGAAAGATGCGAAGGTTTTGCTGGACCCGACTATGATGCTTTCAAAAGAGGACTGGCTGTCGATTGCGGAAAAACCGAAATTTATGCCGGAAAAGAAATATATATTAACATACTTTTTGGGACAAAAGTTATCGGAGACAAAACAAAAGTTAATGGAGCTTGCAAGGGAAAATGATTATAAAATTATTGATTTGTGGGATATCAATAAGAAAAAGTATTTTTTGACAACGCCGGAAGAGTTTGTGTACTTAATTGCAAACTGTTCGCTGATGTGTACAGATTCGTTCCATGGTTCGGTGTTTTCCATATTAACAGGTGTACCGTTTCTTGTACAGACACGGAAGGATAATGCAAAGAATATGAATTCCCGTTTGGAGACATTACTGGATAAGATGCAATTGACAAGCCGGTTAATGAAAGCAGATATGACGGAACGGGACATTTTTGAAATAGATTATACAAGGACATATGAGATTATTAGTGAAGAACGAAAGAGAACAGAGGAGTTTTTTTATGAAGCTTTTCGGAGGTAATTTTTGATGAATGGTAAGGTTTCGTTGATCACACCATGTTATAACGGAGAGAGATTTCTGCAAATATACATTAATAATATTTTAAGACAGGAATATACCGAAATAGAAGTTGTTTTTGTGGATGATGGTTCAACCGATGATATCTCTTTTATGGTGGATAGTATTAGGACGGCCGTGAAAAATAAGGGTTATGAATTTGTTTTTTTGCAAAAAGAGAATGGTGGGGCGGCATCTGCGGTTCAATTGGCATTGCAATATGTTACGGGAGAGTATCTCATGTTATTGGATATGGATGATGAGATATTTGATAATGCAGTTTCGGCGAAAGCGGAGTATTTGCGGCTTCATCCGGAGACGGATATTGTGATTTCAAACGGATATTATGTATTTGAAGACAAAAGGAGACATTCCCGTCCTTTTTTGCGAAAGAAACCGATGAATGCGCAATGCATTTTTGAGGGATTATTGAAAACTACATTTTACAATTGGCCCGGAAGCTATATGGTTAGAAGTAAGTCCTTTTTTGAGGTAAATAAAGGAAGAGACATATTTCAGTCTCCGTATGGTCAAAATATGCAGATTTTGTTACCGGGGGCCTATAGAAAAAAGATTTTCTTTATGAATGAGTTACAAATGAATTATTTGGTTAGAAAAAGATCTGTCTCTCATACAAACAGCAGAAGCAAGATGCAACAGCTTTTGGACGGATATGAGCAAATAAGGGAAAAAGTAATAAAAAAGATATGCGAGGATATGGAGGAGCAAAAACGCTATTTGCATTTAATTCGCGTCGCAGGGGCAAAAAAGCGATTGCGATTTTCGTGTAGGTGTAAAGATAAAGTAGGGATGAAGTCAAGCTATGAGCGGTTGAAGAAGTTGGGAGCGGTTGATTTTTCAGATTCACTTATTTATTTTTGCAGAAAGAATGCTTTGTTTATGTGGTTTTACAAAGGGATAAATCATGTGATAGAAAGGGTTACAAATCGAGTGATTTAATATGATAGGTATAGATAAAAAAGAGATGTGCTGCGGGTGTATGACATGTGTATGGCGTTGCCCTCAAAAGTGTATAACAATGAAGTCTGACGATGAAGGTTTTTTGTATCCGGAGGTAAATCACCGGGAGTGTATTAATTGCGGATTATGTGAATCGGTATGTCCAATTCTGAATAAAGAGGAATCGCAGGAGGAGACAAAAGCTTACGCGGCTTTTGCAAACGAGGATAGTGTAAGAAAAAACAGTTCTTCCGGTGGTGTTTTTTCGTTGTTGGCAGAACAGACAATATCCGAAGGCGGTTATGTATTTGGGTGTGCGTTTGATAACGAGTTTAAGGCAGAACATATCGGAGTTAACAGTCATTCGGAGTTGAAGAGGTTACAAGGCTCTAAATATGTGCAAAGCGAAATGAAGAAAACGTATCATATGGTAAAAGTTCTACTGGAAGAAGGAAAGCCTGTTTTGTTCAGTGGAACGGCCTGCCAGGTGGAAGGCCTTAAGAGTTTTTTGGGAAAGCCATACGAAGAATTGCGTTTGATTGATATTGTTTGTCATGGGGTACCGTCACCGAAGGTATGGGAGGCATATAAAGAATATCAGGAAAATAATTATGGGGCAAAAATTTCTGAAGTTTCTTTTCGTGATAAGTCAAAGGGGTGGAAGGATTATCGAGTGAGAGTATGCTTTGAAAACGGTCAAACATATTTATCCCGGAGTTGGGACGATATTTATATGAAGTCATTTATTAAGAATTATATTAGCAGACCATCGTGTTATGACTGTAAATTCAGGCAATGGCATCGGAAATCAGATATTACCTTGGGCGATTTTTGGGGTGTGGAACAGATATTGCCGGAGTGGAATGACGATAAAGGAGCTTCTCTTGTTCTGGTTCATTCAGAAAAAGGGCAGCGAATGATGAAAGGTCTTGCGGAAAGGATTCAGATAACAGAGGTAGAGAAGGCATCAGCGACAAAGAATAATCATTCTGTATTTGCGCCGAATGCGGTACCGAAGAAACGGGATGATTTCTTTGATGCATTGAGTAAAAAAGGATTTTGTGAGGCATCGAGAAAATATATAGCGGATGGTTTCTTGTATAAGGTTAGCAATGCTTTAAAACGTTTGAAAAAGTGATGAGGACAGAGAAGAATGAAACAGTTGATTAAGAAGTTGGTACTGAGAGAGAGAGCATCATCAGAGGCTTACACAGAGTATCTTGTGAAAAAAGGAGTAAAAATAGGGAAGGGAACCCGTTTTTATGCACCGAAGCATACCAATATCGACGTAACTAGGCCGTATATGATTGAAATTGGTGAGAATGTACATATAACGCATGGTGTAACAATGCTAGTTCACGGATATGATTGGGCAGTAATTCGCAGAAAAACATATGATATGTACGGCTCTGCGGGGCCGATACAGGTTGGAAACAATGTATTTATTGGGGCTAATTCTACGATTCTAAAAGATGTTACCATCGGTGATAATGTGATTATTGGGGCGGGAAGCCTGGTGAATAAAAGTATTCCGAGTGATTGTGTTGCTGCAGGGAATCCGGTCAGGGTAATCTGTTCTTTAGAAGAATACACCCAAAAAAGGGAGCAGCAGCGTTTGCAGGATGCGGTATCGGTTGTAACGTCGTATTATAAGCGATACGGAACAATGCCACAGGTAGACGAACTATATGAGTTTTTCTGGTTGTTTGAACCACGGGTTCAGGGAAAGGAGCCGGGGTATAGCGCAAAAGGCTTTAATGAAAGAATGAAAATGTGGGAGTTTTATCCGATGATGGAAACGCGTTATAGGGAAACGAACTCGTTGTTTGAGGGATATGAAAAGTTCCTATTATATTGTGAAAATCAAATAAAAAAGACTGAGGAGAACTAAAATGGGAGTAAGTGCGATTCTGACAAAAATGAAGTTGAAAAAGTGGATAAAGGCTGGTTTGACGGTAGGACACACTTTTAAAATCAACGCAGGAAGTTCGATTGACCCGTCCTTTCCGTGGTTGGTAACCATTGGAGATAATGTATCGCTCGGACCGAATGTTACGATTCTTAGTCATGATGCAAGTTCGCAGGTGCACCTGGGGTATACAAGACTAGGGTTGGTAAATATTGGGAATAACGTGTTTATCGGAGCAGGAAGTATTGTACTTCCGGGAGTCACAATCGGCAGTAATGTTGTTATCGGAGCAGGAAGCATTGTGACGAAAGATGTCCCGGATAACGTGGTGGTTGCAGGTGCTCCGGCGCGTGTGATAAGGGGAATTGAGGAGTTTAAGCAAAAGCATCAGGAAAAGATGGATGTAAAACTGGATGCTTCTTATACTTTGGCCGGAGGAATCACACCGGAGAAAAAAGAGGAAATGAGGAAGCTTCTGCGGGATAAAGATATTTATGTTGTATAATTTTCGACAGAAAAGGATGGAAGTAGAGCAGTTATGAGTCGAGGCAGCGAATTAGCAAAGAATACGGCAATCATTGCATTTGGTAAGATTAGCACACAGTTTATCAGTTTTTTTCTTTTGCCGCTTTATACAGCGATATTGTCGAAAGAAGAGTTTGGTACGATTGATGTTTTTAATACATGTGTAGCTTTATTATTACCGGTGATTACGTTGCAAATAGAACAAGGTGCATTTCGTTTTCTGGTAGATATCCGGGATGAGAAAAAAAAGCAGCAGGAGCTGATTACAAGTGTAACTGCGTTTATTGCGCTGCAATGTATTATCTGTGTAGTTGCGTATATGATAGTGGCACCGATGATACATATTGATGACAAAATTTATATTTTATTAAATATGATAGCAAATGCCTTTGCGATGACTTTTTTACAGGTATCCAGAGGTATAGGAAGTAATGTGGATTATTCGGTGGGCGCCTTTTTGACGGCGGCTTCTTCTATTGCATTAAACGTGTTATTTATCGTTGGATTGAAGATGGGGTCAACAGGTATGCTTTTGGCCACATTTCTTGGAAATGTGATATGTTGTGTGTATCTTCTGCTTCGCCTAAAGCTACTTTCTTTCATAAGACCATCGAATTTTAACAAAGACATTTTGAAAAGAATGCTTAAATATTCGTTGCCGCTTGTGCCGAGTGCGATTTCATGGTGGTTGATTAACGCATCAGACCGCTTGATTGTTGCAGGTTATTTCGGTTTAGATGCGAATGGAATTCTTTCTGTGGCGCATAAGTTTCCATCGGTGTATGCTGCAGTATACTCGATTGTGAATATGACCTGGGTGGAATCGGCAACGATGTACATGCGGAAAGAGGACGGAGAAAAATATTTTAATGACATGATTAATGTTTTGCAAAAGTTATTTACCTCGGCCTTTTTGGGAATTGTAGCGATTATGCCGTTTGTATTTCCGTTCCTTGTAAATGAAGCATATAATGAAGCATACGGATTGATTCCGATTTATATGCTCGCGTCGGTAACCAATGCATCGGTTTCTTTAATAAGTGTTGTTTATACGGTGGATCTGGCATCAAAAGAAATTGCAAAGACCACGATATTTGCCGGTATTATCAATATAGTCGCACACTTTATTTTAATACGATATATCGGTTTGTATGCGGCGCCGGTATCATCGGCAATGGCTTATTGCATAATGATGATATATCGTTATATTGATGGTCGGAAAAGATATAGATTTAATTTTGATATGAAATTTCTTGGCAGTGCTGTTTTGTTGTTTGCGGCAATTTGTGTTTGTTATTACAAGCGTATTTGGTGGATGCAGGGAGTTGCTTTAATAGTGACAATAGTATATTGTATCTATGTAAACAGAAAGATATTGTTTAACTTAAAGAGTTTTGCAAAAAGCATAGTAAAGAAGCAATAGAGGGACGAAAATGGAAAAGAAAATATTAATGTGTGGTTCTGAATTATCGGTAAAGGGTGGAATGGTCTCAGTAATAAAGAATTATCTGGGGTACAATAATTGGAAAAAACACAGTGTATTGTATGTGCCTACACATACAGAAAAGAATAAGGTGATTGTAGCACTTTACTTTTTAGTGGCGTACATAAAGATAGTCTGGTTAGCACTTAGAAAAAAGATATCATTGGCTTATCTGCATACGGCAGAAAAAGGAAGCTTTTATCGAAAGGCAATAATTGCACGCACATTGAAAAAATTCGGGATTCCAACAATTATGCATCATCATGCAGCGGAGTTCGAGAGTTTTTATAATAGCCTTTCGGAGAAAAGAAAACGTTATGTAGTTGAAACACTGACACTTGTAAAGACCAATATAGTGTTAAGCAAAACATTAATTCCGATGATTACGGAGAAGGCACCAAAGGCGAAGGTGAAAGTATTATACAATGCGGTAAAAAACTTCACGGAAAAGCCTTATAATAAAAATGCAAATACGATACTGTTTTTGGGAAGACTTGGAAAAAGAAAAGGTGTATATGACCTGTTACAAGCGATTACCATGCTGGATAAAAAAGTAGATGAGAATGTGAAGTTTGCATTGTGCGGGGATGGTGAAATTCAAGAAGTAACCACAAAAGTGAAAGAACTGGGGATAGGTCACAGAATTTCTCATATTGGTTGGATTGCAGGAGATCAGAAAACAGAATTTTTAAAGAAGACTATGATAAATGTGCTTCCGTCCTATAATGAAGGTCTTCCGATGACAATACTGGAAACCATGGCATACGGCATTCCGAATATCAGTACACGCATCGCTTCAATCCCGGAGGTGCTGGAGGATGGAGAAAATGGCTTTTTACTGACTCCGGGAGATGTTGAGATGTTAAGTCAGAGACTGGAGCAACTTATTTCTGATGCAAATCTAAGAGAAAAGTTCAGTGAAAACAGTTGGAAATTGATTAACGATAGATTTGCACTTGAAAAACATATGGAGTTGGTAGAAGAATATATTTCTGAATGTTTAAATGCATAGTATAAGTTTGTTTTGTTATGGATAACAAGGAAGTTGAGGCGCAGGATGAAAAAAAAGACTTTTTGTTTTATGGGATTGATAATGATTACATTGTTAGTTGCAGGGGCTTTTTTTCTGGGCAGAAACATGCCAATGTCTAAGCGGCAAACAAAAAATACGGAAGACGGAGTAAACCTGACAGGACAAGTGGGAACTAGCACCGGAACAAGCAGTTCAATGGATTTGTTTGTTCGGGTAGATGGAGAAAAATTAGTAGATGAGGCGGGAAATGTTGTACGGATAAAAAGTATTGGATTTGGAAATAACGTATGGGAAAATCCGGGAACGCCGACAAGAACACACCATGATGAGGAAAGTTATCGTGAGATTAGTGATTTGGGATTTAATGCGGTACGGTTTTATCTGAATTACAAGATATTTGAAGACGACGCAGAACCATATGTATACAAAGAAGAAGGTTTTGAGTGGTTGGATGAGAATATTGAATGGGCACGTGCAAACGGAATACGCTTAGTATTGAATATGCATTTGCCGCAAGGAGGATTCATTTCTTCAAAAAGTGTATCATTTTGGGAGAATGAAGAGAATATTTCTCGATATATGGCACTCTGGCGTGAGATTGCGAAAAGATATGCTGACGAACCGGCGGTTTTGGGATATGGGTTGATGAATGAGCCTTTTATCCCGGGGAATGTATCTGCAGACGTTGCTCTGATTAGGTATTACAATTTAATTGAGAACGTGGCACGTGAAATCCGAGAGGTAGACGCAAAACATATTCTTTTTGTGGAACGTCCGTATGGAATGGTAGATAAAAATAAGAATGTAAATTATGCGTGGGGAGATACTGGTTCTTTTCGTTGTATTTCAGACAAAAATGTAGTATATGAATTTCATTTTTACGAATATACAAATTTTACGTCACAAGGAATTTCGTGGTCCTCATTTGAACGAGACTGGTATTATGGAGATGACAGCATTGCTTTGTTATCCGGCAAGAGAGAATATTTTGCGGTTTGCAAGGAAGATTCGTTACATAGTTATGATGACGGGCGTGGAGGCTGGCAATTGTTAGAAAGTCCAATGTACGATATGACGGCATATCCGAAGGCTGATGCGGCTTATTTTGTATTGTACTTTTCTAACCTGACGAAAGATGCAGAAGTATATATTGATGATATTGTTGTAAAAGAATATGATTCTAACGGAGAATTCATACGAGAAGTTTATCGACATTCTTTTGACAACGTAACAGAATGCAGTGGATGGGATTTAGGCGCAGGTACCGGAGGGAAGTGCCTTTATACTGCGGGAATCGGGCATGACGGAAACGGATGCGAGTTGATTACAGAAGTTGGTGGGCAATTCCGTATGTATAAAAATGAGAATATGTATAATTACTTCCCGATAAAAGACGGTCATAAGTATCAGGTGTCCTGTTGGGTACGAGCTGATGATGCGGAAAAAATGAATGTACAACCGGGTTTGCAGCTTCTTAATGTTGAGAATGTATATGCGTTAAATAAAGAGTTTTTGGAGAGTAAATTACTTACTTACATATCCCTTGGGAAACAATACAAGGTTCCGATTTACATTGGGGAATTTGGAACAACATCTCATATCATGGGAAATGAATTTGGCGGTGAGGAATGGGTTTCGGATGTCTTTGATATTTTAAATCAATATGAAATACATTATTCTTATCATGATTATCATGAAGAGAATTACGGACTTTACAGAAATCCGTCTACAAAGATACGAGAGCAATTGAATGAGCACCTATTACAAGTATTTAAAAGAAAAGTAAAGGGTTGATGGTGTACACATGGATTGTATTACGGTAATTGTTGCAGTGTATAATGTTGAGCGTTATGTCGAAAAATGTTTGAATTCGATTTGTAACCAAAGTTATAAACACCTTGAGATCATTGTGGTGGATGATGGGTCAACAGACGGAAGCGGACAGATCTGTGACCGCATAGCAGAAAAAGATAGTCGTATTAAAGTAGTTCATAAGGAGAATGGTGGGGTTTCATCTGCCAGAAATGTGGGCTTAAGATTGGCAACAGGTGATTATGTAACATTTGTGGATGGGGATGATTACATCGATGAGAACATGTATGAAAAAATGTTTCAGTGTATAGCTTCTCAGGAGACACAGATGGTAATATGCTCTTTTAGGTATATTTATCCCACAAAGGCGAAGGAAGAGAAAAAAACTCTATCTTGTGTCCGAGCGTCCGGTAGAACTTTTTTAAAAAGTATGTTGAAGGATGCGTTCGGATTTTATTATTCGGTAGTTTGGAATAAACTGATCCGTAGGGAAGTTGTAGAAGAGAATAATATTTGGTTTGACGAACATTGGAATATTATGGAAGATTACCGGTTTATGCTTCAGTTGATTCCGTTTATGGATGAGGTCTCGGTCTGTAAGGACGCATTATATAACTATCGGAAAGACAATAACGTTACAGCAACGAATCGTTCGATCCCGTTTGAAGAAAGCTATCGGAATCGAAAACAGGGTTATCTTTGGCTTGGTGAGTGCCTGGAGGTTTGCGGGGAATACAATCAGTTTCGAAACGAGTTGGGAGACTATCTGATACGGTATTTGGCAAGCCAGTATGCAAAGGCATTCTATGCAGAGGATTCTGCCGTGAGAAAAAGAGAACATAAGGAAATTAGGCAACGCGAGTTTATTGTAAAAGAATTGGAAAAGCTCTCTTCCTGGTATACTATTAGAAGAAAATTATATTGGAGTGTGAAATATTTGTGGGGCGGAATGATACAGTACTTGAGGAAAAAAATCAAAAAGAGATAACGAAGAAGAAAAGGAAAAAGCAATTATTATTAATAGGCCTTGGACTTCTTTTGATTGTTTTTATTGTTGTAGGTTTCTATAATGGTCTCAGAGTCACCAGGCTGGAATATGCGAACGCTAAAATTCCGGCGGAGTTTGACGGATATAAGATTGTTCAGATTTCAGATTTGCATTGTGCAATGTTTGGGGAAGAACAGAAAGAACTGATTAGATGTATTAAGCAAGAAGAACCGGATTTAATTGTTATTACCGGTGATATGTTTGATGAAAAAAGATGGAATTATAAAAGTTTACAAAAGCTTTTGGATGGCATTTCGGACGTGGCTCCGATTTATGCCGTTACAGGAAACAATGAATATGATAATCAAGGCATGTATGACATGTTAACGGAACTGTACGGGGAGTATGAAGTGACATTGCTACAGGATGAGGGGGTTGTACTGAAAAAAGGAGAGGCCTCGATTTATTTGTACGGAATGTATTATCGTAATTATCTTTCTCAGGAGCATTTTACATTACGGGGAGAACCTAATCAATTTAATATTCTTCTCTATCATGACCCGAGTCAGTTCGAGAAGCTATATAAGAATGGCTTTGATCTTATTTTGTCGGGACATACTCACGGAGGAGTTATCAGGTTGCCTTTTGTAGGGGGGCTTATCGGTAATGATGGAAAGTTTTTACCAAAATATGACTACGGAATGTTTGAATTATCCTCTTGTGATATGTTTGTTAGTGCCGGGTTGGGGAATATGGAACTTCCTCGTTTTTATAACCGACCGGAGGTTGTGTCAATTACGTTACGTGTGAAATAATTATTTTACACAAGAATAAACGATGGATGTTTTCTTTTGGGAGATAAGTGTAATGAAGAAAAAGAGTGAACTTGTGAATTTCATGAAAGGGATTGCCATTATGGGGGTGGTTTTATACCATCTGATCTCGGGTTATTTGAATGTTCCTTCTATAATTAAGACTGCATCAAGTTTCGGCGGAGCAGGAGTACATATTTTTATTGTTTGCTCAGGATTTGGATTGGCTGTATCGTTTTTAAACAGAAACATGAATTGGTTTGAGTTTATAAAAAAAAGATTTACTAAGATATACATTCCGTATATCGTGATTGTATTGGTGTCTTTTTGCGTCCCATTTATGTATACAGGAAATGACCGGGGAATGGCACTATTAAGCCATATATTTATGTACAAGATGTTTGTGCCGCAATATGAATCTAGTTTTGGACCGCAATTTTGGTATATATCTACCATTTTCCAGTTCTACTTTGTTTTTTGCGGATTAGTGAAATTAAAGAAACATACGGGAACGAAGAAGTTTCTGTTTATATCTTGCGGTGTTAGTTTGCTATGGTCAATTTTTACGGTACTGACAGGATTGTGCGAGGAAAGAATATGGTCCAGTTTCTTTTTGCAGTATCTGTGGGAATTTAGTATAGGAATGTGTTTGGCAGATTTGTATCAAAAAGAGGAAGCGATGTTTGAAAAATTCAGTTTAAGGAAGGTTGCGTGCGTTTCTGCTATATCATTTGTTTTGTATATGGGGATGTCACTTTATGGCGGGACTCTAAAAAATTTTAATGATTTATTTAGCGTGTTAGCGTTTGGTGGGTTGTGTTTATTGGTTTATGAGATAAAATGCATTCGTTGTCTTTTTAGTAGAATCAGCAAGATTTCATTTGAGCTTTTTTTAATCCACATGTTAGTGTTCGCAATAAGCAAACGTTTGTTGAGCAGATGGATGCCTAATGTCATTGTTTGTATCATAGCACTTATAGCATGTATGGCAGGCGCTTATTTGTACCATAAATTGATGAACTTTATTATGAATAGAGCAATTCAAAGGAATGACGGGTTACGGAAGAAATAATGAAAAGCGCACCACCGGACATGGTGGTGCGCATAAAGAAGGAGGATATATAGTTAGAAATATAAGGATTAATGAACTTTATTAACAAATATTTTGTATAAAGTATCGTTTTTTTCACTTCGAGATGTTCGGCTGTCACTGATATACAGTCCAAAGTTCTCTTCGTGATAATCATGATAACTGTAGCTGAGACCGTATTCATTGAGTAGGTCAAAGGTATCTTCCACCCAGGCGTCACCTTGATATTCAGAGTTCATGATATGTCTTGTTACGCCGAATTCTCCTAAATACAGCGGTACATTATTTTGGCTTCCGAAGTCGAAAAATGGTTGTAAACATGCCCGGAGATATTCCTTGTCAAAGGAATAAACATTGTTACAGGAAGCGGTTTGGACTCCAAGTTCCATTGAGAAGTCAGCGGATACATTTTCCAAACGTACATCTGCGCACAGTACATAGCTGTGATTTGGATTGAGTGGGAAATTTGTCGTCACACTATAGTTGTGGTAAAAACGGTAGGAAGCAGTAACATCGCTGATAACAGCGCAGCCGCTATCATTTGTACCATCTGTGGAGCTATAGGAATATTTTCCGCCACCGCCACTTCCCAGATCCCAACCTGAACAAGGTGTGGTGTGATTGAAGTCAAAATCATGTAAATCTCGGAGATATGCGCCAGTGCTGTCGTATTCTTTTACTACGAGATTATCGATATAGGTTTTCGCGTTTAGACCGATATTATCAATATAGATAATCCAATAACCATAGTTTGCATTTGGGTTTGTTATGGAAATCGGTGTTGTTTCCACATGTTGCCAATCGGAACGGGTAATATCCAGATTAAGAGGAGACTCTTTACAGATTTTTCCCAATTGGCGTGTGCCGGAAAGGAGTGCGACAGAATCATCGTTGTAGGTCCACCGGTCATTATAGGATAACCAGGAAAGGCCTTGATGGGTAAATTCGGTTCTGTCATAAAAATGAAACTCGTATACTGTGTTGGCATCTGAAATGAGACGGAAAGATTCGGTCGTTCCCCATACGTAATCGGTAGTTCGCTTTGTCGGGTTTACGGTTCCGTAAGGGCGCTCTAAAAATAGAATGTGGTTGTTGTCTACATTTCGAATGGCAGTAGCTGTTTGTTCCATAAGGTTGTAGTATAAGTCCAAGGCGGCATCAGGAGAGGAACATTCGCGGACAAAAGGTTCGTTCAATAATCCATATCCTAAAATGGCCTCTTCATTTGCATATCTGCGGGCGATTTCAGTCCAAAGAGCAATGAAACGCTTTTGATATTCTGGATTATCCCAGAAGATGGTATTTGTAGCACTTATTTTGCCGCCCTGTGGGATATGCATATTTAGTAGCAGACGAATGTTATGTTTTTTAGCCCATTGTATATTTTCATCCAACCACTGGAATGCCGTTTCATTATAAGTAAATGGCGAGGAGTCGCTTTCGAAAAGTGAGGCGTTAAGATAGAACCGAACCGAATTAAAACCGAGTTGTTCCAGTTCAGCAAAGCTTTCCTCGTCGTGATCAGTGGTAGGAAGCTGGTTTTGCGTATACCAGACATTGTTGCCCATTCCGATTCCTTTTAGTTGAACCGGTGTTCCGGCAGAATTTACAATATGAGTGTCTTTGACATGATAGAAGTCCTTGTCTGATGGCTGCGGAGTTGGGGTGGCGGGTGTTGCAGGGGTGCTTGAAGAAGGGAAAAATATGTTTATCAGAGTATCCCAATAATTGTTCCAATTAAAATAGTCATGAAGAGAACGCGTGGAAGAGTTCCACGGATTGTAGCTGGCTGCGTATGCCGTGTGTGGGATTGTCTGTGTGACGATTAAGAAAAGAACTACAAGTGCCGAAAAAAATCTTTTGCGGCTGAGAAAACGTGTTTTTGTTGACATAAAAAACCTCCTTTACAGTGGGAAATACCACTACAAAAGAGGCAAGTCATCTTATGTAGTAATATTTCGGAAACCGGCTGCCGTGATACCACATGGTACGTTAGACCCTTAGCTTTGCGTCCCATCCTTTCGGGTGGTTTGCCTTTGTCGTATATTACATATTACTATATAGAGATTATCCCAGATTTTGTAAGGAAAAGCAATAAGACGAAAGTACTAGAGGAAATTTGAAATAGAAAGAATATGATACAATACAAAAAAGGATGAGGCTTATGAAAAAATGGAAGACGGAAATCAGACCGAAAACGGGATTGTTTGAATGGCCAATAAGAGAGATATGGAATTATCGCGGTTTGATTAAAAGTTTGGTAAAACGAAATTATGAAATACAGTATAAGCAGACAATTCTCGGTCCGCTATGGTTGATTTTGGGCCAAATCTTTTCTACGGGTCTGTTTTCTTTGGTGTTTGGCTATGTGGGAAAGTTTTCTTCGGACGGAATTCCATATTTTCTGTTTTTTATGACAGGAAATGTGTTGTGGAGTTTTTTTGCGGGATGTGTCCAGGGGAATGCATCGGTGTTTTTGAACAATACATATTTGTTTGGAAAGGTGTATTTCCCAAGATTGGCAGTACCATTGTCAAATTGTATTTTTGAACTGTTACGCTTTGGAATACAATTTGCCGTTTGTTTGGCTGCTTGGGTGTTTTTCTTCTGCAGAGGAGAAGCGCCGTTTATGGGGCCGTTTCTCTTGTTGTTGCCGTTATTTGTGTTAGAGACTTGTGTGCTGGGATTGGCGATAGGCCTGATTGTATCGTCATTGACAACCAAGTACAGAGACTTGATGCATCTACTTACATTAGGGTTGCAAATTCTTATGTATGCATCTCCGATTTTGTATCCGGTATCTCAACTCCCGTCAGGACTTCAGAAGATTGTGTTGTTAAATCCGATGGCATCGGTTGTGGAAGCCTTTCGGTATTGTCTGACCGGTAGTGGAATGATTCGCTGGGGCTATCTTGTATACAGTACATTGCTGGTAACCGGAATCGGAGTAGTAAGTATGGTGTTGTTTCATCAGACAGAAAAGACATTTATTGATATTGTATAGTGGCAGGAACAAAAGGTAATGGAGGGAACGGTATGTTTTTTAGTATCATTATTCCGGTTTATAATGTGATAAACTATATCGATCAGTGCTTGGAATCGGTGATAACACAAGAGTTTGATTCTTTTGAGGTGATTCTTGTGGATGATGGATCAACAGATGGTTCCGGGGGACGATGTGACGCATATGCGAAGAAGTGTCCGAATGTACGGGTGATTCATCAGGAAAACAGAGGGCTATCCGGAGCAAGAAATACTGGTTTGGAAAAAGTTTCCGGTGAGTGGATTTTGTTCGTAGATAGTGATGACTGGATTGAAAAAGGGACGTTGAGTCGGCTTTATGAGCGGATTTCGGAAGAGGCAGCGGATTTATATAGCTATAATGCTTATAAAACTGACAATCAAGGAACAGTAACGGACAAACTTTTGTTTTCGGTGGAGAATAAAGAAGTTTTGTTTGGCGGTGAGAAGGAAAGGTTTGCATATTTTAAGGACCAATTGATGCTGTACAAGACGGGATGGGAAGTATGGGGACGTGTGTATCGGCGAAGCATAATCGAAGAAAATAAGATTCGGTTTCAGCATAGTTCAGAGGTGTTTGCGGAGGATTATCTTTTTACATTTCAATATCTGCTCTTTGTAAAAAAAGCAAAGCAACTGTGTAATATATTTTATTATTATCGGCAAAGAGATAACTCATTGATGAACAGTATGGATATGAGAAGTGTATTAGGAAGATTACACCGGTGGGCAGGATATGCAGTTATTGCGGTAAAAAAGAATAGACTGACATATTTTAAGAAGAATTTTAAATTTTTATATTTCCAGCTTATTAATTATCATATGCAGACAATGCTGGCAGATATATCGCAGGATGAATTAAAGAAAGAGTTGCAAATGTTAAACAGAAGCTGGTTACATCGGAAATGGATAAAACAACTCGCCAAACATAAGAATGAGCTACGGAAAGAGATGAAGGTGATAAAATGGCTATAAAAAAGAGAATCCTGATTGTGAATAATATTGTCCAGGGCGGTGGCGTTGAAAAGCTGATGTACGATTTGGTGTGGTACTGGCATGAAAAATACGATATTACCATTATGACAAATTATTATGAGGATGCCTTTGAACAGATGTATCCGAAAGATGTAAAGTATTTAGATGCATATTGTAAAACTGAAAATCCAAAGGGTATTGTCGGCAGATTGTGCAATAAGGTGAGAACGATAGCACACAAAAGATGGTTGCAAAAACAGATGGAAAAAAGTAATTTTGATATAGGAATTGCAATCAAAGAGGGATGGAAAATGCTGGAAGTAAGCCGGCTGAATATTCCGGAAAAATATTGTTGGGTGCATACAGATTATAATAATTATTATTATACACAGGGAATTTATGAAACTGCTGAAAATGAGCGGGAGTGTATGAAAAAATTTAAAAAAATTGTGTGTGTATCAGAGATGATTCAAAAGGGAATTATTGATGTTATTGGTGATCCGGGAAACCTTTGTGTGAAATATAATCCGATTGATATAAAGTTGATTGAGGAAAAAGCAAAAGAAGAGCTGGTAGATGTAGAACCGGTAGCGACAGCAGGAATCCCGCGTTTTGTAACGGTAGGGCGATTAAACTATCAAAAAGGATATGACCTGCTGTTGGAAGCTTGTGCAATGTTAGAAAAAGACGGTCTGGAGTTTGAGGTATGGATTGTCGGCGGACCGGAGCCTTGGGGGGAAGAACATTACAAATTATATCGTGCCCACAAGAGACTTGGCTTGAAGAATGTAAAGTTTTTGGGAGCAAGAAGCAATCCGTATAAGTATATGAAAGCGGCGGATTGGTTCCTGTCTTCATCTATTTTTGAAGGGTTCTCTCTGGTGAGCCAAGAGGCGGCAGTGTTAGATGTTCCGTTACTTTTGACAGATTGTTCCGGTGTAAGGGAATTGCTTGGGGATAGTGAATTCGGAATCGTCATGGATATTTCCGTAGGAGGAATCTATGAGGGAATGAAATCCGTGATTGAACACCCGGAACTGCATAAACACTACAAGGAGAAAATCATGGAGCGTAAATCGGTGATTGCATTCGAGGAACGGATCAAAGAGATTGAAAAGTTATGGGAGGATGAATAATCCGAGCTGGAGGAATTGAAGATGAAGCACGAAGATGATAATATCCTGAAGGTTGAAGGTGTTGGAAAGGATTATATACTGGGTACGGTAACCGGTGAGACTTTAAAGGATGCATTTCGAAAGAGAAAAGCGGAAAACGAGTTGCATAACAGAAAATTCACGGCACTGGATGCGGTCTCTTTTGAAGTAAAAAGAGGAGAAACGGTTGGATTGATTGGCGCTAACGGAGCCGGAAAATCTACCCTTTTAAAATTGATTTCCAGAATCACCGCGCCTACCAGAGGAACGATTTATATTGACGGGCGAGTTGCCAGTATGTTAGAGGTGGGGACGGGGTTTCATCAGGAGTTGACGGGACGCGAAAATATCTATTTGAACGGTTCGATTCTTGGAATGTCCAAAAAGGAAATTGATGAAAAACTGGAGTCTATCATCGAATTTTCAGAGTGCAGAGAGTTTATCGATACACCGGTAAAACGCTATTCTTCCGGAATGTATGTTAAGTTAGCTTTTGCAGTGGCTGCTCATTTAGATTCAGAAATTATGATTATGGATGAAGTGCTGGCAGTCGGAGATGTGAAGTTTCAGCAGAAATGCCTGAATAAAATGAAGGAAGTGGCAGAACAGGAAGGACGAACGATTCTTTATGTCAGTCACAATATGGATACAATACGAAAACTTTGTAAGCGGTGTTTGGTACTGCAATCCGGTCGATTGGTGTTGGATGGAACAGTAGAGGAAGCGATAAAGTTATATATGGGAGACCATTTACGAACAGCAACCACGATTGATTTTACATCGTATTTGCGTCCGGGGTGGCTTGGAAGAGACGATGTAAGATTGACCTGGGCTGAATATCCGACGGGAGCGTCGAAAATTACGGACGACAGATGGTTGGAATTGGGTTTAAAATGGTATTGTAATCAGTCAGTATTGAATATGGGAATTCGTGTAGAACTAATGGATGCGGAGGAACGACCGTTTGCGACAGCTGTTCGCTATGATTTGTTTTCAGGAGAGCAGGGTGCCACAGGAGAAACAAGGTTGCGTGTGGATGTAGGATCAGTGAGGAATGGGTCATATAAGACATACTATACACTGTTTTATGTGGATGCTTACGGTCAGAGTGTAGATTTGGATTGTGTTATTGGTTTGGATGTTGTAGTGGACAGAATACATACTTCAGGTGGATTGATTTGGAGAAATGCATCATGGGGAAATGTGGAATTGCCACAACCGGAGATTGTAACCGGATAGGAGAGTATTATATGGAAGAGAGAAAAGAGCAGACAGAAAAGCGAAGTATTAATACAATAGGGATGTTTGACCTAAGCAAAGGTGTATTGATGGCATTTGTTGTCTTTGGTCACTCGTTCGGTTTGTTTGTGAAATACTGGGAGCGTGAAAATATGCCTTGGTGGCTTTTGCTTCCGATAGTTCTGTTCGGCATATTGATGTATGGTCTGATTCCGATGTTTTTTATGATGAGTGGTTATGGTTTTCGTAAGCAAAAGATGAAGAGATGTCTGGCGGACCGGGCGCGTTATCTGTTAAAACCATACTTGTGGGTGGCAGGTATTGTCACAATACTTGCAGTATTAAAAGCAGTGATGCAGAGGAATCTGATACTAGATGCATTAAAGTACCAAAGCTTTCCGTTTCTGTTAGGCTTATGTCCGGGAGAAACCCGGGTATTTAACTGGTATACAGCATCAATCGGACCGATGTGGTTTCTTGTGGCATTGGGAATTGCATGGGTTGTATTGAACATCCTTTTTCAAATGGATAATGAAGTGATGCGTGCGGTTAGCCTTGTTTCCTTGATTGCGGTCTGTACACAGTTGCCGTTCTATTCGATTATGCCGTTTTGTATTGCACAATCATTGTGTTGTACGGGATATCTGTGCATTGGCTATTATGCGAAAAAGAATCGTGTGCTAACAAATAAGTTTTCAGGGTTGACATATGTAATATTTGTTGTTATTGTTGTTGGGGCGATTTTGTTCGGAACAGTAGATGTTTCACAAAATGTTTGGGAACTTGGATTTTTTGATTATATTGCAAGTGCAGTTGCCGGAGTGTTGTTGTGCAAGGCGGCGATGAGATTTGAACATTACGAGGGTAAGATCGCAAGATTTTTTCGTTTGTGCGGAAGGAATTCGCTCTATATACTTTGTGTGCATACGGTTGAATATCTGGTATTTCCGTGGGAACGGATCACGGAACGGTTTGAAGGGCGCGCATGGTTAGGGATTATTGTTGTTTCTGTAGTCAGAGGATTGATGATTAGTGTCGGATGCTTTATGGTACATAAAGTAGTGAAATTTGTGAAAAGAAATCCGGCAAGAAAACGGAAGGGATGATGGTTTGCGGTGACGATAGTACAATGGATTACCACGCTGGAAAATAATTATTCGTCAAATATTGCATTTCGATATGTTAAGGGGGATGCGGTAAGAGAAGTTAATTATGCAGAATATGTAACAGATATTAAAAGGTTTGCGTCCTGGCTTCGTGTTACTTTTCAAAATTGTGACGGAACTCATTTTGGAATTTTGGCACGGAATAGTTATTCTTATGCAGTTAGTCTGTTTGGCATTCTGTTAGCAAAAGGTGTGGCCGTTCCGTTAAATGCGGAAGAATCGGCAGAGATACTTCAGGAGCAGGTTAGTCATGCGGATGTAGAGTGTTTGTTTACTGATGGTGAGTATGAAGGAAGAGAACGACGGGGAACTGAATTAATCACGTGTGTACATCAAGTGTTTTCGCTTGAAACATATAAATGCTGTGAGGATGTGTGTGAGTTTCCGGATGACCACGACGTTGATTGCCTGGCACTTTTGTTGTTTACGTCGGGAACCACCGGAAAAAGTAAGGCAGTTATGCTTTCACAGAGAAAACTGTTTGCACCGCTTCGTGGGTTTGAAGCGACAGTGTCGCGGATGAGCGATGGTCATGGCTCTTTTTCTATACTTCCGTTCTATCATATTTCCGGAGTGGGCACCTTGGTCGCAAATGGTGCATTCGGAATCAGCGTCAATATATGCAGTAATTTGAAATATATGTACAGAGATTTGAAGCTAATGAAGAGTAGCTATACATTGGTAGTGCCGGTAGTGTTAAAAGCATGGGCAAAGGAAGTAAGGCGCGGGCATGCGGACAAGCTGGGTAGCCTTAAGTTGATTATTTGCGGTGCGGCAGATGTGGATGCCGAAACTTTAAATGCGTTTGCGGAAAGTGGAATAGCAGTGTTCCATGCATATGCACTGTCAGAGATTTCCGGCGGCGGTACTATGAATGCCTCTTGTAATCCGATGAAAATGAAATCGGTAGGTCTGCCGATGCGAGGTTGTGAGGTGAAAATTGTAGACGGAGAAGTGTGCCTGAAAAGCGATGCATTATTTAACGGGTATTACAAGGAACCAGAGGAAACAGCGAGAGCATTGGTTGATGGCTGGCTTTATACAGGTGATTTGGGGTATTTGGACGAAGACGGATTTCTGTATCTGACCGGGAGAAAAAAGCAGTGTATCATTTTAGCTAGCGGTGAAAATGTAAATCCGATGGAATTAGAAGAACTGTTGGAACGAATTCCGTTCGTAAAAGAGGCACTGGTTGAAGGAAAAGACGAGAAAATATGTGCAAGAGTTATTTGCAGGCAGGAAATGGAAGAACAGATTCGTAAAGAGATTGCGGAATTAAATCGTAGTCTGGCATTATATAAAAGGATTATGTCAGTTGAATTTAGCGCTGAGCCGCTAGAAAGAACTGCAACAGGAAAGAAAAAAAGAAGATAAGATGAGAGGGGAAATACATGGAGAGACACTTCATAAAAGAAACAGTAACAGAATTGATTCGCGATATCATTGACGATGATGCAGTGGAGATAACAGAGGAGTGTGGTCTGATGGAAGACCTGGAACTTTCCTCGTTAGAAATCATGACCATGATTGCGGATATTGAGCAGGAATATCAGATTGTTTTGGAGGAATCTGATTTAAGGCAGATTGTTACAGTTGGCGAGTTGATAGACTGCATAAAAGAGAAACGAGAAAAGGAGATATAGCATGGCAACTGCAGATAAGGGACAGGACAAGAAGTATAAAAATAGAATGGGCATGTTTGACTTCATAAAAGGAGTTGCTATTTTTATTGTAGTGTTGGTCCATGTAGTGGGGGGCTTGAGTGAAAACCCGTTTATCAGCAAAGTCACTTTGGGTGTGGTAGCAATTTCCACAGTATGGATGGCGGTTTTTTTCCTGGCAAGTGGATATTGGTTCAGTCCTAGAAATGTAAAGGAATATACGAGGAAGGCATTGTTTCCGGTTCTAAAGCAATATGTTTTTGTAGGGATTATTACAACGTTTTGCTATGTATTAGTTCATTATCTAAGGTTTCATTGGGTAAGAGGTGCTTTGCAGGGAAGTAAAGGGGTAATACTCGCGTATTTGTTGGGAAGTAAGGGCGCAGTTACGATAGGGACTGTATCGGTATATGAGATTGGACCGATATGGTTTTTACTGGCATTATGCGTGGGCAGCATATTTTTAAATATATTGATGAATATGCAGGGAATACAGAATAAGCGGCTCGTAGTGTTTATACTTGCAGCGTTGGGTGTAGGTTTAGGCTACTCGCTTTGGTTGCCGTATTGTATAAGTCCTATGTTAGGATCCATGTTGTGTCTGTACATAGGGTATGAGATGAGACAAAGCAAATATCTAATTTCAACGTGGAAGCCGAGTGTTTATGTAAAATTAGTGATACTGGCTTTGGTTGGGAAGATAATGATGGGTGTTGGGTATGTTGCATTCGAATATCAGGAAGTGACATTGCAGTTGGTATTGGGAATTCCGGCCGGAATATTAATGTTACGGCTGTGTTTGATGGTAGATGGCTTAAAGAATAGAATAGTAAGGTTATTTAAGCATATGGGACGTTATACATTGTGGATTTTGATGGTACATACCATTGAGATGCAGAGTATAGACTGGTCACAGGTTACACGTACCTCTTTTTTTAAGAATCATCCTTTACTTGGTTTATTAGGTGTGTTGGCAATTCGTTGGGCAATTATTGCAATTGGTTGTATGATAATCAGCAAGGCGGGGAAATTTTTCTCGAGGAGGAAGTTTAATGAGTCTGCAGAATGAGTTGCTATGGATGAAAGAAATGTACGGAGGGCAAATCGCATTTAAAAGCCTTTCAGAAGGAAATAAAACGTATGAGAAGTTTTATGAGGATGTTTGTAAAAAAGCGGACGAGATTCGGGAAATAAAGCAGACAAGGTTGGCGGTGATTGCAGGAAATTCATATGCATGGCTCTGTTATGTGTACGGAGCGCTCTGTGTAGGAAAAACGGTAATTGTTATGGATGCATTACTTCCGTTGAATGACCTGGAGATACTGCTGAATATCACCGATGCAGAGATGGTATGGGCTGACGAAGATGACAGAAAACTTCGTGCCATGGTAGAAGATGTATGTGGTTTGAAAATGCAAGTATTTACCGAGGATTTTTCCGGAGCCGTGAAATGGGATGAGATCCTATGGAAGGACGGAGAGATTATTTTCTTTACTTCGGGAACATCGAGCCATGCAAAAGGTGTTGTAGTTCCGGTACAGGCATTGTACATGAAGTCAAGAGGGTTGTCAGAGCAGCTATGTCCCGGGATGAAGGGAGATGTATATACCCCTCTCCCGTTATATCATATTTATACCGATGCAATGGTGTTGGCATACCTATATCAGGGAAAAAGTGTGTGCCTGGGAAATCCAAGAAAGCTTTCGCAGGAAATGGAGTATTATAAGCCGGAAACGATTGTTGCGGTTCCGACAATTGCAGAGTTTATAATTAAGAATGATTTGCTGAAAGATGTGGTTAAGGTAATCACGGTTGGTGGAACGAAATGTGAGAAATATCTTGAGCATCATGCAAAAGAAAAGAATGTTTTTATACAAAACATTTACGGTTCTTCCGAGGCAGCAGGTGTAATTGCGCTTAATCTTTTCGGTTATGGAGTGGATGAATTGGTTCCGGCGAAAGGTGTGGAAATCTGTTGGGAAGAAGGAAATGAGATTCTTTTGCGGGTTGTCGACAGAATGAAGGAGTATTACAAAAAAGAGGATGCAACCAACGAGGTATTAAAAGGTGATTTACTGGTTACCGGAGATATCGGGCAACAGAATGCAAACGGGACATTTACGCCTCTGGGCCGTAAGGAAGATGTGATAGCAATGAAAAACGGTGACAAGTTGTATTGCAATGAAACGGATGAAATCCTATCGAGACTGGAGCGCATTAAGGAAGCTTGCGTGTTGTATGTTGATGGCAGCATAGTTGCCGTCGGCGTGACAGACGAGGAAAATAAAGTTGTTGCGGAAAAGGCAATTAAGGCATACAATAAGAAGCAGCCATATTTTCGAAAAATTGAAGAGATATGGATACGAACGGAGGCTTTGCCGAGGACGAGAATCGGGAAACTGAAACGAAAGGAAACCGAGAAACAATATTTACGAGAAAAGCAGAGGAGGAAAGAAAATGAATGAAGTATTGATTGAGATTATACGTTCTGTTACAGATAATAAAGAGGTTGAGATAACTGAGGAAACGGAACTTGTGGATGATTTAGAGTTGAGTTCGTTGGAGTTTTTTAGTTTGATAACCCAGGTTGAAAATCAGTTTCGGGTAAAGATTTCCGACAGAGATGTGCAGGAATTGGAGACGGTGGGAGATTTGCTTGCGTTGCTTGAATAAGTATGATATTCAACTTCTTTACATTTTATCTACAACATGCTATAATAAAAATAGGCCATATGGCCTATGATTCATGAGGAGGCGATTAAATTGAGTAAGTTTAATCGAGGTGTGAGTACGAATTTATTACATATGATTAGTGACTGCTGTCTGATGGTTGTGGCCTTTTTGATAGCGAGCATAATCGCCGGGGTGACTCCCTACGAATCGTTGGAGTTGTACGGACCTCTGGCTGCAGTGTTTATGTTGATTTTTGTGATGGTCAATAAGAATGCAAGAACCTACAATGTTACAACATTCTTTTATGTGGACCGGACGATTTTTACCATCACAAAGTCTTTTATTGTTGCATTAATCCCGGTAACGTTGGTTGTGTTGGACTATGTGTCTAAAAGCGAAGTTGACGTCATGTTTTATGTTTCTTATGTTGCGGCGTCGTATGTTTTAGTTATTATCGGGGCATTTTTAGTACGTTTTCTGGTGACCCATTGGAAGTTCAATGCCCCGCGCACATTGCTTGTGGGCGACATTGACCGTTTTGATACGTTTAAGAAGTTTTTGTTTAAGAGTAATACCACTGTAAAACTAATCGGCTATGTCAGCATGGACGACAATCCGGATGAACGCTATTTGGGAAGCGTGAAGGATTTGGAGCGAATTGTACACGAGAATGCCATCGGTCAGGTTTTTATTATGCATCGTAAGACGGACCTTGTGGATATTCAGGAGTATATTGATGCCTGCCTGGATATGGGTGTGTCTGTGCGTATTATCGTGAAGTTGTTCCAGGCTCACGGAGCACAGCGTTATGTCAGCAGTGTCGGTACCTACCCGGTTGTGACCTACCATAGAGTATGTCTGGATGATGCTTCCAGGGCAATGAAAAGAATTATCGATATTATCGGCAGTCTTATCGGCATTATTTTGTTTTCTCCGATTATGCTTTTTACGGCGATTGCCATCAAGCTGGACTCAAAGGGACCGGTTATTTTTAAACAGGAAAGAGCCGGCATAAACGGCAAGATTTTTAAGATGTATAAGTTCCGCAGCATGTGTGTGGATGCCGAGGAGTTAAAGGCGAAATTACAGGAACAGAACGAAGTCAAGGATGGTATGATGTTTAAAATCAAAGATGATCCGCGTATTACAAAAGTAGGTAAGTTTATCCGGAAAACCAGTATTGACGAGTTGCCGCAGTTTTTTAATGTGTTGATCGGAAATATGAGTTTAGTGGGAACCAGACCGCCGACACTGGATGAGGTGGCAAAGTATGAACGTACTCACTGGCGGAGAATGAGCATTAAACCGGGCATTACCGGAATGTGGCAGGTTAGCGGGCGCAGTCAGATTACCGATTTTGACGAAATCGTTGAACTGGATACAATTTATATTGACCAGTGGAGTATTATGCTTGATTTCAAGATTATGTTCAAAACGGTGGTATGTATGTTACGAAGAAAAGGTGCATATTAAAGGTTTAAGGAAGAGTTGTCGCGAAAGCGGCAACTCTTTTTTGCTTTATAGAAGATTACAGTTGTAAATATATACGGAAAAAAGTATCTTTTGAAAAAGAAGTATGCTATACTTTTTTATGTAAAATAAGTACAGTTATTGTAGTGTCAACAATACATACGAACAATCCGGGAGGTGTTGTTATGGTAATCACGGAAATAGCCCAGAATTGGAAGTTGAGAGAAGTGGGGACAGAGACTTTTGTTCCGGCGATAGTGCCGGGAGACTTGTACTCGGACCTGCTTCGGAACGGAATAATAGAGGAGCCGTATTACCGGGATAATGAACTGGCGGCGTTAAAGCTTTCGGAGAAACGGTATGAGTACGAAACCGTTTTTTTCGCAGATGCTGCGGTAACGGAAAAGGAGCGGGTATTGCTCCGTTTTGAGGGAATCGATACGCTGGCGGAGATTTTTTTAAACGACATATCCATTGGTACCGCATACAATATGCACAGGATCTGGGAATACGATGTAAAGGACCGGATCAGGGAAGGGGCCAATACCCTGCGGGTGGTATTTGAGTCTCCGACTGCATATATCAGAGAG